>NZ_JBVVPS010000047.1:0-43047 GCF_055811355.1 Bradyrhizobium sp. WSM4873 | reverse complement strand
ACCCGGTCCATCCGGGCAACCCTCGTCGCAACATCGAGGGTGAGTCGCCTCATTTTGTGGGGGGACATACAGTCTAGTGGTGACGCCCGCTGGGAAGCGGAAGGCTGTCGCTCATCTGGTGGATGCCCATAGGATGAGCGAACGGCGCGCGTGTAAAGCCATCGGCTGCTGCCGTATGACCATGAGATATCGGACGCCCCAGGCTGTCGATGCTAACCTTCGCCAGCGCATGAGGGCGATCGCCCAGGAGCGCCGCCGCTTCGGCTATCGGCGGCTGCATGTTCTGCTCAGGCGGGAGGGGTATCTGATCAGCCACAAGAAGCTCTTCCGGGGAATGCCCCACAGAAGGCAATCCAGCACACCACCGCCGCGCATTGCAGCACAACGAACTGCGGAGTGCCGCGAATGATCCGATTGCATGAAAAACACGATGATGAAGATCGATCTTTTCCTCATCCTGCTTTTCAAGCCGCAGGATGGCGTCGATATTTTCTAACGGTCTTTTCGGTGATTCCTGCGCTGACATCGTCAGCTCGCGATCTGCTCGGCGGCTCGCCGCGCTGACTGTCGGGTCCGATCGAGTGTCTCATCTCCGGCTTTCTCGGCTCGGGCACGCGCTTCACATTTCGAGCGAAGCTCCTCAATCTCATCATCTGTGAGGTGCTCGATTCCCACCAGACTATTGCGCGCCGCGCTCACGCGAATGAGTTCGTCCAGCTTCACCTGAATGGCCGCGCTGTCACGGTTTTGCGAGTTCTGAATCAGAAATACCATAAGGAAAGTTACGATTGTGGTCCCAGTATTAATGACCAACTGCCACGTGTCCGAGAACTGGTAGAGTGGGCCGCTGATGCCCCATACGACCACCACACCCGCGGCTAACAGGAAGGTCGAGGCGCGGCCAGCCGCAAGCGAAGTCTTGTTAGCCAAATCACCGAAGAATTTTGAGATCCGGGATGGTTCGTGTCTCATGATTTTAGCCTCTACCACCGACCGTAGTGTTGTGTTGGGGCAAAAGTTCCGCGTTAGAAACTATGCTCTGCGCCATACTCTGTGAAATGCTTTTCGCGGGCGCTCCCGAGAGCAGGTATTGAAAGCGATCGCGGAGTACGTCCTAATCCGCGCCCGCTTGAGCCGACCTCAACCCTGGAATTTCACTTGCTCCGGACTCCAGACGGATCGCCAAGACTTCGAGTCATGCCGGTCCACAAGCCAGCTGCGGAAAAATCTCTCACCCGAAGCGTTTTCCACGAGCGACCAGGTCGCAATATCGGGTCTCGTACTCTTTCGCCATCCGGCTTGCGGCGAAGCGCTCCTCGAACCGGGCGCGGACCATGCGTCGGTCCAGCTGGGATAGTTCTTTCACTGCCCTGATCGCCTGCTCCTCACCATCGACGATGAAGCCGGTGACGCCGTCCTCCACGACTTCCGGCACTGAGCCTGATCGATAGGCGATCACGGGCGTCCCGCACGCCATAGCCTCGATCATGACCAGACCGAACGGCTCGGGCCAATCGATCGGAAACAGCAGGCCTGCTGCATTCGCGAGAAAAGGCTGTTTCTTCGCGTCGTCGACCTCGCCGACGAGCTGAACCGTCTGGCCAGCGATGTTCGGCTCGAGCTTGTTCTTGAAGTAGGCCGTCTCCGCCCGAGGAATCTTCGCAGCGATCCGCAGGGGCATCCGCGCCGCCCGCGCGATGCGGATGGCATCTTCCGGCCCCTTGTCCGCCGTCAGCAGCCCCAGAAAGGCCAGGTACCAACCTGGCTCGTAGGATGGCCGAAACATATCCTTGGGCAGTCCGTGCTGGATCGTCGCAATCCAGTTCGCCTCCGGATGCGGACGACGCTGGTCGGCGGAAATCGAGACGAACGGAGCGTCCGCAAAGGCACCGATTACCTGGGGCAGACCGGGAAGGTCTAGCCGGCCGTGCATCGTCGTGAGGAAAGGCACGCCGGCTCGGCTGAGCACCGGAAGGGGCAACCAGTCGACGTGCGAGTGGATCACGTCGAAGTCGCGCGCTCGCTCGGCGACGGCTTCGATCAGAAGCGCGCAGGCTGCGCTCGGATCCGCCCCTTTCCGCCCCAGGCGCAGCGCGCGCGGCCACACGGCGTGAAGCTTTCCCTTTGTCTTGGAGTCCCCGCTTGCAAACAGGGTGACGTCGTGTCCGAGTTCGACCAGTTCGTCCACGAGCCAGGCGATCACTCGCTCAGTGCCGCCGTAGAGCTTGGGAGGTACGCTCTCGGCCAACGGAGCAAGCTGGGCAATCCGCATCGGCTAGACCCCGAACACGAATCGCAGGACTGTCACGATCCTCGCGGAAATGAGGGACGAAATCGCGAGCAACGTCCAATAAGGCCTCGTGCTTCCGCAGACCACGTGCGCTGCGAGCGTCTTCACGGCCGTCAACGTCCGTCTCGAGGAAGCCGCTGCAGGTAGGCTATCCCGAAGCCAGCGAGCTCTTCGGTATCGCTCTCGCGCGGCTTCGACCGCCCGTGGAGGTGGCGCTCCAGCAGGCAGCGCCGGCTGTCGTGCGCATCGACCTCGGGGTGGCGCGCCCGGTACACCATCCAGGCGGTCTCCGTGGCGTTCTTCAAAACAACTTTGTCGACCATGCTCACTCTCCGGAGACGAACCCAGTCGCTGCCAACTCAAGGCATTTCGGAAAGTTTCCGGATTTTCCCGACAGTAGACGAAGGGAGGAGGCTCAAGATGCTCTGCGCCCGCGTACTTGCCGCACGCCGGCGCTGCAGTCGTTGGATTCGGCCAATCCATGTGGAGGCGACAGTGGGGCGCGGGCTTCGCACGACAGCTGCTCGACCGGACCATCCCGTCCGGTTTGCGGCCCGGAAAACTTGGCTTGAAATCGAGTACCGTCCTGCCCTTCTCCGCAAACGGCCATCCGAGGTTTAGGCGTTCGACTAGGCTTGCGAGAAGATGTCGAGATCCGGAAGGCGCGCGGCCACTGGCCCGAATTTCCGCCCAGACGGGCCCCGCGCGCGGCACTCGGTCCCACCCCGGCCTAGACCACCACATTGGAGGAGAGCTTGCCGACGTGCCGCAGGCATCGCGGCTCGCCTTGGTGTCTTCAGCTGAGTTTGGGCGGCTCAATGTGTGTATCTTTTGATACTTTGCGCATCGTTATGCTTTGCTACTGTTTCCCGGAACGGAGGGGGCGTGGCATGGACCAGCTAAAGAAAGCACTGGGGCAACTCACCCCCCACACTGTCCGAATTGCCGCATCACTATGAGATGGTTCCGCTCGGAGCTGGTGCGCGACAACACGGAAGAGACAATCGCTCACCTTTTCGTCTGCCCCAACTGCAAACGCGCAGAGCGGAGCGATACAAAGTTCACTCCGATGCGCGGGTCGCCCGACAAACTGGCATCCCAGGTTTCGCGCCTTGACTGGTGGAAGGTAAGCCGCCAGGGGCGGCCCTAACTGAAACGCGCCGGAAGAGCGGCGGGCGCCAGCGAATGTCTCCTTTTCAATCAGGAAGCAGGAGGAGCGTCGCAGCTTAGAAGATCGCCGGGTGTCACAACACCTGACGACCAGAGCACTCACGGGCCAGCTACGGTACCGGGTGAAAAACCGTTCTGCGGTTGCCTGTTTCTCAGAGCGCAAGCGACTTTCCGCTCGTGGCCGACGCCGAACCGAGGCGTGCCGATTACGGCTGATTACGGCACATGGAATGGGAATGCACGGCCCCGGCTGTTTCTCCCAACCTGCGGCTGGGGCCGTTTAGACGTGCGTTGCATCGCTCAACCCGGTCCGCCACCATTTTAGAGGTATTGCCATCGCGCTATTTGGGCTGACCATTCTTTTCGCAACTCGATCAGCGCTCTTCTATGGTCGAAATACTGACGCGGCGCGCACGGTTGTGCGGGAGATTAGTCGCGGTTTGGGGTTGTAGGTGCGTCGTGCTGCGCTCATTCGGGCGGGGATGCGAGCTTCCTCAACGGCTATTTCTTCAACAGTATCCCTATCCTTCGCGCCATTCGCCTCACAGATCCTGCGTGACGGCCCAGCTCGGCTGCGACTCTTCGATACGCCAGCGCCTGCCCGGGCCAGCTTGGATAATTGCTGGACCTCACGGTCGGCCCATTGCTTTGGCTTTTGTGTTTTCATGATGCTGCGGTCAAACCTGCCGCAATTTAACCATTGCGCCTGGTTACCGGCACTTGGGAAATTTACGGGTGGTGCCGGCCACCACGAGCCTAAGCGGTGCGGCGGCTTTCCAAAACGACAAGTCAACGATATCATTGCGAGCACATCATCGTTTGACAGCGCATCTATAAGCTTGTCGACCGCTGAAGCTGGGTTGTGTAGCCGCACGGATATCGTGCAGCACGCGCGAGCGTCATGTCGCTCACATGGCCCTTTTCCATCTATGGAAAGAAGACCGGGGGATGGTGGTTTTCCCTGACGATCCGACATCGGGTCGCACGCTCCGGGATGCCTGCTGTGACTACATCGAAGCTATGGCCATCGATTCGGACGAAGACGATCAGGACGACGTTGGCGACGATGATGAAACCTGACTCGCAGCTCCATTGAGGGACTCAAAGGTCCCATAATGATCTTTAAGGCAACTGAGAATTGCGATGGCGGGCGCTCTGCGGGGCGTTTCCTCTGGAGGCGACCACGGATGCTGGAGTAAGCGCGCGTTCCAAGGCGTAATTGCGTGATCAGGTCAGGGCTGAAGAGGTCCTTCTCTCCGCGCCGAAATTCCTTCCCTGTATCGTTCGCGAGCACCGCATGTACAGCAAAAGCCGTGGCGGAGCCGTGTGGTCCGTCAGAGCACAAAGGTTTCAACCAGGACGAATGTCCAGTCGGAACATTGCATCAAATGAAGAGCGTTGGCGCTCGAGACGAAAGCCAACCGCAGCAAGCATATCGAGTGGCGGTCGGGGCCAGGAAAAACAAAAAATTAGTTCTCGCGCATAATCATAATGACTCCAACGCAAAAACAAAAAATAAGGTGGGAAAAACATGGGAGGCTGGAATGGAAACCGCACAGCGCTTGCGCGCGATGGCGCGCTCTGTCGGCAGAGTGCCGCGCTTCATCCTGACAGAAGCTGGAAACTGCTCGCCGAGGCAGAATACTGGGAGCATTTGGCGGCGACTCCTCTCCCAACAGACATTGAACGCTGCTTCATCCCTGGTCAGCATGACTTAGCTGCTGCCTAGCGCTCACCTTTTGTCGTTTTGAAAATCGGATTGGGGTAAATGAGTATTCTTTGGGGCCAGTGGATGACTTCGTGTACCAACGAACGGCCGATGTGTCCCGTATGCAAACACCGGATGGCATTGGCGCGCATCTCTCCCGGCAAGTCCGGATTCGAGACGCGCACGTTCGAATGCTCGACCTGCGAACGTACCGAGACGGCGTCGTTCGCTGTGGATCCAATGAAGACAGATGCGGTCGGTTGGCTTGCAGGCGAATTGAACCCGCCTCGGTGAGCTTGGTGCTGTTGGTGATGCAGCCGGATGAATGTCCAATCGGCAGCACGAACGTTGTGCTATCGTGAGTACAATCGTGTGCCGGGACCTGGGTGGCGTTTCCGGATTGCAAGAGCATCGAGCGCAGTGCGATAGATTTCAGCGTTGCTGTGATCTCGAACCCGAATTGCGGAATTGTGGGACATCAGTTCTGGTCGCACCAGCGTGAGCTCCGCTGCGAGACGTTCTGCTTGGTCCGCCGCTCCTTGTCGATCTTCTAAGATCATTCCGCCCTGATGCTGGCATGTTGCATCGGTGACAAGCTCGAATTCATAGTACGGCATGAAAGCCTCTCTACAAGGCCCCGCTCAGAGCGTACCTGCGCTCCCCATCAGATGAATTATCGTATGTGAATGCGAAAGCTGGTTTGTGGAAGGATGCGGACCGACTTTCGACCAATGGCCATATCCGGTGACGCTGTGGCGGGCTGATGCTGTTCGCCGAAGTCCACAAAATCTGCGCCCTGGCTTGCGGGCCATCTGCGTACCACCATACCGAAGCCTTGGTTGCGAGACGCGAAAGGCAGTAGCTTTGGTGCGATCGAGGAACTTCGGAGCTTCAACAATATTCTGTCATGATCAACAAGGAGGGATCCGCATGCCGATGCAGACCGTGATGGACAGTACCGGCGACAGCCGTCACTTCTTCGATGCGGACGATGCAGGGGAAGTAGCCAAGGCGGAGCAGCGATTCCGCGAGCTGACGAACGTCGGCTTCACCGCCGCGGTCCGGACCGGTTCAGGTCAGGTGTCGCGGATCCGATCGTTCGACCCCACTGCGGAAGAAACTCTCTTCTTCCCCAGGCTGGTCGGCGGCTGAATCGCGAAGCCGTGCGGCTGTTCAGACGCTCGCGGCCGGGTGAACGCTCACGGATGAGAGCTGCAAAGGCGCTGTTCATTCGACACGGCGCCGAGAGCACTCCGGAAGGACGCGCGCTGCTGCTGCTGCTGCATTACCTCTCGCCTGTCCAACGGCGGCAATTCGCGGAAAAGGGTTATTTCGAGGTAATCGGCGGCGACACGGGCAACCACTATAGGATCTATGCGGGAGCGGCTGCGAATGTCTGCGAGATCGGCGAAAACGGCGGTCCAAGGATCGGCTTGTGTTTCCTGCCCGTTGGCGATCTTCCGATTGGAGACGTCATGCTGGCCCAGAAGATCGCGCTCGAAACGTGCGAGGGCAGCGCGCTCGCGGTAGCCCGAAAGTTCACTCCCAGCCGTTTCTTGTTCAGCCGGTCCCGCCCGCTTCGCTAGCCGCGCGGCGTCGTGTCAGTCAAGTTTGGGCGTGACGTCGCCTATTGGGCCTTCGCTTCCATGACGGGCTGCCGCTACATGCCCGTTCACCGGGGTAGACCGGAAGTCATCACATCGGGAGCAGGCCGACGCGATTGACCCATTCCGGACGTCTATGCTGGCTGAAATAGAGCCGCCATGGTTAGATTAGGGGTCGAACAGAAGCTTACTCTTCTCACTGCATTACTGTTTTCTTTGGCTGACCCTGAACTCATTGTCCAAGATAGCCAGGACGACGCGATGAAATTTCATCAAGCTAAGTTTGGAATGAGCCAATTGCCTGCAGACGAAGTGGGTCAAGATTTTCCATTGATAATCGCAACGATGCCGGCAAGCTCGCGGCAACGTGCCGTAGCAGTCGGTGTCATCGTCCTTTTGATGGTGGCGGCGGCAGTTATGGCACCATACGCGAACATACAGGTCCGCCGAATTGACTCATTCATCCCGGTTTTGCAAACCGTCTTAGCCGTTGCCGATCTCCTCACGGCAATTTTTCTGTTCGCTCAATTTTCTATCCAACCGCAACGCGCGTTGCTTGCGCTCGCGAGCGCTTACATATTCAGCGGCTCATTTGCATTCCTGCAGACGCTCGCTTTTCCGGGCGGGTACGCGCCCGACGGTCTGATTGGTGACGGACCTAACACTCCAGCTTGGATTTACGTGCTTTGGCACAGCACGTTTACGGCGGCTGTCCTTGTCTATGCAATCTCCAAAGACACCATCGGAAACAGCAAGTTTCCGGCCGGATCCAAAATGGCACCGATCATAGTTACTGTTGGTGGTGTCCTTGCGACGATTGCTGTACTCACTTGGATCGTATGCACAAAGACGGAATACCTGCCAAGCTTCTTCACTAATGACATCAGATTGCAGACGAAATTTGGGAATCAGGTCAACCTCGCGCTGTGGCTCTGGGGTGCTACCGCGACAGCGGTATTGCTGTTACGTAGACGTACGATCCTAGATTTGTGGTTGATCGTGACGTTGCTTGCCTACATGCCTAGCTTCTTGGTGGCAATCATCGGCAGCTCGATACGATTTACGATTGGTTGGTACGCAGCTAGATGCTTTGTTCTCGTTGCCAGTTGCATGTTGCTGAGCGTGCTGATCGTCGAAACAATCTTTCTCTATTCACGTCTCGCCAGTGCGATCATTTTACAAGGCCGCGAACGCGCCAACCGACTTTTGAGCATAGATGCTGTCACGGCGGCCATTGCCCACGAACTAAGGACGCCGTTGGCAGCGATATCGCTTAATGCCAACACCGCGCGGAGCCAACTTCGTTCGAAGCCTCCAGAGCTTGATCAAATGGACGATATACTCAGTGATATAGAAGGCGACAGCTTTCGCGCGAACGAAATCATTACGAGCATTCGCGAACTGTCAAAGAAAACGACTGATCGAAGCGCATCTACACGTATTGAGGATGCGGTTCGCTTAATACTTAGACTGTTGCATCATGAGCTTACAGTCCATGAAGTAGCTGTCACCACAGAATTTGAGAGTAGTCTCCCAGAGGTGCATCTAGATAGCACGCAATTGCAGCAAGTGCTCTTGAACCTCGTCAAGAACGCTGTAGACGCAATGCACTCCGTGCCTCCAGAAGCCCGACATCTGCGGCTCACAGCGAGTTTAAACGGCCAGTCGAGGATACTATTGTCGGTTGAGGACTCCGGGCCTGGAATTCCGGTTGAGGATCGCGAGCGCATATTCGATCCATTCTTTACGAAGAAGTCCGCTGGTATCGGCTTGGGCCTCGCCATCGCTTCTAGCTTGGTAGCGGGCTTCGGAGGCACATTGCGGCTCGCCAAGTCAGACTGCGCTGGTTCCGTTTTTCAGATCGAGATACCGGCCAGCGGGCAACACTCGGCCAAGTAGGTGCGATCTTTGGACTATCTGCGAAGTAGCGGCGGCATTCAACAGGTCCGCTCACCGGCGCATGGCGGACTGGATTTTCTCTCGTTGAGTTCTTCGTATTTTGACCCGAAGCTGGCGTTACGAATTGGCTTGCTGTCCTGCGGGTCACCGACATGGATGAAGTGCACCAGTTCCGGAGTGCTTACCGCTTGAATGCCGTTACCTGCCTCTGTCATCGCCGTGACGTGCCTCGAGGTGTCCGCGTCCCATGTCTTCCCCGGTGTGCGAAAACAGACGCCGATCTGAAACTCCGGCATGCTCTGTTTTCCTTCACATTCACGTACTGGGGCGGGTGGCGCGAATGATACAACACCAACGGGTTACACGTCAGCCTCCCAATTCGCGGGCGTTGGCGCGCATCTGGCCCTTAACTGAACATCCTCGAGCCCATTTCGCTGTCGGGTACTGGCGGTAAACCGGACCCAGGGCGGCGCTTGCCTAGACTGCCGCTTGTGACCCGGAACTGACTCCGGCTCCGTGGAGTTGCCATAATACCACTCCGCTGAGCTTTTCCGTGATTGACCATACCGGGATTGGGGTCGCAGACGTCGCGCGCTCCGCTGCGTTTTATGACGGCGCGCTCGGAGCTCTCGGTCTGGAAAGAGTGATGCAAATGCCAGAAGGTGCAGGGACAGACGGTATCGGATACGGCGAAGATTATCCAGTGTTTTGGATCGACCGTTTTCATCCGCATTCGGTCAAGCAACACACCGCCTTCGCTGCGAGAACAAGAGCCGAGGTAGATGCATTCCACAGCGCTGCGCTTAGAGCGGGCGGAACTGACAACGGCGCGCCGGGGCTGCGTCGCCCTGGCTATTACGCCGCCTTCGCTCTTGATCCCGACGGAAATAACATTGAAGCTGTCTATCGCGGCGAGTGATCCATAACGATCCCGCACGTCCGCTCCCGGCCCATCGCTTCCCTTGGCGTGGTGCAGCTTTATATCAGATCACAGGGGTAGACCGGAAGTTCGCACCGGAGCGCCAAACGGACGCCAATGACCCGAATGTTTGGTCCGGCCGCGCGTTGCAAGAGGTTCGGCAACCTGGCAGATGCGGTCTTGCATCAATGTATCCGGCCTCTGATTGGAGCGTGTTGTGCTCCGGGCCATCATGGATATCAGCGCGCAGTCGAGCTAATTAGCGGACAGGCCTCGAACGGGCCATTCGGGTCACCAGTGTTCGCATGCGCCGGGAAGACCGATCCTCCATCGTTGTCTCATTCCTCTCGCAGACCTCGGCGGGTAAGGGATGTTGGTTTCGTCATCGATCGCACCTCACCTCGTGTGCTGTTCCCTAGTTCGTGCCTGGCGGTCGTTCCTTTGTCCCTGCCTGCGCGCGCAGACGCGCCGCGCGCAAGGGCCGTCAAGGCCGGCCGTCGTGCTGTCCTGACGTCTTGCTCTACCGCGGTCAGGCCGCGCCTTGACGGCCCCGAGCACGGTGCGAGGATCAGGCAGCTCGGGACGCCGTCTCCTCCGTGTTGACGCACTCGAAGGCGCGTCCCTTGTTGAGAACCGCCCAGGCGATCCGGGCGAGCTTGTTGGCGAGCGCAATCGCCAGCACGTTGTGGTGCAATCGTTTCTTCGCGGCTTCGATCCAAGATTTGAGGCCATAGCGCTCCCAACCCTTGACCTTGACCAGCACAACCCACGCGGCCTGCACAAACAGTGCGCGCAGGTAGCGATTGCTGCGCCTTGATATCTTGCCGAGGATCGTGCGGTCGCCGGTCGATATCTGCTTCGGCACCAGTCCAAGCCAGGCGCCGAAGTCGCGGCCTTTCGAGAACACGTCTCCAGTGCCGATCGCAGCCACCATCGCGCTCGAGATGATCGGGCCAATGCCAGGCACCGTCATCAGTCGCTCGCAGCCTTTGTCTTGACGGGCCAATGCTTCGATCTCGCTGGAGAGGTCCTCGATACGCTCATCCAGCCGGCGCCAGTCGCCCGCCAGATCTTCGATGATGCGCAACATGCGAGGCGAGAGCCCATCGGTGCGCGTCGCGAGGATACCCGGCAACTCGGACCGCAGGGAGCGCAGGCCTTGCCGCACGGCGATGCCCCGCTCCAGCAGGAACGCACGGATCTGATTGATGACGCCGGTGCGCTGACCGACTAATCGCTCGCGCACGCGGTGCAGCGCCTGCAGGTCGAGCTGGTCGGCGGTCTTGGTTGCGACGAACTTCATGGTCGGGCGTTGGACCGCCTCGGCGATGGCTTCCGCATCTCGGAAGTCATTCTTCTGTCCCTTCGAATATCCGACGTCTCCCGGCACGCTGGTGTATCGGTTTCAACGATCCGGGTATGGGAATCCCGGGGACTTCTGTCTCCGGCCTACACGGCTTCGGGCAGACGAGCCTATCGGCAGTCGGACGTCGTGACCGCGATCGCCATCAAGCGCATGCGAATGGTGGAGGGAATGAAGATCCCCGAGATCAAGACCACGCTTGCGTCCATGCCGTGCGAAGACGGCGAAGAAACGTCCGTGGAGGAAAACGAAACGCAGTTCGAATTTGGCGCCGAGCTGCGGCTGACCTTGCCCCGCGGGTTTAATCCGGTTTGAAGTTCGTTCTGGCCCACGACAAGGACCAGAGCATGAAGCGCAGCCGCTTTTCGGAAGAGCAGATCATCGGGATCTTGAAGGAGCATGAGGCCGGCGTGTCGGTCGCCGATCTGTGCCTCAAGCATGGCCTCAGCGACGCCAGCGTCTACAAATGGAAGGCCAAGTTCGGCCATGAACGTTGTCGAGGGAAAGATTGCCCTGCTGACGCGAGACGGCTTTGCAGCCGAACTCTCTCGTCTAGGCTGTAACTTCAAACGGACTTGGCTTGGAGGACTGCTTCATGGGCATTGTCTTGTGTCGTATTGCCCGCTTCTGCTTCGGCGGTCTTGCTGCGACACATGCAGTTCCCGGACGCTCTTCTTCACCGCGTGCCCCTGTGTGGAAGGCTCGTCAAACACCCGCAATCCGACTCACTCCCCTTCAAATCCTTCTCTATCCGCCGACAAAGCAGGAAGAACAAATGAGGTCTGAGAGACGCGTCTGAAAATGGACGAGGTGCCGAACGATCTGAGCACGTTCCTGCGTTAGCTCTCGCCAATTAGCGTTGCCTCGCCTCGACGTGCTGAGAGCTATCGGATCATCATCAAGCGGAGCGATACCTCCAATTCCCGACCGCTGCCTTAGGTCCCAACGCATCGCAATCTTGGAACGAAGTCAGCCGACGATTCGCATCTGAACCGGCACCAGATCGGCGTTCCTTTACCTTCTCGAATTTAAGGTCAACGCGGCAGAGGAATTGAACTGGTCGGCGACATTAGGTCGAGAGACGTACAAACTCACTCAGAAGAAGGTCGGGTGCTCGGCGGCAAACTCGAATAGGTGATCTGGGTAAGCCCCATAGAGATCCCGCGCGACGAGCCGATTTTCCGGTTACAAACCCTTGTCCCCCCGGAAATCAGTCCTATTTCAGCTGCGCCCGCGTTGGCACTCGCGGGCAATGATTGCTAGCAACGTCAAATCATCAGCCAGTGTAAACGCTTAGGAGATCTCATGGAATTTCGTCCGCTTCACGACCGCGTCGTGGTCAGGCGCATCGACGCAGAGGAAAAGACCGCTGGCGGCATTATCATTCCGGACACTGCGAAGGAAAAGCCTTCCCAAGGTGAAGTCATCGCAGTCGGCCCCGGTGGCCGCGACGAGAGCGGCAAGCTGATCCCGATCGACGTCCTGGTCGGCGACCGCATCCTGTTCGGCAAGTGGTCAGGCACCGAGGTCAAGATCGACGGCCAGGAGCTGTTGATCATGAAGGAGAGCGACATCATGGGCGTTCTCACTGACGCGTCCGCCAAGAAGAAGGCCGCTTAAACCATCGCTCGCACCGCTCATCCTGAGGGGCGCCTGCTGGGCGTCGCCAAGGGTGAGACCAAGTAAAATTTTCAGGAAACCCACATGTCAGCCAAAGAAGTCAAGTTCGGCGTTGACGCGCGCGACAGGATGCTGCGCGGCGTCGAAATTCTCAACAACGCGGTGAAGGTGACGCTGGGCCCCAAGGGCCGCAACGTCGTGCTCGACAAGTCGTTCGGCGCTCCCCGCATCACCAAGGACGGCGTCACCGTCGCCAAGGAGATCGAGCTCGAGGACAAGTTCGAGAACATGGGCGCGCAGATGGTGCGCGAAGTCGCCTCCAAGTCCGCTAACGCGGCCGGCGACGGCACCACCACCGCCACCGTTCTGGCGGCTGCGATCGTTCGTGAAGGCGCCAAGTCGGTTGCCGCCGGCATGAACCCGATGGACCTCAAGCGCGGCATCGACCTGGCGGTGGAAGCCGTGGTCGCCGACCTCGTCAAGAACTCCAAGAAGGTCACCTCGAACGAGGAAATCGCCCAGGTCGGCACCATCTCCGCCAACGGCGACGCGGAGATCGGCAAGTTCCTCTCCGACGCCATGAAGAAGGTCGGCAACGAGGGCGTCATCACCGTCGAGGAAGCCAAGTCGCTCGAGACCGAACTCGAGGTCGTCGAAGGCATGCAGTTCGACCGTGGCTACATCTCGCCCTACTTCGTCACCAACGCGGACAAGATGCGCGTTGAAATGGAAGATGCCTATGTCCTCATCAACGAAAAGAAGCTCTCTCAATTGAATGAACTGCTTCCGCTGCTGGAAGCCGTAGTGCAGAGCGGCAAGCCGCTCGTGATTATCGCGGAAGACGTCGAAGGCGAAGCCCTCGCCACCCTCGTCGTGAACCGTCTGCGTGGCGGCCTGAAGGTCGCTGCCGTCAAGGCTCCGGGCTTCGGCGATCGCCGCAAGGCCATGCTGCAGGACATCGCGATCCTGACCGGTGGCCAGGCGATCTCGGAAGATCTCGGCATCAAGCTCGAGAACGTCACGCTCAACATGCTCGGTCGCGCCAAGAAGGTGATGATCGACAAGGAGAACACCACGATCGTCAACGGCGCCGGCAAGAAGGCCGACATCGAAGCGCGCGTGGCGCAGATCAAGGCGCAGATCGAGGAGACCACCTCGGACTACGACCGTGAGAAGCTCCAGGAGCGTCTTGCCAAGCTCGCTGGCGGCGTCGCGGTGATCCGCGTCGGCGGCGCGACCGAGGTCGAGGTGAAGGAGCGCAAGGATCGCGTTGATGACGCGATGCATGCGACCCGCGCGGCTGTGGAAGAGGGTATCGTCCCGGGCGGCGGCGTCGCCCTGCTCCGTGCTTCCGAGCAGCTCAGGGGGCTGCGCACCAAGAACGACGATCAAAAGACCGGCGTCGAGATCGTGCGCAAGGCACTGTCGGCTCCCGCCCGCCAGATCGCGATCAACGCCGGTGAAGACGGTTCCGTCATCGTTGGCAAGATCCTGGAGAAGGAGCAGTACGCCTATGGCTTCGACTCGCAGACGGGCGAGTATGGCAACCTGGTCACCAAGGGCATTATCGACCCGACCAAGGTCGTGCGCACCGCGATCCAGAACGCTGCCTCCGTGGCGGCGCTGCTGATCACTACCGAGGCCATGGTCGCCGAGCTGCCGAAGAAGAACACCGGCGCGCCCCCAATGCCTCCGGGCGGCGGCATGGGCGGCATGGACTTCTGATCCAACTTTCTCTGAAGTGAAATCCCCGGCAGAAAAATGCCGGGGTCTTTTTTTGCTTGCGCTTTTTCAAGTTCGTTACTCTGCCAGTATGAACAGACCATACCGAACGACGTTGCGTGCCCCGATGACAAGCAAGTGCCGGAGATAGGAATCGCCTTGCTTCGTTATGCGGCCGAGCCGGTCTTTCCCGCCGGTGGAGGTCAAGTTAGGCGCCAGGCCCAGCCAAGCCGCGAACTCTCGCCCGGAGCGGAACATGGTCGGGTCCGGCACGGTCGCGGCGAGGGCCGTGGCCGTTATGGGACCGATGCCGGGAATCGAGGACAGCAACTTCGCCATCGGATTTACTCTCTGAATGTCAGCCAGCTCACGCTCGATGGCCTCGGCCTGCCGGTCCAATTCCTTCAGTTGGTTCACAAGAACAGTCACTGCGATGCGGGCATGGGTCGGTAGCGTCAGCTCCTCATCGTTCAGCAAGTCCACCAGACCATCCACTCTTTGCCGGCCTTGCCCGATACCGAATTCAGCAAAATGAGCTCGGCTCCGGTCTCAGCCAAGGCTTGATCTTGGGGGGCCTGAGGTCGTCAGAGATGTAGTCGGTCGAAGGAGGGTATGGCGCAACAGTCGGCGAGACGGGGCCGGAAGAACCAGGTGTACTCATCGTGCCCAGAGCACGCGTTTATGATTTGGTTTCGGTCCGCGAACTCCCATACGGGCCCGCAGCTTCATCGCTGCACCATCAGAGGCCGGACAGATGGCAGCATCCGACTACGCGCCGATCTTCTTCAAAAATCGCTTGCATCTCGCGGGGCGTCCACAGATGAGTACGTGGCCTAATTTTCAAGCCAATTGACTTCATCTTGTCCCTCTCACGGCCTACGAGCCGCCTAATTTTTGCTCGTTTCAGGCTTGCACAAATTTATCAAACATTCGCGAGGAGAAGGGCGGATGAGCGGTAACACCGATCTCGAAAGCAAAGTCGTCGCTGCGATGCGACAATATCGCGAGGCCCTCACACGGGTGGAACATCTGGAACGAGAGGATTCCGACGCGCATCGAGCACTGACGCGCACGCTCGTCGATTTGCGTCATGCCATGCGAGGCGAAGCGGCGCCGAATCTCAAGGACAGCCTATTCGAGACCGGCGCGACAGTCGTTGCGCGGTCTGACGAAGCGCGAAACGCCCTGGTGGAGGCGACTGCGAAATTAGAGTTCGCCCGCCTAGCTTTGGCCGCCCTAGAACGGCAATTAGGATACATCCGTTTCGATGGGACGAATCACAAATAGACACCGGCGGCTTGTCTGAACGGACGACCTGTTTCAGAGAGTTGGATCGGGTGGCAAACAACTGATGCGCTCCAGCGTGAGAGTGTCTCACACTATCAAAACCCTTTCCGATCAATTCGGAGCGCCGGCATTCGCATCGACGGGCTCGCGTTCCAGCCAAAATCCGGCTCCTTGAAACCAGACCTTTTCTGCATCGTCGGAGCCGGGATCACCGACGTGCAGCGCGCGAATCGGAACCTTGCCAGGCGGCAGGCCTTCGAGCGCGGCATGCAGACGTTTTCCAGCATCCTCGTCGCGTCCACCCATGCAAGGATAAACAGACACGGCACCAATCGAAGAGGCCTCGAACTGGTTTCGACGCCGGACCACATGGAGAAGAAAGCCCCTCCAGGATTCATCGGTCAGCGGCATCATAAGCCGGCCGCCTTCGGCAAGGCGATCGAGCCAGCGCCGGGATGGGTGGGTGGATCCGGCGAATGCGATGACCACATCGAGTTCGCCGACGTCCACCGTCCGGCCATCGCCCGAGATGACATCGACGTGCGGCCAGGTCGCGAGGTTCGCCCGGGCCTGCGAGGGCAGCATTGGGTCGGTTTCAACCGCCGTCACGCGACCAGTGGAGCCGACAATCTCGGCCAGTACCGCGGAATAGTACCCGGTCCCGGCGCCGACCTGGAGCACGCGTTCGCCCCGCGCGATGTCGAGATGCTCCAAGTTGCGCGCCCAGAAGCTGGGCATCCCATTGTTGAGATTGCGGCTCGCGTCGATCGTCACGAGAACGTCATGATAGACCCAGCGCGGGTCGGTATCGGGGGTCAGGAATGCGTCGCTGTACGGGTCCGAGATGATGCGCCACGGCCCAAGGCCCACGAATTGCTCGCGAGGAACAGACGCAAATGCCTCGATCACATGGGGGTTGCGCTGGACCGGGACTTTGTATCGCAGGTCTTCTGCATACCAGCGGCGCGCCGCTGCCAACGTGTCGTCCATGCACTGGGCTCGGTGAAGCGCAAATATCGTGTGACCATGGAAACATTGACGATAGCTCCCAAAGCTGATGACCGGGGTGCCCACGCGGCTGATGTCGCGTCCGCCATCGATGCAATGTCCGACGTCGACCTCGTGCGACTAGAAGCTCTGGCGCGGCTGTGGAGCCGCGACTTGCCGGGAGGACTCGGCTGGAGCGACATCCTCCACGAAGCGATTGCACGCGCCCTCGACGGCTCGCGCCCCTGGCCGCCCGACGTCCCCATCCTGGCGTTCCTGTCGGGCGTCATGCGCAGCATCTGCAACGACCATTGGCGGCGTGCGCGGCTCGAGCAAAGGCTACTTGTGAGCCGCGATGATCCGGACCAGCGAAGCTGGTCCTGTGAGGAAGCCGATGAGGTGCCCGATCCTGAGCGGGTCCTTGCCGCCGCACAGACGCTGGCCAACGTCTATCGGCTGTTCGAAGCCGATCCGCTAGCGCTGAAGATCATCGCGGGCATGGCTGACGGCCTGGCGGTCAGGGAGATTTGCAGGGTCTACGATATGTCCGAGCTCGACTACGACACGACGCGACGGCGGATGCGACGCACCTTGCTGCGCCATCAACAGAACTGGAGCAAGTGATGACACGCTGGCACCCTGCTCTCGATTTGGCCCGCCTGCTCGACTCATTGAGCAAGGAAGTCCTCGCAGCGACCGATGAGGAGGTACGGCAGACCTCCGCTCTGCAAGGATGGACAATCGCCAACACCGCCCGCGTGGTCAGAGAAGTGATCAAGGCCGCGCACGGGACGTGAGTGGGAGCCTTAATCGAAATTGTGATCTGAGCGAGACTGATGCCAAGCGACGGCCGATGCGCGCGGGCCGCGGCTCGTTGCACAATCAGCGGCATTGAGCGAGCCGGAGGGAAGATGCGGCATCGCTCACGCGCCGCCGAATTTCCAGACCGGGATTCCGAGCTTCTTGGCCTTATCGGCGAGATTGTCTTGAATACCGGTGCCGGGGAAGTGCAACACGCCGATGGGTAGGGTCTCCAGCATCGCATCGTTGCGTTTGAACGGAGCGCCCTTGGCATGCTTCGTCCAGTCGGGCCTGAAGGCGATCTGCGAAACCTTGCGATTGTCGGCCCACTTGGCGGTGATCAGCTCGGCGCCCTTGGGCGATCCGCCGTGCAGCAGCACCATGTCCGCATGCTTGGCATGCACCTGGTCTAGTTTAGCCCAGATCAACCGGTGATCATTGAAGTCAAGTCCACCGGTCAGCGCCACCTTCGGTCCTGCAGGCAGAAGCACCTGGTTGTCGGCGCGCTTCTTCGCGGCGAGGAAATCGCGGCTGTCGATCATCGCCGAGGTCAGATTGCGGTGGTTGACCTTCGACCCGTTGCGCGGCCGCCAGGCGGAATGGGTGTGGCGTTCGAACTCGTCGGCGGCCTGGTCGCGCATCAGTTCGAAGGCGTTGCGTCGCTCGATCAGCGTCTGCCCTTCCGCCGTCAATCGCTCCAGCTCGACGGATTTGATCTCGCTGCCGTCCTGCTCCCGCTGCGAGCGCTGCTGCGCCAGCTCGTTGTCGTCGAGCTCGCGCTCGATCCTGTCGACGGCACGATGGAAGACGTTCGCCGTCGACCAGAGCAGGTCTTCGAGGTCCGGCTCAAGACGGGTATCGGACAGCGTCACCACCAGGGCATCGAAGATATCGGCGATGCTGCCGGCGAAGACTCGCCCTTCAGGGAGCTTCCGGGGATCGGGCTCATCGTGGAAGGGACAGTAGCCATAGAGCTGGAGTTCCTGGAGGACCTGATCGGTCGGGGATGAGCTTTGGTGCGGCTCGAAATCGTTGTCGTGGTCGGTAGTCATCGCGGCTTTCCCTCGTCGGATCGACCGCCCATCGCGGCCTTCATGGCGACGAAAGCGGCAGGCGGAACGGACTTGCACCCGCAGCGCAGCGGAGGGCCGCAGCCTTGGCGGAGGACCGAAGGGAGCCGACTATTTTGCCTCGCGATGTAAAGGCGGCTCTGCCGCCGACGGAAAATAGTCGGCCCACGAGGTTGCCGGTCCGGACCGCTTGCCGCCCGATCGCCCTCTCAGAAGTCCGTGGGTGCGGTCCTCTCCGCCGCCGAGGGGAAGCAGGACCAACGGCCTCGTGGTATAACGAAGCGGCGCATCGCCCCTCGTCCCTCGTTCCGGCTATGCCGCCAGCTCCATAAAGCGTGCGACGTCCTGCGCCGCGATCTGCACGCGGCTCGTGGCCCGAAGGGCGTCAAATCCGAGCAGGCGAAGATCCTCGTTGAAGTCGCCAAGCCGTGGCGAGATCACGATCGCCTCGATCCCGGCCCCCTGCGCCCGGTCGATCAAGGTCGCCATGGCGCCGTCACCAGCAGGATCGTCGTCGCGGGCGATGTAGAGCCGGTGGAGCGTGTCCGGGAGAAGGATGGCGGAGAGATGCGCCGCCGAGAGGGCTGCGACCATCGGCATCGTCGGCAGGATGCTGCGGAGCGACAGCATCGTCTCGATGCCCTCGCCGGCTGCTATGACTTCATCAGCTACGCCAAATCGAACGGCGTGACCAAGCAGGTCGCCCATCGCCCGTTTCGGGGTGTCGATCCGCGCCTTGCCGAGCGTTTTCTCTCTGAAGCCGTCGGGGTCAAGCCAGGTGCGGTGCGCGCCGGTCAGGTGGCCGGAGAGATCGGTGACGGCGGCGATCATCGCCGGCCAGGTCTCGGTCGGACTGTGGTCGTCGGGCCTGTAGTAGCACCGCGGGTGAAAACGCAGACTTCCGGTTTCGTGCAAAGACGTAATGCCGCGATTGCGGAGATACGCTTCCCCCGCATCATTCGTGTTGGGCGGTCCGGCACATCGCATTATCGCGGCGATCGAGAAAGCGCCGTAAGCGGAAGCCGTAGTCTTTCGTTGCATCACGCCGGTCCACGCATCGGATTGATGATCTGGACGCCGGCAAAGTCTTTCTCGTTGTCTGTCACCACGCTGCAATCGTTCGCGCTGGCGACGGCAGCGACGATCATATCGAGCCCGCTGCGTGGCCGGCCGACGGCTCTTCCTTCCGCCATCAATTCCGCCCAGATGAGGGCCGCATTCTCGTCGAACGGCAGGATGCGATCCGCGAACAAAGCTCGAGGCCCCTCCGGACCAGAGAACCAGGCATCAAGCGCTGCGCGCTTTTTACCGCTCGGCTTCTCCAGGATGCCGCGCCGGACTTCCGCGATCGTAAGTGATGCGATGAACAGATCCTCATCTCGCTGTGCTGCCATCCAAGCCATTAGCGGCTCTGACGGCTGCGGCTTGACGGCGTTACTGATGATGTTGGTGTCGAGAAGATAGCGAGTCACAGATCGACCTGGCGCCCTTCTTGGCGCGGGCGCGTCAGGTCGAGATCGGCGCCGACAAGTGGTGAGCGACGCAATGCGTTCAAGATGCCTCCGGGCTTGGGGGGCTCGCCAGAAACGGCCTGTTGAACCGTGCGTCGGAGATTACCAGCTTCTGGCCCTTCCTCGCTCAGCTTACGCGCAAGCACTCTGATGAGGTCGCGATCGGTCTCGAGGGCTTGGAGTTCGAACCGCACAATGCCACGCTTCGTCAGCCGGGATCGGTAATTTTCGATCGCCCTTTTCTGTGCGCTCTTGCTCACTGATCACCTCCATATCTGGATATATAGCCGAATCTTCGGCTCGCTGCAAGGCCGCGGCTCTTGTAATCCCGAGCGCGGCACAGATAAAAAGAGGGCGGAGATGTGCGTCACGTCGCGATCAAGGAAATGGGCGGTTTGGACACGCCATCACGGAAATGTTTGCTGTACGCTCGGCTTTGCGCCAGCCCGATTTGCTACGCTTCTCATCTCGGATCAGCGCGCGACTACGATGCAACACACTGATATTACGAGAAGTTTTTCCTTGTCTTGGAAGTGTAACTCGCGATCTCCGGGCAATGGCGAGGACGCGGCGGTGGCGCGAGCGAGAGGAACGACAGCCGAAAAGCTTCGCGTGGTCGTCGATGCGGCGCCCGGAACCACGGTTGCATCCGTCGCGTCCAACCCTGATCCTCGCCTTCTCAATCTGGTGCGATTGCTCGCCCGGCAAGCCTCGCGGGATTTCGTTCGAGCCGAAACCAACAGCCGGAAGCATGACCGTCTCCCGGACTAAGGAGGCGTCATGAAGATCGCACCTTACGCCCGCTACTCGTCCGACAATCAGCGCGACGAATCGATTGAAGATCAGTTGCGGCTCTGCCGCCTCCACGCTGAGAAGCAAGGTTGGACAGTGGCCGACAGCTACACGGATCGAGCGATCTCCGGCGCATCGCTGCTTCGCCCTGGTATCCAGGAACTGATCAGTGACGCTATGCGCGGAAAGTTTGCGGTTGTGCTTGCCGAGGCGATGAACCGCCTCAGCCGCGATCAGGAAGATATTGCTGGGCTCTTTAAGCGCATGGCCTTCGCCGGGGTACGGATTGTCACCCTCTCGGAAGGAGACGTCACGCATCTCCACGTCGGACTGAAGGGCACGATGAACGCCCTGTTCTTGAAGGACTTGGCCGACAAGACGCGACGAGGCTTGCGCGGTCGCGTCGAGGGCGGAAAGTCCGGCGGCGGACTCTGCTTCGGTTATGATGTCGTCAAACAGTTCGCCGCAAATGGAGAGCTGCTCCGAGGTGACCGCACAATCAACGGAGCCGAAGCGGCTGTCGTTCGACGTATCTTCGCAGACTACCTGCCGGCAAGTCCTCGCGAACAATCGCTTTCGAGCTGAACCGCGACGGTGTGCCCGGACCACAGGGCGCTGAATGGGGACCATCGACCATTCACGGCAACCCAAAGCGCGGCGTTGGCATCCTCAACAACGAGCTCTATGTCGGCCGCCTCGTGTGGAATCGGCTTCGCTATCTCAAAGACCCGGATACCGCAAAGCGCGTTTCTCGGCTGAACCCCGAATCCGAATGGGTGATCCAAGAAGTCCCCGAGCTGCGCATTGTCGATCGGGAAAGATGGGATGCGGTCAAGGCGCGTCAGCAGACGCTCGCCTACGAGCAGTCAGCACCCGGCGAGAACAGGCTCAATGATCGCCGCCGGCCCAATACCTCTTCGCCGGCCTCGTGAAGTGCGGATGCTGCGCCGGCGGGTACACGATGATTTCGAAGCACCTGCTCGGCTGCGCAACGGCGCGCAACAAGGGAACGTGCAATAACCGCTTGAACATCCGGCGCGACGCGCTGGAGGCGTCCGTATTGAGCGGCCTCCGCACGCATCTCATGGAACCCGAATTGTTTAAGGAATTCTGCCAAGAGTTTACCCGGGAGGTTAATCGGCTGAGGATCGAGCGCGGAGCCGATATCGAGGCGCAAAGGCGCGAGCTCGAGCGGACTGAGCGCGAGTTGGATAAGGGGGTACAGGCTATCCTTGAGGGTGTACCGGGGGCAAAGTTGAAGGACAAGATTGGTGCTCTGGAAGAGCGCAAGGCCGAGTTGGTCGACCTCCTTGCGAACGCGGAGGAGCCGCCGCCCCTCCTCCATCCGAATATGGCGGAGATCTACCATCAACGCGTGGCCGCCCTGTACGAGAGCCTGCAAAGTGAAGGCGAGAGAGCCGAAGCAGCGGAGGTTTGCCGCACGTTGGTCGATCAGGTGACGCTCGTCCCCAATGGCGAAGAGCTGGCGATCATATTGCGCGGAGATCTGGCCGCGATCCTGCGCTTTGCGGCGGGCAAGAAAAACCCCGACTTCTTTTCGGAGGCCGGGGCTCTGGATGGCTTGCTATCGCAAGCATCAGTGGTTGCGGGGACCTGCACCGTCTCAAATCGCTGGGTTGGGCCCACGGCCTGAAAAGGTGAATCGGTCGGCCGATCCGTGGATTATAACGAGAAGATAGTTTATCGATTTGGTTCTGAATTGCGCTACGGAGTTGGTGGTCCCAGTAGGACGTTGTCAATCAGTCGGGTCGAACCAACGTAGGCTGCGACACAGAGCGCCGCCGGAAACCGCAGGGGACTCTCGGCGCGCTTGAGCGTGTCACCGTCGACAAGTTCAAGATATTGCAGCCGATCAACTGTCTCAAGTTGCCGCTCGGCGATCGCAATCAGCTTCTCCACCTCGCGCACTCCTGCGCGGAATTCTTCCGCCGCGGCGAACAGTCCACGACTGATGGCAACGGCTCGCCCACGTTCTTCCTTGCTGAGATACCGATTGCGGCTGCTCATCGCGAGCCCGTCCGGTTCCCGAACGGTTGGCACTGTGACGATCTTGATGGGAAGATTGAGATCTGTCGCCATGCGACGCACGACCGCGCATTGCTGAAAATCCTTTTGCCCGAAAAACACGACGGCCGGATGCACCATGTTGAACAGCTTGCACACGACGGTCGCCACGCCCCGAAAATGCCCAGGCCTGAAAGCCCCGCAGAGTGGTTTCGCCAGTTCGCCCGGCTCGACGAAGGTCTCGAATTGAGCCGGATAGACCTCCTGTGCACCCGGCGCGAACACAATCGCAACACCGGCATCGCGGCACAATTTTTCATCGCGCACGAAATCGCGAGGATAGCTGCTGAGATCCTCGTTTGGTCCGAACTGAGTCGGATTGACGAAAATGCTAACTACGGTGACATCGCATTGCGCTCGGCTCGCCTCGACCAGGGCCAGATGGCCATCGTGCAAATACCCCATTGTAGGCACTAACCCGACGCGTTTGCCCGCGCTGCAAGCCGCCCCGAGCTCACGACGAAGCTCAGCGACCGTGGTAATCGTCTGCATCGTTGCACCTTACATCAGGTTGGGTTGGGAGGAGCCCAGGTTGCGATAATGTGACTCAGGCTTTCAG
This sequence comes from Bradyrhizobium sp. WSM4873, assembly GCF_055811355.1. Lineage (NCBI taxonomy): Bacteria > Pseudomonadati > Pseudomonadota > Alphaproteobacteria > Hyphomicrobiales > Nitrobacteraceae > Bradyrhizobium > Bradyrhizobium sp. WSM4873. The sequence goes on along the minus strand of NZ_JBVVPS010000047.1, from coordinate 19,660 downwards.
GAAGCCGATAGCACTCCTGCGGCGCCGGGAACGCACCGGTGCGGACATCGGCAGCCCAGCGCGAGAGCGCCTCTTGTAACATCCGAAAACCATCTGCATAGGCGCGAACGAATTTGGGCCGATGACCTATGGTTAGCCCCAGCACGTCATGGAATACGAGCACTTGGCCCGAGCAGTCGGGACCCGCGCCGATTCCGATGGTTGGTATCGATAGCGATGCGGTCGCTCGCTGGGCTAGCTCGGCCGGAATGCCTTCAAGCACCAACGCGAAGCATCCGGCCTCCTGCAGACGGTGAGCGTCATCGAGCAGCCGTAAAGCGTCATCGGCGTTCCGGCCCTGCACCTTGAATCCGCCCATGACATTGACGCTTTGCGGGGTGAGGCCGAGATGGCCCATGACAGGAATTTCGCAATCGACCAAGGCACGCACCATTTCCACGCGTTTGGCCCCGCCCTCGAGTTTCACGGCATCTGCGCCTCGCTGCAGGAACCCTCCAGCGTTGCGTATCGTCTCCTCCGGACCAAGGTGAAAGCTAAGAAACGGCAGATCGGCCACGAGCAGGGCACGGGGCCTTGTGCGTGCAACAGCCTCCAGATGATGGTTCATCATTGCCATGCTGACCGGCAACGTGTTGTCGAATCCGAGACAGACATTGCCAACACTGTCGCCCACAAGAATGATGTCGACGATTGGGTCGGCGATGCCTGCCGTAACCGCATCATAGGCGGTGGTCATGGTGACACGCCGCCGCTCCTGCTTCCACCGCTGCAAGATTGGAATTGTGACCCGCTCAACTGACACTTCCGAAGCGTGGCTCATTTTTGATACGTTCCATCAACTAGGCGAACGGTAATCCGATGTTGCGAGCGACGCGGCTGAGTATTACGCGCATCCTGGGGACCATGCTTTCGTATGGAGGACAAGAGAAAACTGTCAACCGTGAAAGGAAGAAAGAAACATATGTCTCCAAGGTCGCGACCGAGTGCACAAACATTCCAATGGTCGCGCAACCACCAAGCAAGAACTTCCAAAATTCAAATTGTCATGTGGAAGCAGCTTGAGTCACGCCGCGCCTCAGGGCGCGCTGGGGCGGTCGGAGCCATTCCAGATGAGAGCGCACCGGACGACGCAGGGTGCCCTGATGTAGTCGTGTCGAAGCGCTGCGATTAGCTTATGCTCTTCCAGTGGCGGAAAGGTGAAGCTGTGGTCAGTCGGGGTCCGGGTCAGTGGTCCCGCGGACTCACGTCATGCTGTCGACACCGCCTTGACGCTTCTCCAGGAGTTCGTCCGTTTCCGCGGTTGTTGGCTCACGCCATTGCACGCTGCCCGCGCCACAGATGATCTCTTGGTCGAGCCGCATCAGCGCTTCGCGAGCGATGACGGCGATGTCAGAGCGCAGGGTGCTGGCCTGCTTGGTTGCCGCCACCCTGCAAAGCAGGTCGAGGTCCGACCAACCCGCAAATGAATGACCCGCGATCGCGTTCTTCTTCACGTAGCCGAGGCCATTCTCCATCTTGCTTTACGTGCGCGCCCGATACGCAGCGCGGGCGCGAGGACGGAAGCCCCAATGCTTCGCGAACGCAATGAGCTTGTCGTTAAATTGAACCGACCGGCTCACTGCGTCATGGCGCACCACGAGCGCGCGTGGGTTACCGCACAAAAACGCCACCCTTTCGTCAGCGCTGGCATCTACCGGATGTTGTAGTAGACGTGCGATCTGCATGGCACCCGCGACTAATGCACGCGGAGACGTCTTCTGGCTTGTGATTTTTTGCATTTGTCGCCGCCTGGATCATGGTCTGGTGCTGCAGGTCGGCTGCGGCGCGCAAGCGATGACATCGATTGTGCAAGAACCGACACAGCTGCGTGGCCGGCGCTGTTCGCATGGCCGGTCAAGGTCAGTCGTCGAACATTTTGAGGCTCTTGCCTATACTGAGATAGATCGGGACTTAGCGGCACGTTGCGGATATTTCACAGGGCCGTGCAGTGTCGTGCTTGGCGTATTCGAACGTTCGATGGATGCTGAATTTCCTTCAGTGCGGACTGGAGCTTGCAACATACTATGCCCCACCAACCCTAACCATGTTGCAGCAAAAAGCAACGGCCCGATCAACCGGCGGCCGATCAAACCGCCTCCTCACCGCTCCGCCGATCGGTTGACCGCAGCCAACCATATTCACACTTGCTGTTTTCAATTTTCCTTCCACAGCAATGGCCCTTACACGACGATCTACAATCGCTTCATCGCTGGGCCAAGCGAGGACGATGTTGCGCAATCTTCGAAGCGCTGGCCAAGCCTGGCAAAGATGGGGTTGTGCTGTCGCTCGATTCGACCTCGATTAAAGCTCACCGGTGTGCCTCCGGCGGAAAAGGGGGGAGCACAATCAAGCAATCGGCCGCTCGCGCGCAGGCCGCACGACGAAACTCCATACGCTGAGCGATCCCTTTGCCAGCCGGTCGTCCTGCATCTGACGGCAGGCCAGGGTGCCGATATCGCAGCGGCTCCCGAAGTCCTGGCGCTCGCGCCACCTATCAGTGCGCTTTTCGCCGACAAAGTGTATGACGGCGACAAGCTTCGCGGCGAAATCATTCATCGCGGCGCGAAACCCGTAATCCCTAAAAAATCTGACCGCGTTGCCATCCAGCGCTTCAACAAATGCGCCTACAAAGGCCGAAACGTCTCGAACACTGCTTTTGCAGGCTCAAGGACTTGCGGCGCATCGCCCCGCGGTGCGACAAGCTCGGCCGGAATTTCTTGGCCGCTGCGCATCTTGCCGCTCTCGTCGGATATTGGCTCAATTGAACCTGGATCCTAGTCTTCTTGAGCGCGGCGGCCCTTGAATTTCTTCTGGGTCCGGAATTTGACGGCGGCCAGCCCAAGCGGAGCCCTTCAGTCGTCACCGCCAGGCTCGAGTGCATCAGGATGCCGCAAACCGCGTGCGACCTCAGGCAGCCCGCCTTGTCCCCGGCCGCTGTTTATGCTCTTCGTGATTCCGATCGGTCGGAGTTCTATCTTTGATAGCTGAACTCGGTCGTATCATGGAGCACTAGAACCGGACCGCCGGCGGCAATCGTGCGCTCACGCGCCGATTGAAAGTGGCCCGCCAGAATGTCCGCTTCGCTGACCGGGTCATTAGAGAAGAAGTGATAAGCTGCCTTGGTATTCGCCCAATTGGCAGACGAGCGGAATACTTTCTCCGATGGCGCTTCCAATCTGCGTGAGCAGCGGAATCTGTCGCCGAGCCGCGCGTCCCTAAACTGGCATCCACTAGTCTCGCGATCAATCCAACATTCACCGCCTAAAAATCGCAAACGGCCTTTTGCCGATCGATCCCTCAATGTGAGCCCCATAGAGCCCCCCCTCGCGCATCAGGTGCTCAGCAAGGAATCACAATTGATTCTTCAAGGTTTTGCTGATCAGCGGATCAGCTCAAGCGGAGAAAGTTATGGGTAATTGAAAGCCGGTCAACCGCGCCAGTCGCGGCGCTCCGCGCCTGCCTGGCGCACCAAAATAGGCCCCGGCCCATAGGCCAAGGCCTTCGATCCACCTTTTGAACGATAGATCAGTATTTGAGAAGAATCGGGCCGCCAAACTTATAGTTGAGCCCTGCCGTCATAAGATCGAGATCCTGGCGGATGCGGTCGACCCCACCAGCGGGCTCGGTGAAGCCCACCATGGTTGGCCGCATGAACAGGTGTGCGTACTCGAATCCAATCGACCAATTGGGTGCGAAGCCGTACTCGAAACCGGCTGCCAACGCGCCGCCCCAAAGAACGTGCTTGCTTTCTCCACCTAACTCGCCCGTCGTCCAGATGACCCGAAACGTATTGCTCGTCACCGCGGCGCCGCCTTTGGCGTAAAGCAGTACGTTGTCGAAGGCATAACCGATCTGCCCCGTTACCAGGCCGAACGCATCAATCTTGGTCTGGTTGATATCCAAAAAAGCAACGCTGGGATTCCAACCAGTCAATGAGCCCAGTTCCCCTGGCCTTCAACACGAAGCACGATCGGGCCCGTCTGCCATCGATAGCCGATCTGCCCGCCCACGCTTCCGCTGGTGGCATCATAGCAGCCCTCAGGCTTGCCACCATCGGAATCCCAGCAATTCGAGCTTGAACCAAAGCCGCCGTTCATACCGACGTTGTAGCCGCTCCAGTCGTAGATTGCAGCCGCGACAGGCCGCGGAGCATTGGTGTAGAGAGGCTTGGCGGGCTGCGCAGCCAGATCCGAGCCGAATGCGGGCACCAACGCGCCAAGCCCCACAATGCTCACAGTCGCAAGCAACAAGTTCTTCATTTCTACTCTCATCTCTTCAGTGCCCCGAGCCTCATGCGTCTCAACAACGTCCGCGCGAATTGCTGTAACTGCATCGCAACATTTGCGCTGAAAGAAATGCGTGAACCGAACGCTGCGTCAGGTTGCGGTGCAGATCATCTCCAACAGCGTCGCAATCCACCTTCGCGTGCGAGCATAGATAGCGGCCGCTGATTTCAGCGGAGTAAGCGCACGCAAGTCAGATCGTCGCAAGCCACACCGCAAGTGAGAAGAGTGAAGCGGTTTGCAAAACTCTTGCTCTTGTCCCGTGCCGCCACTAAAGACCCCGTTACGACCATGCTCGTGTTGCACCCACCGGCTCCGAGAGATCAGATGACTATTCGATTGAATCAATGTCCTGCAGGTGCTGACCCGTTCGTCGCAGATGCCGCTGTGTCCCGCGGTCGACCGAGCATGCGAAACACAACCTCCGCCCTCGGCGGATGAAGGATGCGGCCCCTTATTGGTTGAGCGAGCCGTTCTCCACCCGAGGCTTCCTACCACACCGCCAATGCCGAGATCGCCGATTACGCTTGCCGACCGGTGGTGGCCAGCGGCCGCGGTGTGTTCATCTTCTGAGCTGAAGTTCTGAGTCGATAAAGGACAGCGAGCATGTTCGTTTCATTCTTCCCTCGACCAAAGTTGTTCTTTGCGTCGTCAATTCTTTGGACGGCGTTGGCGATGGCGTTTTGGTATGTATTTGCCGGCAATCTCTTTCAAGCCCCGGAGAAGCCGGTCGGGCTTGCGACGTTCTGGTCGGCCTCGGCGCTGTGGTTTGATCTCTATTTTGCGCTGGCCGTTACGGTGTTCGCGGCGGCATGGATGTTATTTGCCCCCCATCCCTGGGCGACGTGGTCCATTCTTGGTTCGGCGCTGATCCTGTTCACCTCTTACTTTCAGGTCCAGGTCTCAGTCGCGATCAACAGCTGGTATGGACCGTTCTACGACCTGGTCCAGGCTGCGCTTTCGAAATCGGCGCCGGTCACGGTTGAGCAGTTCTACAACGAATTGTCGACCTTTGCCGGTATCGCGCTCGTGGCCGTCGTGGTCGGCGTGATGACGCGATTCTTCGTCAGCCACTACATCTTCCGCTGGCGCACAGCGATGAACGATTTTTATGTCGCCAACTGGCCACGGCTGCGCACGATCGAAGGCGCCTCCCAGCGCATCCAGGAAGACACCATGCGCTTCGCCAGCACCATGGAAGGTCTAGGCGTCAATCTCATCAGCGCGGTGCTGACACTGTTGGCCTTCCTGCCGGTTCTGGTGAGGCTGTCCAGCAACGTCACGGAGCTGCCTCTGTTCGGCTCGATTGCCTATCCGCTGGTGTTCGCCGCGGTGATCTGGTCGATCCTGGGCACCGGCGTTCTCGCGCTTATCGGCATCCGCCTGCCCGGAATTGAATTTCTCAACCAGCGGGTCGAAGCGGCCTATCGCAAGGAGCTCGTGCTCGGCGAGGATGATACGGCGCGTGCCAATGCGCCGACATTGAGCGTGCTGTTTAGCGACATTCGCAGGAATTACTTCCGGCTCTATCTGAACTTCATGTACTTCAATATCGGCCGGATCGTCTATCTGCAGACTGACGTCATCTTTCCTTATCTGCTGCTTGCGCCCACAATCATCGCGGGCAGGATCACCCTCGGCGCGATGAACCAGATCCTCAACGCGTTCACGCAAGTACGAACCTCGTTTCAGTATCTCGTCAACTCCTGGAGCACGATTGTCGAACTGATCTCGATCTATCAGCGGCTGCGGAGTTTTGAGGCAAAGATCCACGGTGGGCCACTGCCGTCGATCGAGACACAAAGGGAGCCAGCCTCATGATTGGCGTAGCTGCAGGAGTTGACGAAACCCGGCCCTTGAGCCGCTTGCCGCACACCCGATCCGACGCCCCCACACTGCGGTCATCGCGTCCTTGATCGTAGCCCCACATCCATGCTTGTGCTCTCGCGGTGCCTCGACCGGCCTCGGTCCAACTGTTGCGCGTGCCCGAATTGCACGCACCGCATACTTGCGATGCCAGCCGGTCGTCGCGCATGCCGCATCGAGATGCGCCTCTTTTCCGCCCGGGTGGCCGACCGGCAACGATCCCTCTCGGCCGACACCACCTGCCGCCGCGCGCCCATGCTGATCTTTCCCACCATAGACGCCACCGGACAAATTCGATGGCAGCCACCCAAAATTCGATGGCAGCCACCCAATCACCGGCGAGAAGTTGTCCAGTAACAATCCGGATGAGGCAATGCGCCTCAGTTCGTCTCCAAGGACGCTTCGGGAGCCGCAGCATGCGAAGCGTCTCCGAATTCCGTTCACCGCGTCTTTCGCAACATCGGCGTAAGTGGCGGTGAGCAACCGTGCTGTATCTCTCCAATAATCTTGAACCCGTGGCGTTGGTAAAACGGAATGTTTTCAGGATTCGAACTTTCGAGGTAGGCAGCGAGGCCCTGCTCATCACAGCGTTGAAGAGCGTACTTCATCAGCAATGTGCCAAGCCCTTGTCCGGCCCAGTTCGGATCGACAGCGATCAGGGGCAAATACCAATGTGGCTCGGAGGGATGATGTTCGGCCATTCCCTGGCGCAGGTGTGCCATATGTTCGGTGATTTCAGGGCGCAGGGACAGCGCCATGATTGCGTCCAGCGCATCCTCATCCTGCTGCACGCCCGGAGGCAGCCACAGGGCCGCCGCGCGAGTCTCTCCCGTGACGTATGCTGTGCCATGCTCGAATGCTCGTCCGCCACAGGCCTTGATGAACTGAGTCATGCTGCCAAGATATTGCCCAGGGTCCGGCCAACTCCAACGCATCAAAGGATCGGCGGCAAAGCCAAGGACAATCGTCCAGACGATTCTTGCCCGAATACTTGCGTTCGCCGAGGTGACGCCCGGCTCTCTTGTCATGATGCACCGCTTTTCGATCGCAGGGTTGAAGGTTGGAGCACAGGACCGATACCTTGGACGTGAGCGGAATGGATGTGCCCCGAACATTCATCCCCTTTAGTTTCCGCCTCCGGCTCTCATCCCGCCTCAGAAGGCCGCCTTCGACGGCGGCTTCGGACGAAGGTTCTCGCTGCGAGCCCCTGACCCTTGGGCCTGCCGAGGACTTGTGCTTTTCGCCATGAGAGCGTCATCTGGCTCCTGCCCTTTCGGAAAGGAAGGGCTCATTTTATCGGCGTCGACAAGCCTGGCAGCCTTCCGAAGGAAGCGAGAAGGACGATTTGTGTTACAAGGTGATCTTGTTTTGCCAAATGTTGCGAGTTGCATTCGCTCGACGAGTCTAAGCACCGCAGTATAATTTGGAACCTGCCAACCGAGGTAGGTGCTTGGGATTGTCTGCCCCAAGGATTGCCAACGACTTCCCCTTCAGCCTTGCCGCAGCGATCGCACCCGTGACGTCGCCCGCGCGGATCGAGTTGCCGCCTCCGTCGGCCGGCGTCGTCTGGGTCAACGATCATCACCGGCTCGACCCCGCCTCGCCCTGGGGCGGCCTCGCCGCCACCGGCCGCGAATGTGGCACCCAGACCTTCGACGACCACCTCGAGACCAAGAGCGTGATGATCGCCACGCACGAGCAGCCGTTCGACTGGTATCGCGACACGGCCAACCAGAAGCGGCTGAACTAACAGAACGACAAGCGGCAGACGTTCGAAGAAGGCGGGCCGCATCAATGGAGAGCGTCAATGTCGACACCCGTGAACGCAGGCACTCGTCTTGCTCGACTGCCGGTCGGGCCGTTCTATCGCCGCATCATACTGCTGATCGGCATAGGAACGCTTTTCGACGGTTTCGACATCTACATTGCCAATACCGTGCTGAGCCTGATGCTGAAGACGAGCTTTTCGACCCTAGCCCAGAATGCGGTCTTCATCTCCGCGACCTTCGTCGGCAATGACGCTGGAAGGTTTGGTACCGGGTTTCTCGGTGACCGCTATAGAGTCCGCGTCGCGCATAATCTTGCCAGCAGCCAGGCGCAGCGCTCGATGTGCGCCAGGTCAAAGTCGGGCAATGCGCAGTGTTCGAAACCGATATACTTCCAACCGCCGGCGAGCGTGGCCGGCGCCGTTCGCCGACCCAGCACGATGTCCAGGTAGTCGTCCTTGCACCGGCTCAGGGCGGTGTCGCTCACGCTCGCTCCGTCGGGCGACGGCGTTGCGTCGGATCGGAGCGACGGCAGCGGGCGCACGCCGCCGCGTCCCGCAAGTTCAGCCCGGCGCACGCTGGCCTGCCCCCGCGGCGTCGCTGCGGTAGCGGCTGGTCGAGGTCTGGTAGTACTGCGCGCGGATGGCCGCCATGGCCTCGATCAACGCTCCCCACGGCGCGGGAAAGCATTCTTCCGCCATCAGGTGGTGCAACATGCGCGTATGGCCGGCCAGCTCGTCCTTGAGGAACTCCACCACAGGCATAGCCGGGTAGCGCTGCAGCAGCAGGATCGCCGCGTTGTCGGCCTCGCCGGCCGAGCTGTCCTTGTCGCGTCCATGCAGATCGTTCTGCAGACGCCCTATCGCGGAGATGAGCCGCAGGACCCGGCGAAACGCCGGACGCGCGCGCAAGGTCTCCATGTCTAGCCCCCACAGCAAAGACAGGCAACAGAACACATTCGCGTAGGCGATCGAATCGATGCCGTTGTGCAGGTACTCGGCGTAGGACCAGCGTTCCGCCCCCGCCGCCCGCACGTGTCCGGCGCGCAGCGCCGCGCAGTAGCGCCGGGTATGGTCGAGAAGCTGAGCATAGTCGCGACGATCGTAGGCGAGTGCGGCCAGCGAGGTGCGCAGCACAGCGCAGCCGTCGAATCCGGGGAGCGCGCACGGCACGCCCTGCCCCAGCGCCTGCTCCACAGCGGCGAGCTGCTCCGGCGCGATCAGGCCAACGTCGTTGCAATCGTCGAGCCAGAACAGCAGCGCCAGTTCGCGATAGAACGCCACGATCAGCGTTTCGTCTTGCGGATCGCGGCCGGTGCGGGCGCTGGTGTCGAGCAGGCTCGGATGGATGCGCTGCAGGATGTACTGGCCGCCCCTGACCGCTTCCATGGCATGCTCGTCGGCGAACCCGTTCAGGGAATGCCCCCACTCCAGCACCTGCTGCAGCGCGCGTTCGGTCAGGATCATGGCGCCGCTCCTGCTCTCTCGGCCAGGGCGCGCCGCCCCCAATGAAGCGCCAGCCACAACCCGGCAAGTTCGGCCACACGCACGACCCGCGTGGGGCAATACAGTTCCTTACCGATCCACAGCGGCGTCTGCGGCAATGCATGCGCCGCATGGCGGGCGAGCATCCACTCCAGCGCATGCGCCACCGCCTGCGCGATGCGCCGGCGCCCTGTCGGCTCTTCGCTCCCGTCCATCACATGCAACGCGAACAGCGCATAGGCGGTTTCCTCGAATGTGGACGCGCGACCAGCGCCCCAGCCGCCGTCGTCGCGCTGCGCCTGCAGTAGCGCCGCCAGCGCGCGCTCGTCGCGCCATTCGGTGTTGCCTTGCGCCAGCGCAGCGACCGCGTGCGCGGTGGGATACAGCCACGAAACGTGCCATTTTTCGTTGTCCCATACACCGTGCGGGTTGCGATTGGCCTCGACATAGGCGCTGGCGCCGGCGGCGGGCTTTCCCAACAATCGCAATGCATGCAGGGCATGAATGTTGGTCGACACCGAGGCATTGCGCTCGCCGGGAAAGGTGACGAACAGCTCGCCGGTTTCGAAATGGCGCAAGGCATCGACCGCCGGCTCGCGGTCTGCCAGGCGCAGGACGCACAACGCGATGGCGGTGTCGTCCGCATCGGCCGCGAAATGCAACGCCGGGCCGAGACCGCGCACGCCCAGGCGGGCGTCGAGCTGCAAGACGATCACGCGCACCGCCTCGGCGAGCGCGGGATGCGCGAACAGCCCGGCCAAATGCAGGGTGTACAGCGACCAGCATGGCTCGAACACATTGATCGGCCAGACGTTGGGAACGACGCCTTCGATGCCGCTGCGCGTCGCCCGCGATGCTGCCTGCAGATATGCGTCGGCGCGCCCGACCTGCGTCGTGCTCCCCTGTGTCACGGCGTGCGCACGCCAGGCGGCGGTGGCCGCCGGACTGATGCCGATGCTGCCGTCGTCGTCCGGGCATGCGGTAGTCGGCGAGGTCCCCCAGGCTTCCCAGGAGTGCAGCAACGGATGGCCGCTCGGCAACGTCGCTACCGCCGCCAGCTTGGCCAGGCACGCTTGCCGCAACGGCAACAGCGCCGGGTGGCGCGGGAACGCCACGCCGCCCAGCAAGGATGCGGCCTCGCAGCAAAATTGCGGCAGGATCAGCTCCGCGCCGATCGGCGCGTCTTCCGGCACCGCATGCGCGTAGGGATCGGGCTGGCGTTCGAGGAACCGGGTTGCAGCCTGGACTGCGTCGGCAGCGCCGGGAAGAGGATCGGCACGCTGCAATGCCAGCAACGCCGCCCACGTGGGCGCATGGCGGAACAGCGGGAAGTCCGCGCTTCCCCATCCGCCATCGGCCTGTTGCTGCGAGATGAGCCACGCGTAGGCGTCCTGCCGACCGGTGACGTTGCCGTGGAATTGCAGAGCTCGCGCCGTGTCGTAGACGGACGGACCGACGCTGCCGCCATCGCTCATCTCGCCCAGCAGGTGGCGCAATTCGGAAAGGATCTGTTCGGACTGCGCGTTCACGCGGGATCTTTCTTCAGACGGTTGACGAGAACCAGGATCGGGCAGACGCCGCGCACGTCGTCGCAGGTCCGCCGCATAGGCTTGGCCGCAGCGCGCCGCGGCCGTGCAGGGCAACCGCTGCCATCGGCGCCGCGGACTCGGACACGGTGCAGCATGCACCGCTACCGCCGGCCGATCGCAGCGGCACAGGGGCGACTCCATGCGCACGGGCGCGCTCATGCGCATGGCGCGTGCTTGAACAGGTGCGCGTTGGCTCGCTGCAGCATCTGCTCCAACCGTTCCGCACGCGGCCCCAGCGGGACGATGGCCTCTCCGGCGTCGCGCAACAGATCGAGCGCGAACTGGCGCGCAGCCTGCAGCCCCATGATCGACGCGCAGGTCGGCTTCTGCGCCGCCGCGTCCTTGCCGGGGGTCTTGCCCAGCGCTGTGGTATCCGCTGTCGCATCGAGAATGTCATCGACCACCTGCAACGCCAGGCCGAAACAGGCGCTGTAGCGATCGAGCGCACAGTACAGCGCAGCGTGCGCGGCATCCTCCGCGATGGCGCATAGCGCGCCCATGCGAACGGACGCGCGCACTAGCGCTCCGCTCTTCATCCGGTGCATCGCGACGATCCTGTCCAGCTCGACGTGCTTTCCGACCAGCGACAGATCGATGGCCTGCCCGCCTGCGGCACCCTCGGCGGACACCGCCCGCGCCAGTTCGCGCACGAGCGCGATAGGATTGTCGCCCGGCGCATCCAGGCTCGCCAGGGTCAGGAAGGCGTGCGCCTGCAGCGCGTCGCCGACCAGGATCGCGGTGGCTTCGCCGAACTTGACGTGCACGGTCGGAAGGCCGCGGCGAAGCACGTCATTGTCCATCGCGGGCAGGTCGTCGTGGACCAGGGTACAGGCGTGCATCATCTCGATGGCGGCGCCGACGTCGTCGAGCATGTGCGCCGGCGTGTCGGCCAGTGCGCCGGCGGCCAAACAGAGCAAGGCGCGGGTGCGCTTCCCGCCATGCAAGGTGGCGTAGCGCATCGCCGCCATCAGCTCGGTCTCACCCTTGTCTTCGGCGCAGAGAAGGCGCGCGAGCGCTTGTTCGACCCGCTTTACGCCGTCGTGCATCCAGATGTCCGGCAGCAGCCTGCCGGAAGCGCCGCGCGCTTGCGGGCCCAATCCGCCGAGCGCGGAAACGCCAGTTCGGTCGTCGTGTAGCGTGGAACCGGTCTGCATGCTGTTCATGTCCTTGTACCTGATAGGAGACGGCCACGGCGAGCGGCGGGCCGCCGCGGTGTTGCCGGCGTCGCTGCCTCGCCATACGGGCGCAAGCGATGCCAGCTCATGAGAATCCGATGCGGATTTTCATGGAGGGATGTGCGGTCGGGTAATAGCGCCGGCCTTTTTCGGCGCTGCCCAACAACCGCGGCCGCACCCCGGCCTTGTGCATGGTCAGCGCCAAGGCGATGCAGAACTGCACCAGTTCGAGCCATACCAGGTGGTAACCGATGCAGACGTGTGGGCCGGTACCGAACTGCAGCATATCCACCGGCCGGATCGGCTCCGTGCGTTGCAGCCACCGCGCCAGGCGGAACTGATCAGGCGTCTCGTGCAGCAGCGCCGAGGTCGAGAAATGCAGCAGCGGGATGCACAGATGGGTGCCCGCGGGAATGCGCCGTTGGCCGAGTTGCAATTCCTGCAGCGCCCGACGCGGCAGGAGCGTGGTCGTCGGATGCACGCGCAGCGTCTCGCGGAACAGGGCCTCGGCGACCGGACACTGCGCCAGGTCCGCGTGCCGGGTCGGCACCGCGCCCACGCGTTGCGCCTCCTCGACCAGGGCGTCCCACAGCACAGGCTGCCGCGCCAGCTCGATCACCATCCAGGCCATCGTCGAGGCGGTGGTGTCGTGACCGGCAAGCAGCAGCAAGCGGATATTGGCGACCAGGACGTCATCGGAGAGCGCATCGTCGCTGCGATCGAAGGCGCTCACCATGTCGTTGATCAACCCGGTGCGCGCGGCATGCGCGCGCGCGTCGCGGACGAACTGGCGCAACTGCGCGTCGATCCAGTCGCGGGCGGCGCGGCCGCGCCGCAAGGGCAGTCCGGGCAGGTCGACCGGGGGCGCGACGATCAACTGCAGCAGTTGCCGGTACTTGCGATGCCATCCCGGCAAGTCCTGCGCGGGGATACCCATGAGGCTGAAGATGAGCTTGAGCATCAGGTCGCCGGTTTCGCGCAGGATGGTTACGTCGCCGCGGTCACGCCACGCCTGCACCCGCGCCCAGATGACGGGCGCGAACAGGTCGCCGATCCCGGCCTGAGTCAGCCCTTTGGGCAGGAACGCCGCCTTGATCGCATCGCGCGCCTGCCGGTGCGCGCCGCCGTCCTGGGCGACCAACGTTCCGCCAAGTAATTCGGGCGCGATCTCTTCGATCAGCGCCGAGGACACGTCCTTGTGCCGGAGCAGTGCGAACGCATCCGGATCCACGCACGTCATCAGGTGTCCGGCAGGGCCGAAATCCAGCCAGAAGTGGCTGCCCAGCATCCGTTCCGCGCGCCCCAGCAGGCGCGGCAGGTCGCAGACGATGGCGGGAAGATGCCCGACCAGGGGGAAAGCGCCGGGCACGACCGGGATGTCGTACCGCCGCCGGTGCCGACGAGCCAGGGGGTTGAGCAGCATGTCCATCAGCAGCGCGGCGCCGCAGGCGCTTCGGCGGTGTTGCCGGCAGGCCGCGCGGCGCGGCTGTTGCCACCGTCGGCGTACGTCGGCACATGCGCCAGCATGCCGCCGTCAATGCACACCACCTGGCCGGTGATGAACGCAGCATCCTCGGAAAGCAGGAACGCCACCAGCGCGGCCACGTCCTCGGGACGGCCGACGCGCGGCAGGAGCTGGTGCCGGCGCAGATGCCGCTGCATCCGCTCGTCCAGCTTGGCGAGGAGACGCTCGGTCATGATGAGACCCGGCGCAACCGCGTTGCAGCGGATCTGCGCATGACCGTACTGGGTGGCGAGCGAGGCCGATAGCATGTTCATCGCCGCCTTCGACGCGGCGTAGGACGTCTGCGCGGTGTCACCGCTGAGCCCCTGGCACGACGACATGTTGACGATGGCGCCGCCGCCGCGGGCGATCATCCGTGGGATGGCCTGCCGGCAGCAGAGCAGGCTACCGCGCAGATTAGTCGCCATGGTCTGATCCCAGACCGCCAGGTCCAGGTCGAGGATCGCTCGGTCGCGCGGGGTCAGATGCATGGCGCTCGCGTTGTTCACCAGCAGGTCGACCCCACCGAAGTGCCGCTCCGCCGTCTCGAACAGCGCTGCCACCGCCTGCGCATCGGCGATGTCCATCGCCAGCGCCAGCGCGAGGCCCGCTTCGGCCGCGATCTGCGCGGTGCAGGCGATGGCCGCCGAGCCATCAATGTCGGCCACCACCACTCTGCCGCCTTCGCGCGCGATGGCTAGGGCGCATGCCTTGCCGATGCCGGCGCCGGCGCCGGTCACCACGGCCACCTTGCCTTCAAACCGTCCGATCGTGTCCTCGTGGATTGCGTTGGTCTTTCGCGGCATGCCGCTCGGCCTCACCGGAGAAGGCGCGGGGTCGGCGCTGGCGCGCTCGTCATCGCCAGCGTCGCTTTCGATGACCCGAATGGCGGCGACCGGGCACTGGCTGGCCGCGAGCCGCACGGCGGCGTGCAGCACCTGCGGGACCGTCGCCACGCACACTTCCGCCACGCCGTCCGGTTCGCGCTGGCGAAAGGTGCCCGGCAGCGTCAGCACGCACTGCCCGGTGGTTCCGCACAGATCCTGGTCGACCACGACGCGCATCTCAGCCCCCGTGCTCATGCAGCCGCACCGGCAGCGCGCGGAATGTCCTAAGGAACGCGGAGGGCTCCCGGGTGGGCTGCTCGGCCAATGCCAGCGTGGGGAAGCGCGCCTGGATCCGCGGCAGGCTCTCGGCCAACTGCACCCGGGCCAGTTGCGCACCGAGGCAGAAGTGGATGCCGTGGCCGAAGCTCAGCATGATCTTCCCGTCGGTCGACATGCCAGGACTGGTGCCGTAGAACCGCGCGGGATCGAAGCGGTCGGGGTCGGCGAAGGCGTCCGGGTCGCGATTGCCGGCCGCGATCAGCACGCGCACGTCCGCGTTCTTCGGGATCACCACGCCGCCTAGTGCGATGTCGCGCTGGGCGATACGCGGAATGGAGCTGAACATGGCGGGCGCGTCGCAGCGCAGGACTTCTTCGACGAATGCCTTCACCCGCGCGGCGTCTCCCTGCAGCCAGTGCCGCTGTTCGGGATACGCCAGCATCGCCAGGACCGCATGGTCGATGGTCGCGGCAGTGGTGGCGAAGCCGCCCAGCAGCATGCCCCACAGCATGCTGATCAACTCCGCATCCGACAGCGTGTCGGCATCGTCCTCGTGTGCGCCGACCAGTATCGACACGATGTCGTGGCGGGGATCGGTGCGCTTGCGCTCTATGAGGTCGCCGAAGTAGGCCTGCACGCTGGCGCTGGCCGCGTCCGCCGCGGCGAGCTGGGGATCGCTGGCGTGCGGGCTTAGGCCTTCCAGAATGGCGCCGATGCCGGCGGCGAGCCCGAACATGTCGTCTTGGGGCATGCCGAACAGTTCGGCGAAGATTAGCATGGGCAAGGCCAGCGCGAATTCCCGATGCAGGTCCACCGCCTCCCCGCGCTCCAGCGCGGGCGCCATGCCGTCCAGGCGCGCTGCGACGATGCGCGCGATGCTCGGCCGCAGGTCGTCGATCTGGCGCATGGTGAAATCGCGCGAGATCAGCCGGCGCAGACGCGTATGCGTCGGTGGGTCCTTCATCGCCAGCGTGGACGCCAGCAGATTGAGCGACAGGCTGGTCGCCGCACGCGGGAAATAGCGCGCGAGTTCGCCGGGCGCCGGCCCCCGAAACGCATCCCCCGTGGCCTTGAGCGCCCAGTAGATGTCGGCGTGGCGGCTCAACAGAAAGAGGCCCGACGCCGCGCGATGCACCGGATCGTGCTCGCGCAACCATCGCAGGAACGGATACGGGTCGTCGATGCACGCTGGCGAAGCCAGTTCGGCGAAGGCGTCCCGGCATGCTGCTGTGGTTTCTTGCACGTCCATCTTGCTTAGTTGTTGGCTGGCTGATCTGAACGGCGCGCGCCAGGCGCGCCGGCAAATTGCGGAGAAGATCGCGACTCCCAGGGGCGTCCGCGCATCACCAGAGCACCGGCAACTCTTCGAACCCGCCAGTGATGATCTCCTTGCGCAACTTCAGTTCTTCGGGCGCCACGGCCAGGCGCAGCGCGGGAAAGCGCTGGAAGACCGAACCGAACACCACTTTGAGTTCCAGCCTGGCCAGCGCCATGCCGAGGCAGTAGTGCGGACCGTAGGAGAACGCTAGGTGCGGATTTTCGTCGCGCCCGATATCGAAGATTTCCGGGTCGTCGAAATGGCGCGGATCGAACGACGTCGCCGGCAGTCCGACCAGCACCTTGCTCTCCGCGGGAATATGCACGCCGGCGATGGTCACGTCGGTCCTCGGATAGCGCATGATGCCGTCCCAGCCCACGCCCGCCGGGTACATGCGCAGGATTTCCTCCACCGCCGTGTCCACCAGGGATGGATCGCCGACCAGGCGTTCGCGCTGTTGCGGATGGCGGAACATGGCCAGCAGGCCGAATTCGATCTGCGCGACGGTGCTCTCGTGCCCCGCCACCAGCATGCCCGCGGCCAGGCCGATCGCCTCCTCCTCGGTCGCCTTGCCCTGGTCGACCGCCGCGAGCAGATCTGTCAGCAGGTTGTCGCCCGGATCCTGGCGCTTGTCCCGCATCTTTCCGCGAATGTAGGCGCGCAGTTCTTCCCAGGCCAGGCGCGACGCGCTGCGCGGGCCGCTTTCATGCTGGTGCGTCATTACCTCGTCGGACAGCCCGGCGAAAAACGCGTGATCCTCGTAGAGCACGCCCATCAGCGCGCTGATGACCATGGCCGGAAGCGGAAAGGAGAGGTGGCGCCGCAGGTCGGCGGGCTGGGGCTGGGCCGCGAGTGTCTCGAACAACTGCGCGGCGATCGCCTCGACCTGCTGCGCGAGCAGCTTCACCCTGCGGTCGCTGAAGGCCGGCGCCACGATCGTGCGTAACCGTGCATGCTCGCCCCCCTCGTGCGAGACCAGCCACCCCGGCGAACCGAGAATTACCGAATCCGGGGTGAATGCCGCCGGCGGCATTCCCGCGGGCCGGAACGCCGCGTCGGACAGCACCGCCTTGGCCTCGTCGTAGCCTGTCACCCACCAGCCCTCGTGCCCGGACGGGAAGCGCACGCGGTGGATCGGACCGTTGGCGCGCAGCGCCAACATCTTGGGCGAGGGCTCGATATGATCGACGCGCCACATCGGCAGCGTCGGCAAGGATTGTTCGGACATGGTTACACTTCAGTCTCTACGCGATGGAAGGGCGGAAGGTGACCGGCAGGCGCTGCGGGCTTCACGTGCGCTTGCGTTCACTTCAGTTCGTCGATGATAATCGGCGGGGAAGGCGGCCGGACCCTAGGGCCTCAAAGTGGCTTTAGCCAACTACCGAATCTTGTAGTGGCGTCCTAAACTAAACGCCTGGCGGCGCAAAAAACATGCGGAAAACTCTGTCGCCACGCGCTGCAATACGGAAACCTATTTCCGATGCGTATCCGCCTATGTTGGTTGGCTACATGCGCGTGTCGTCGGACTCCGACCGCCAGAGCACGGACTCGCAGCGCGATGCGCTGCTCGCCGCCGGCGTTGATCTGGTGACCGGCCTGGGGTTCGCCACGACGACGACGATGGTATTTCGCAAGGCTGATAGAGGGCCCGCGTTGATTTTCGATGCAAACGTTATCAACGCGATCGTTGATCCTTCGGGCCCTTGGGAAGCTCATTTTCAAGAACAAGATCCCTTCTCGGCTCAACGAACTTCCATGCGAAAGGCGTGCTGAACTATAGCAACTACGTCGAGGAAGCAGCGGGGCTTGCACGACAACACCTTTCGGGACAATAAGCTCGCAAAGGAAGCAGGTCCGTCAGCCGTCCTGGAGGGCAATGACAGCCGCTGCAAAGAGCCCGGGCTGGCGCTATTTCGTCGTAACGCGTACCGGCAGTGAGCTGAGGGCCCGCAATCCACTGCTGTCGCGGTATACCGGCTCGCCCGTTATCTCGATTGATGCGACGCTCGCCGCCAAGGCGGCCAGCACGGCTTCGCCTTCGAGCCGCGCGACCATCTGCCCCACGCAGCCGTGGATCCCGGTGCTGAAGCCGATATGTCCCGAAACGCGCCGGGCGATGTCGAACTGGTCCGGCCGTTCCCACCGCGTTTCGTCGCGATTCGCCGAACCGGCCTGTACACTGCCTCGAGGTCCGCAATCAGTCGCTCGACTTCTGCAAGCCAATTTCGGCAAGGCCGGCGCGTAATACTACTGGATATCGAGGGCATTGATCACCCGAGGTCCGCGCGAACCGGATCCGGAAGTCGGTTGGTGCGGAGAACACGTTCTCAACCGATCTTTAGCGCTTTCGACGCAATGGCCACCGAGTTGGGCCCGCTGATCGAGAAGGTCTGGCGGCACTGGGAGGACAAGGACTGCGCGGGCCCGGACCGTCACGCTGAACGCTCAAGTCAACGATTTGGACATCATCACGCGCAGCAGGTCCATGCCGATCGCGATTTCGAACCACAGCGAGCTCGAACACTTCTCGATCGCTGCTTGAAAGCGAGATGCCCGCTTCAAAGCCGTTCGGCTTCTTGGGAGTATCGTTGTCCTCGCGCCATGGTGAGGGGCAGGCTGAGCCGCAACTCGGCCTGCCGATTTGAGAGGCGCAGTTTCGAGCAGGATTTCAGGAAGGGGCGCAGGCGCGGGTCGTGTGCAGCGCGGCAGAGCTCATTGGTTAACATTCGTGAATCCCCAAATCGAAAGACTTGCGGTAGGATCAGGTTTTTCCGAGGGGCGCACCCATGTTTGAACAAGCGACTACCGCTCTATTGCGAGCGGTGCTCGACGAGGTCTGCGAAAAGCTACCACGCGACGAGGCCGGCGCTCGCACCCACGTGGCCTGCAAGATCCTGGAAGCCGCAAAGACCGGCGAAACGACCCCGGACGAGCTGCGGCAGATCGGCCGGATAGCGCTGACAGAAGCGCCGACGATGTGGCGTTGATCGGGCGGGTCCGGGGTGAATTTCCAGGTCACAGTCTTGAAAATCCTGGTGAGTTATCCGGAAGGATTCGCCGTGATGGCGGACCTCAAGCGGGACATGGCAATCCTCGCCACCAGCGGCCCGGAATGGGCCGAACGCACCAAGCGGCTGGCCGCGCGCGTGCCCGGGCTCGACATTTTTTCGGACGGTCTCGTTGTGCGTCAAAACGGCGGCTGGAGGATTACTGTGAAGGGACGAGCCGTGCTCGAATCCATGGAGGCGCGCCGGACCGAACACGAACCGGTCGAGAAGGTGCTAGTGGAAACGGCCGGGCCACCAGTGCCATCCTTGCCGCTCCCGGCAGAGCGAGCGAAGCGCCGACGCGCACGGCGCCAGCGTCGCCGCGAAGCCCGCGAACCCGCGCGAGCGCATGCATCTTAAGTGGACAGGGCGCGGCCGCAGCCCAACTCATTGACCAAAGAGTAGATAGTCGTCCGTGAACAAGGCTCTAAGCGATTGAGCAGGAGTCAGTTTTCCGGTTGGGGCGGCATTTGAGATTGCAGG
>NZ_JBVVPS010000046.1:0-43351 GCF_055811355.1 Bradyrhizobium sp. WSM4873 | reverse complement strand
CCCCCCCCCCCCCCCCACCCCCCCCCCCCCCCCCCCCCCCCCCCCCCCCCCCCCCCCCCCCCCCCCCCCCCCCCCCCACGGCGGAATTTGTGGAGCGCAGTGAACGCAGCACCGCTACCCCGGCCCCTTCAAAATCTTGAACACACCATTGGCCATCACCACGCAGCGGCCGCCCGCGCTGACCTCGGTGCTCATGAAGATCAGGCTGCGCGTCGAGCGCACCACGCGCGGGCGGGAGATCAGGACATCGCCGATCTGGCCGGCTTCGACGAAATGAGTGTCGAGCTGCACCGTCGCCATGAACTCCTTGCCGGAGACGTAGCGGGCGGTCATGCCGCAGGTACGGTCCGCGAACGTCATCATCACGCCGCCCTGGACCATGCCGCGGCGGTTGTGGTGCTTGTCCTCGGTTGCAAGTGCGAATTCGTATTGGCCGTCGACCTTGCGCTCCCACAATGGGCCGATCAGGTGCATGAAGCCCGTGGTCTCCAGGATGGTCCAGCCGTCTGCTTTCAGCCTTGCGGCTGCCTTGTTGGTCATGTCGTCCATTCCTGAGCGCGTCGTGCGATCTCATTTCATCGGGGCCGGACGTGGTGTAGTCAAGCATCATGAGACCGTTCGACGATGCCACACGGCGGAATATCGCGGCTGCCTGCGCGGCCTTCACGCGGTTGCCGGAGGACGAGGTGCCAGCGGTGTTGAAGCGCGCCGCGGTGGCAATTGCGCTGACCGCGGCCAGCGAGGGCGATGACACGGCGTTGCTGCTCACGCTGCGCGCATCGCATCTGCGCGCCCATCGCGGTCAATGGGCCTTGCCCGGCGGACGCTGCGATGCCGGCGAGACGCCGGTCGAGGCGGCGCTACGCGAACTCGACGAGGAGCTTGGCCTTCACCTGACCGGCGTGGAGGTGCTCGGCACGCTCGATGATTATCCGACCCGCTCCGGCTATCTGATCACCCCGGTCGTGGTCTGGGCCGCCGATAGTGCCGCGATCAAACCAAACCCGGACGAGGTCGCCTCCGTTCATCGCATCGCGCTTGCGACGGTCGAGCGCGAAGATGCGTTCGATTTCGTCGCGATCCCCGAGAGCACGCGCCGTGTGATCCGCTTCCATCATCAGTCGAGCCTGATCCACGCACCGACGGCGGCGTTGATCTACCAGTTCCGCGAAGTGCTGGCAGGACGGCACACCCGCGTCAGCGAGCTGGAACAGCCGGTGTTCGCCTGGAAGTGACGGGAGGGGCGAAAACGAGGTAAACGACGTGTTAACGTGACGGTTACCGGATGCCTGCTAAGAGGGCAGCATGCATCAATCGATTCGAAATGCCGTGAGACTGGTTCCACTCGCGCTCGTCCTGCTCGCGCCT
This sequence comes from Bradyrhizobium sp. WSM4873, assembly GCF_055811355.1. Lineage (NCBI taxonomy): Bacteria > Pseudomonadati > Pseudomonadota > Alphaproteobacteria > Hyphomicrobiales > Nitrobacteraceae > Bradyrhizobium > Bradyrhizobium sp. WSM4873. Next base: position 41,983 of record NZ_JBVVPS010000046.1, on the reverse strand, counting down.
GCCGCGCGCGGTGGCGAATCCGACGCGCTGTCGCCAGCCGTCCGCAATGCCAAAGCCCAGATGTTGTCGCAGTTTTTCGCGCAAGGCGGCGTATCGCCCGCCGTGCTCGAATATCGCCGCAAGCTGCAGGAGTATCAGGCCGCGCGTGCTGCGTTCGACGAGGAAGCCGGCGCATATTGGAGCCAGATCTCCGAGAAACGGAAAGGCCGCAACGCCAAGCGGCGCAATGGGCAGCAGGTCACGCTCGACGATTACGTGCTGGAGCATCCACCGCTCTATAACGGGCCGAAACGGCCGGTGAATCCGGAGCCGGAGGAAACCCCGGACCGCCCGACGAAAAAGCAGATCCCCGTGGTCGCCGATCTGCTGCGCGCGGTGCAGGAACTCTATCAGTTCACGCCGCAGCGGCCGTCCAGCGAAGTCGAGTTCAAGCGCGTCTATGCACGCTACGCGCTGGCCTCGGGGCTGACGCGCGAGCAGGCGGTGCGGGTCTATGCGTTCGAGACCGGCGGCACCGGCAGTTACGACGTGCAGGCGGGAATCGAGCATGGCGGCAAGCGCGCCATTTCGACTGCGATGGGTTACAACCAGCTGCTGACGACCAACAGCGTCGAGCTGCTGGCCGAGCAAGGCCATGAATTCATCCGCGCGCTCTCCGACAAGGTCGCGAGGGCCTCTGGCCCCGCGCGCCAGACGCTTGAGCACAAGCTTACCGTCCTGAAGAAGATGGTGGCGCATGCCAAATCGGTGCCCGACACCTGGTCGGAGCATGAGAAGATCGGCAACACCGCGCAGGGCTGGGCCATGCATGCCATGGTGCTCGACATCGATATCGGGCCGATGCTGCAGACTCACAAGCTGCTGACGTCGGTGCTGTTCGCGCGTGCCAAGGGCTATAGCCGCCCGCTCAGCGCGGCCGAGCTCGAGATGATGAACCTCACCGGCGACGGCACCGGCCTCGACATGGTGACGATGCCGCAGGCGATGCGCGAGCAGGTGCCGACCTCGAACTTCTTCCAGCGCGGCGGCTACGAGCGCAACCCGGTCGCGATCCGCCACAACACGGTGGCGAAGCTGCTGGCGGTGACGGACACGAGGATGGACAGCAACAGCAACAACGCCGGCGCGCGGGAGCTGGCGGGAGCGTTTTAGACATTCGCCCTGCCACATCTTCCACTGTCATGCCCCGGCTTGACCGGGGCATCCAGTACGCTGCGGCCTCTCGATTCAAGCACGCGATCTGTGGAATACTGGATCGTCCGCTTGCGCGGACGATGACGCCGAGCGCGCCGCGGCGCTCTCGCCCAGCTGACCGCCGCCGCTACTGATCCGACCCGAACCTGAACTTGCCGTCGCCTTCCAGGTACGGGCCGCTGCGCATGTAGAGCTGACCGTTGTGGCCGAGGAAGAACAGCGTGCCCTTCGGCACCTTCTTGGCGCCCTTCAGAAGTTCGCCGGCATTGCTGGTGCCCATCTTGTAGGAAAAGGTCTTGCCGTCCTTGTCATAGGCGTAGCCGGTGTCGGGCTTGAGCTCCCAAGGTGTTGCAGCGGTCTGCGCCAATGCGGGCGCAGCGAACGCGACGAGCACGGCCGTAACCAAAAAAGTCTTTGTTGAAAATGCCATTACCCTATCCTCCCCATCGAGGCTCCCGGTTTGAACAAATCACGAACGGCGCTTCCAGGTCAATTTGCGAAAGCGCCGCAGCGCTTCACGTCTTGCCGAGCAGTTTGTGATTTTCCCTTCGTCCCCGCGCGACTATGTTCCGCTTTCCGTCTAGAACGCAATTCGACAAAAACATTGGGTAGGGGATGATTCGAATGAACCTCGTCATGAAAGCTTGCTGGGCCGCCGGCCTGATGCTGACGGCGCTTGCGCCGGCCGCCCGGGCCGATGATTACCAGCTCAGCCACAACCAGAGGATTTCGTGCAGCCGCGGCCTTGCCCCGGGCAAGCTGAACACCGCGACCTGCAAGTCCTACACCTATCTCTTCAACACCAAGACCTCGGAATATTTCCGCTGCCAGGTCTCGCTGGCGCTGACCCGCGACAACAAGGAAGTCATCAACGTCCAGACCGACGGCGCCTGCACCAAGAAGCCGCGCATTTTCGACACCGACGGCCATTACGATTTCGACGCCACCGAGACCGAGCCGCCGAACACCAATTCGTTCTTCGGCCCCGGCGGCTACTCCGTCTGGGCTGCCGACGTCGGCGCGCAGAAGGTGCGCGGCTGCATCATCATCTCCTCCGGCCTCGGCTCCGACATCTCCAAATGCCTGGACATGACCTTCCAGTGAGGGGCTGACCGACCTGGCTGCGCCACCTCGCCACACCCTGCCGAGTTCCCCAAAAATCGAGCCAGGACAGCCATTTAGCGCAGTCCTGTTTTGACTTTTGGATGGGTTGACCCGCACCCCTCATCCGGCCAACTTCCCGGCCGGTTTGGGGAGTGGAAAGATCATGAAACGGACGATTTTCGGCGTGACCGCGGCTCTTGCTCTGGCGGCGTCGGCACCTTGCGCGCAGGCGCAATCCTTCATCAACGTGCTGACCGGCGGCACCTCCGGCGTCTACTATCCGCTCGGGGTCGCGATCGGGAAGATCTACGGTGACAAGATTCCGAACGTGAAGACGCAGGTGCAGGCCACCAAGGCGTCGGTCGAGAATCTGATCCTGCTCCAACAAGGGCGCGGCGAGCTGGCGTTCACGCTGGGCGACTCGCTGAAAGCGGCCTGGGACGGCGAAGAGGAGGCGGGCTTCAAGTCCAAGCTCGACAAGCTCAGGACCATCGGCGCGATCTATCCGAACTACATCCAGATCGTGGCGACCGCCGAGAGCGGCATCAAGACGCTGGCGGACCTCAAGGGCAAGAGCCTGTCGGTCGGCGCGCCGAAATCGGGCACGGAGCTCAATTCGCGCGCGATCCTGGCGGCGGCCGGCATGAGCTACAAGGATCTCGGCAAGGTCGAGTATCTGCCGTTTGCCGAATCCGTCGATCTCATGAAGAACCGCCAGCTCGGCGCGACCTTGCAATCGGCCGGCCTCGGCGTGGCCTCGCTGAAGGATCTGTCGACCTCGAGCCCGATCACGGTGGTATCGGTGCCGAAGGAGACCGTCGACAAGATCGGCCTGCCCTTTGTCGCGGCGACCATTCCCGCCAACACCTACACAGGGCAGGACAAGGACGTGCCGACCGCGGCCGTGATCAACTATCTCGTCACCAGCTCGGCGGTGTCCGACGATCTCGCCTACCAGATGACAAAACTGGTCTACGAGTCGCTGCCCGAGCTCGCCAACGCGCATGCGGCCGGCAAGGAGATCAAGCTCGAGACGGCCGCCAGCGGCAGCCCGGTTCCGCTGCACCCCGGCGCGATCCGCTACTACAAGGAAAAAGGGCTGATCAAGTAATCAGCTTTCGTTATCGGGCGTCATGGCCGGGCTTGTCCCGGCCATCCACGTTCCAGGAGCAGGCGAGAAAGTCCGTGGATGCCGGGACAAGCCCGGGCATGACGGTCTGGAGGCGTCGTGCAATGTTATAAGCGCTGGACGGTTGGGGTCATATCGATGTTGCAGGCAGAAGGCAGCGAAGCGCCCATCAAGGTCGAGTTCGACAATTTCGAGCACGGTTTCCCGGAAGGCTTTGGCCCGGGCTGGTGGGGCACGCTCGCGTACTGGATCGGCATCGCCTTCGCGACCTTCCAGCTTTATGTGGCGGCCTTCAACTATCTGCCGAGCCAGGTGGTGCGCGGCGTCCATGTCGGCTTCCTCATTCTCCTTACTTTCGGTCTGATCGGCAATTTCACCGCCAAAAGCGATTTCGGCCGCGCGATCGGCTGGCTGATCGGCGGCGCCGGCTTTCTGTGCGGGCTCTATCAATGGATCTTCTATGCGGATCTGATCGCACGTGACGGCGATCCGACGCGCCTCGATCTCGTGGTCGGCACGCTGCTTGCCGTCCTGATCTTCGAGGGCACGCGGCGGCTGATGGGCGCGGCGCTCCCGCTGATGTGCGGCGCCTGTCTCGTCTACTGGTTCTTCGGGCAGTATCTGCCATCGCCGCTCAACCATCGCGGTTACGATTTCGACCAGATCATTACGCATCTCTCCTTCGGCACCGAAGGCTTTTACGGCGTGCCGATCTACGTCTCGGCGACCTATATCTTCCTGTTCATCCTGTTCGGCTCGTTCCTGGAGCGCGCCGGCATGATCCAGCTCTTCACCGACGTTTCTCTTGGATTGTTCGGCAGGACCCGCGGCGGCCCCGCCAAGGTCGCGGTGTTCGCCTCGGGCATGATGGGCACGATCTCGGGCTCCGGCGTCGCCAACGTCGTCACCGTCGGCCAGTTCACGATTCCGCTGATGATCAGGTTCGGCTATCGCCGCGCGTTCGCGGCCGGCGTCGAGGCCACGGCCTCGATGGGCGGGCAGATCATGCCGCCGGTGATGGGCGCGGTCGCCTTCATCATGGCGGAGACGCTCGGCGTCCAATATTCGGAGATCGTGAAAGCGGCCGCGATTCCCGCGATGCTCTATTTCGCCTCCGCCTTCTGGATGGTGCATCTGGAGGCCGGCAAGCACGGCCTCACGGGCATGAAGAAGTCGGAGACCCCGAGCGCCTGGAAGGCGCTGGTGAAGGGTTGGTACCTGGTGCTGCCGCTCGCGGCCCTCGTCTACATGCTGTTCGAAGGCTTTACGCCGCTCTATGCCGGCAGCATGGGCCTCGCGCTCACAGTGGGGTTGATCCTCGGCACCGCTATCACGACGGGCGCGTCTTCGATTGCCGTCCGCTATGTCTTCTGGATCGGGCTCGCGCTCGTCGTCGCTGCGCTCTCGCGCGACGGCCTTCAGATCGTGCCGGTCGCCTGTGTCGTCGTCGCGTTGATCGTGATCACTGCGTTCGTGCGCGGCGGATTTTCCGCCCTGCGCGCCTGCCGCGATGCGCTGGCCGAAAGCGCGAAATCCGCCATCACCGTCGGCATGGCCTGCGCTATCGTTGGCGTCATCATCGGCATGATGTCGCAGACCGGCGTCGGCACCATCTTCGGCGGCTGGGTGATCGGCCTCGGCGAGAAGAGCCTGTTCCTGGCGCTGATCATGACCATGCTGCTGTCGATCCTGCTCGGCACCGGCATCCCGACCATCCCGACCTACATCATCACGGCCGCGCTCGCGGCGCCCGCGCTGGCGAAACTCGGCGTGCCCCTGATCGCGAGCCATATGTTCGCGTTCTATTACGGCATCATGGCCGACCTCTCGCCGCCGGTCGCACTGGCGGCGTTAGCCGCGGCACCGATTGCGAAGGAGAATCCTGACAAGATCGGCTGGGAGGCGATGCGCATCGCGCTCGCCGGCTACGTCATCCCCTTCATTTTCGTCTATTCGCCGGCGCTGATGCTGCAGGCCGGCGACCCCATGGCCGCCAAGCTCGGCTTCTACGGCGCGGTGGCGCTGGCGGCCTTGAAGGCGCTGGTGGCGATCGCCCTGTTCGGCATGGTCGCGATCGGATTCCTGTTCACGCGCCTGACGTTCCTCGAACGTTTGGTCGCGCTCGGTGCCGCGGTCTGCCTGCTCGGCGATTTTCCGTTCAGCGACACCGCAGGCTTCCTGCTTGCCGCGGCGATCGTGCTGTGGCAGTGGCGGCGGCGTCCGCCGGCGCCGGTCGAGGCGGTGTGAGCCTCTGCTTCGTCACAGCCTCAGGCGTGAAGGCGCTGGCGCTGTCCGCGTTCACGCTGGTGTGGACGCATTCGATCGCGAAGGTCGACTGGCAGGAAGACTGGCGCGTCACCCCGGCCGGGCTCGAACTGGTGCAGGCGCGCGTGAAGGGCACCGGCCCCGGCATGGAGCCGCCGCCCGAGGCGCGCCTCGTCGACGGCTGGTTTCAATGGAGGCCCGCGCGCGCGCCGATGCCGGAGGTCGTGCTGGGCAATTCGGGCGCGGCTGGCGAATGGCGGCTCTGCCATGACGGCAAGTGCCGGACGTTGTCCGAGATTGTCGGTCATCCCATTGGTGCTAACGTCACAAAGATGAGTGTCTGCAAAGATCCGTAGCCTGGATGGAGCGAAGCGTAGTCCGGGGCCGCCGTTCCCGGATTACGCTTCGCTCCATCCAGGCTACAAGAAAAACACGGGAGAAACGCGATGGATCGGCTCAAGGGCAAGGTTGCGATGGTGGTGGGCGCCGGCTCGATCGGACCCGGTTGGGGCAACGGAAAGGCCACGGCGGTCACCTTTGCGCGCGAGGGCGCGCAGGTGTTTTGCGTCGATCGCAACGGCGCGGCCGCCGAGGAGACCGCGAAGATCATCACCGGCGAAGGCGGCCGGGCGACTGCCTTCACTGCTGACGTATCTCGCGCGAGCGAGGTCGAGGCGATGGTCGCGGCGTGCTTGCAGGCCTACGGCCGCATCGACGTCCTCGACAACAATGTCGGCATCGCCGAGATGGGCAGCGTGGTCGAAGTGACCGAGGAGAGCTGGGACCGGGTCTTCAACGTCAACCTCAAGAGCGCCTATTTCGCCATGAAGCACGTCATCCCCGTGATGGTGAAGCAGGGCGGCGGCTCCATCATCAACATCTCCTCGATCGCCTCGATCCGCCACATGGGCATCTCCTACGTCACCTACGGCACTTCGAAGGCGGCGATGAACCAGATGACGCGCACCACCGCGATCGAATTCGCGCGCCACCATGTCCGCGTCAACGCGATTCTGCCCGGCTTGATGAAGACGCCGATGGTGGAGCATTCCGCCGGTCTCGCCGCCAGTTACGCCAAGGGCGACGTCGAAGCGATGTGGCGCGCGCGCGATGCGCAAGTGCCGATGGGCCACATGGGCGACGCCTTCGACGTCGCCAACGCTGCGCTGTTCCTGGCCTCGGACGAATCGAAATATGTGACGGGGATCGAACTCGTGGTGGACGGCGGGATCACGTGCAAGGCAGGGGCGTAGCTCCTTGCTCGTCGCCCTGGCGTAAGCCAGGGCCCATTACCACAAGGCTAGGTTTGGGCGAAGACTGCCGACTCAAGCCTATGTCAACAATTCGCATTCGGGGTAATGGGTCCTAGCTTTCGCCAGGACGACATCACTGCGCCAGCGCCAGAATCCCGCCGGCGAACGAATGCCATGCTGCCGTTTCGCTGATCGGCCAGTTCAGCACCTTCGCCGCCAGCATCGCGAGCGTGCCGGTGATGTAGACCGGGTGCACGCGGCCCTCGGTGCGCCAATCGGGGATGGCGGATTTAACCCCCTGCGCTCAATTCTGCGCGATCGAGCTCTTCCTCGATCCGATGGAAGGCATCGTCGCCGATCACTTCCCTGGCGCGGAGCTCGAAGATCGATTTGCGCGCGGCCGCGATGCCACGGCGGCGTAGCGGATCGGCGGGCAGTTCGCCGTTGGTGATGCCGCCATGGGGGTCGTCGTCGGCCTGCATCAGGATGGCGCGATATTCGAGCCGCAGGATTTCCGCTTCCTCCGACGGATCGTCCTCGATCGCATCGAGCGCGGCGCGATAGGCAACGGCCCGGGCGCGCGCGACCTCGATGCCCACGGGATCGTCGTCCTTGAGGCCGAACGCCAGGATCAGCGGCCGCAGCGTCAGGCCCTGCACGATTAGCGTGCCGAGCACGACCGCAAACGCCGAGAAGACGATAAAGTCACGATGCGGAAAGTTTTCCGGCAAGGCAAAGGCGGTGGCGAGGGTGACGAGGCCGCGCATGCCGCACCAGGAGATGATGAGGCCGCCCTTGGCCGAGGCGACCTGCTTCGGATCCTTGGGATGATAGATCCCGTACGCCACCAGCGAGCGCAGCGTCGTGCGGTAGAACGTGACCCAGAGCAGCCGCACCAGGACCACGGTGAGCAGGATCCAGGCGGCGGCCATGCAATATTCCCAGCGCACGTCCGCGTCGAGCCGCGTCCAGATCGGCCGCATCTGCATGCCGATCAGCATGAAGGCGAGCACGTTGAGCACGAACACCATGGTTTCCCACACCGCGTAGGACGGCACCCGCAGCCGCGCCGGCATACGGGCGGGTGCAGCGCGTGCCATCGTGATGGCGTACACGACAATGGTGAGGATGCCGGAGAGGCCTAGATGTTCAGCGCCGATCCAGACCATGAAGGTGGTGGCGAATTGGATGATGATCGAGCTGGGGGTCTCCTTCACGCGTTCCATGAACAGCGGAATGATGCGGCCTGCGACCAGGCCCGCGACGACGCTGCCGACCAGGGCCAGCGCCATCGTCGGCGCGACCTGGCTCCATGCCAGATGCTCGGTGGCGATCGCACCAACGGCGATGCGATAGATCAAAAGCGCGGTCGCATCGTTGAGCAGGCTCTCGCCTTCCAGGACCTTGACCATGCGGTAGGGCAGTTTCACCTGGCTCAGGATCGCGACCGCAGCGGCCGCGTCGGGCGGGGCCACGATGGCGCCGAGCGCAACCGCGGCGGCCCAGGGCATGTCAGGCATCAGCCGGTGCGCTGCGTAGGCCACAGCGGCCGTGGTCAGGCCGACGGCGGCGACCACCAGAGTGGAGACCGGAACCCAATTGTTGCGGAGATCGCGCAGCGAGGTGTCGAATGCGGCATCGAGCAGGACCGGTGCGACAAAAAGAGCCAGTGCCAGGTCGGGCTCCAGCGTCCAAGACGGGCTCGAGGGCACAAACGCGATCAGCGCGCCCCCGATCGCGAGAAAGGTCGGATAGGGGACCTTGATCCGCCGCGCCAGCGCCGATAATCCAACGGCGCCGAGCAGAAGCACGATGATCCATTCGAATGTCGACACGTTGATCCCCGAAACCGATTTGAGCGGCGCCGCAAGCTAGCACCAATCCGGCCGTATGATGGATAGTGCGGCCGCAAGGCAAGACCTCAACCCGGACCTTAACTCAAGATTGAAACCCAAGATTTGCCGACTGTGACGAGCATGCGTTTTCTCATTCAATGGTCCGGCGCCGCGGTGATCATCGCGCTCTCGTTCGTCGTGGCTCATGCCGCGACCGGCGGCGAACCGGCCGCGGTCCCGCAGGTCGACATCGCGCCGTGCCTCGCGGCTGCCGCAGCCGACGACATCGACAAGGCCGCCCCGGCCTGCTCCGCCGTGATCGACAACGAGAAGACGGCGAAGGCTGACCTGATCAAGGCGCTGATCGCGCGTGGCGCGCTTTTTGCCCGGCGCGATCAGGTCGATCGTGCGATCGCCGACGACAGCCGCGCCCTGGAGCTCGATTCCGGTCTCGCCGATATCTTCAACGCGCGGGGCGAGCTCTGGCTGAGGAAGGGTGACAAGCCCAAGGCGGTGCAGGATTTCGGCGCGGCATTGAAGATCGATCCGAACCACGAGAAGGCCAAGGCCAATCACAAGGCGATGGCGCGCGAAATCGAGCGGATCGGCGCGCAGATGGCGGTCGCGGGCAAGCCCAGCTTCATTTGCAAGAGTGCGCGCCGCCCCGTCGAGAAGGCGATCTGTGCCAACCGCGAGCTCGCCGACCTCGACCGTGAGATTTTTGCGTCCCATGCCCGCGCGCTGCGTGAAGTCCGCAATGCAGGCGAAGCGAAGGTGCTGCAGCGCGAGCAGGACGATTTCATCGCCCGCCGCAACGCCGGGTTCGGCCGGCCCGGCTACGATCTGAAGAAGGCGATGCAGGAGCGGCTGCAGCGGCTGAACGGGGTGGACGGGTATTGAGGCTTTAAGGCCTCGGCAGCGTCATGGCCGGGCTTGCGCCCTGACTGGCTCAATTTGAACCCATCGCCTCCCCGCCGCGACAATGGAGAAAGTCCTCGTCCCGGAGCCCTATGCCATGTGCGGCACGCATCCTTCCGCGCAAATGCTCTTGTTTGCAAAAATCTCGCTTCGCTCGCTCCTGCTCAGCGCGGCAATGAGCGTCGTCCTCGTCGCCCCTGCTTCGGCCGGCGTCGATTGCGTGATGGGCAGCAAGGCCGCACCGGCTGAGCTGATCCCGGCCTGCAGCGCCACCATTGACCAGGCCTCAAATCCATCCTCCGATCGCGCCGCGGCATTGCTGGTGCGCGCCGACGCCAATGCGCGGACTTCGGGCGGCCTCACGCAGGCGCTGCGAGATATCGATCGCGCCATTGCGCTCGATGACAAGAACGCAAAAGCCTGGCGCCTGCGGGGCGATCTCCTCCGGGAGGCCGGCGGCGATCTCAACCGCGCCGCTGCGGACCTCAGCAAGGCCATCGAGCTCGATCCGCAGGATTCGGAATCCTATGAGCTGCGCGGCGTCGTCTACACCAACCAGCGCCGGCTCGATCGCGCGCTTGCCGATTACGACCAGGCGATCAAGCTGAAGCCTGACAATGCACAGGCCTGGTCAGACCGCGGCGTGACCTATTATCTCGGCGGCGAAAACGAGAAGGCGATCCGCGATCTCAGCGAGGCGTTGCGGCTCGATCCGAACCGGCCGCGCAGCTACACCAATCGCGGCGCCGCCTACAAGAAGCTTGGCCAACTCGACAAATCGGTTGCCGACGACGGCGAGGCGATCAGGCTCGATCCGAAGGTGCCCGAATATTACGACAATCGCGGGCTGTCGCTGGCCGCGATGGGCGAGTACGACAAGGCGATTGCCGATTACGATCAGGCACTCCGGCTGGCACCGCGGCCGAACTTCTTCACCAACCGCGGCGATTCCTACCACCTCAAGGGCGAGCTTGGCGCGGCGCTGAGCGATTACGAGGCCGCACTGAAACTCGATCCGAATTTCGCGCAGACCTACAATAACCGCGCCGTGCTCTACAAGAAGATGGGCGAGCGCAAGAAGGCGCTGGCCGACTACGAGACCGCGCTGCGGCTCGATCCCGGCAATGACAACGCCGCCGCCGGCCGCCGCGCTATGATCGCGGAGATTGCGAAATTCGGCGGCGAGCCGCTGCGGCCGCTCGCTGCGAATTCCGGCAATGGCCCGTCGTTCGATTGTGCCACTGCGAAGCGCGAGGTCGAGAAGGTGATTTGTGCCGATCCGCAACTGGGTGTGCTCGATCGTCAGATCGCCGAGACCTACGAGCGCGTGCTGAAATCGGCAGGGTCCCGCTCGGCCGGCGACCTCCGTCGCACCCAGCGCGACTTCCTCGCCACCCGCAATACGAGCTTCGGCCGCCCCGGCTATGATCTGAGGAAGGTCATGCAGGACCGCCTGCAGCGGCTGAACGCGATGGATAGCTGAGCATTGTTCTTTTCAGCTTGAACCGCGGCCCGTTCCCGGGACAATAACCCTCAAACAAGGCTGGTCCTTGATCCCTGTCATGGCGGGACGTTTGTCCTGCCACAAGGTCAGGGCCAGGCGAATAAAGGGAACGGGAGCGCGGGAATGAACGTCCGAGGAAACGTCCAAGGAAACATCGACGGAAAGAGCCTCTATCACGAGGTTTATGCGCGCTCGCTGGCCGACCCTGAGGGCTTTTGGGCCGAGGCGGCCAAGGAGATCGATTGGATCGAGCCACCGAAAAAGATCTTCGATCCCTTGCAGGGCGTCTACGGCCGCTGGTTCAGCGGTGGCGTCGTCAACACCTGCTACAACGCGCTCGACCGCCACGTCGAACGCGGCCGCGCCGACCAGATCGCGCTGATCCATGATTCGCCACTGGCAAATAGCGTCACCAAATTCACCTACGCCGAACTGCTGGCCGAAGTGCAGGCGCTCGCCGCCATCATGCAGGATTTTGGTGTCGCCAAGGGCGATCGCGTCATCCTCTATATGCCGATGGTACCGGAGGCCGTCGTCGCCATGCTCGCCTGCGCGCGCATTGGCGCGGTGCACTCCGTGGTGTTCGGCGGCTTTGCCGCGAAAGAGCTCGCCACCCGCATCGACGATGCGCAGCCAAAGTTGATCCTGTCGGCGAGCTGCGGCATCGAGCCCGGCCGGATCGTGCAGTACAAGCCGCTGCTCGACGAGGCGATCAGGCTTGCGGGCGCAAAGCCGAAGGCCTGCATCGTGCTGCAACGTCCGCAGTTCGTCTGCGCCCTCACGCCCGGCCGCGACTATGATTGGGCGGGCCTGCGCCGCAAGGCGATGAACGACGGCAAGCAGGCGCCTTGCGTGCCCGTCGCCGCTACCGATCCGCTCTACATCCTCTATACGTCAGGCACGACCGGCATTCCCAAGGGCGTCGTGCGCGATAATGGCGGCCATCTCGTCGCGGTGAAATGGTCCATGTTCAATCTTTATGGCGTCAAGCCGGGTGAGGTCTGGTGGTGCGGCTCCGACATCGGCTGGGTGGTCGGCCACAGCTACATCGTCTACGGCCCGCTGCTGCACGGCGCGACCTCGATCATGTATGAGGGCAAGCCGGTCGGCACGCCCGATGCAGGCGCGTTCTGGCGCGTGATCAGCGAGCACAAGGCGGTCGCCTTCTTCACTGCGCCGACCGCGTTCCGCGCGATCCGGAAAGAAGATCCGGAAGGAAAATTCATCCGGCAGTACGACCTCTCGACGTTCCGCACGCTGTTCCTGGCCGGCGAGCGCGCCGATCCGCCGACGGTGGAATGGGCGGAGCAGCAGTTGAAAGTTCCGGTGATCGACCATTGGTGGCAGACCGAGACCGGCTGGTGCATCGCCGGAAATCCGGTTGGCTTAGGTCAGCTGCCGGTGAAGCACGGGTCGCCGACGGTGCCGATGCCGGGTTACCAGATCGACGTGGTCGACGAAGCGGCAAAGCCGGTCGGTCCGAACACCATGGGCTCGATCGTCATCAAGCTTCCGATGCCGCCGGGCTGCCTGCCGACGCTGTGGAATCAGGACGAACGTTTCAAGGAAGCCTATCTCACCGAATTCCCCGGCTACTACAAAACTTCGGATGCCGGCTACAAGGACGAAGACGGCTATGTCTTCGTCATGGGCCGCACCGACGACATCATCAATGTCGCCGGCCATCGGCTCTCCACTGGCGGCATGGAGGAGATCCTGGCTTCGCATCCCGATGTCGCCGAATGCGCTGTGCTTGGTGTCAAGGACGCGATCAAGGGCGAGGTCCCCTGCGGCTTCCTGGTGCTCAAGGCCGGCGTGAAGCGGGCCCCCGCCGAGATCGAGAAGGAGATCATCGCGCTGGTGCGCGACAAGCTCGGCCCCGTTGCCGCGTTCAAGCTCGCCATCACCGTCGGCCGCCTGCCCAAGACGCGCTCCGGAAAGATCTTGCGCAGCACCATCAAGAAGATCGCAGATGGTGAAGCCTGGACCATGCCGGCGACGATCGAGGACCCCAAAGTGCTCGACGAGATCGGCGATGCGCTGAAGGGGCGGGTGTGAAGTTTGCAATGGGGCTTGAATAGGCCGCATTTTTCCGCTCAATCCTCATCCTGAGGAGCGCGCCTGGCGCGCGTCTCGAAGGATGAAAGGCCCCGCTGCTGCCGCTTGGCCTGCATGGTTCGAGACGCCCGCTGCGCGGGCTCCTCACCATGAGGATGAAAGGCCTGCCATGAATTCGAAGCCGTTTCTAGCGATTGCATTTGCGGGCCTCATTCTCTCCGCCTGCTCCGCGCGCTACCAGACGCCGGTGGCGATGGGCGGCGATGATGACGACGCGGTCTGCCAGAGCCGCGGCTATGCGGCCGGCTCGCCCGAATACGTGGCCTGCCGCAAGGACCGCGACGTCCAGCGCAGCGCTGCGACCACCCGCGCCGACCGCCGCCAGCGCGACCTCGGCGAATACATGCTGAACCATCCGGACCGGCCATGATGTAAGCTGCGGCATTATCCTGCCGCGACACATCTGCAACGCCGCAGCCAAATCGCAATCGCATTTGTCCTGATTTGATCGGCATCAAATCCTTCACCATCGCCTTTCTGCTCTGACGCTGATGTCGCGCAACGAAGCGCGCATGTGGCTGAAGGGGAATGCAATGGACGGTATGATAAGAAACGTGGCGCGGCTCGCGGCGCTAGGTGCGGCGCTGGCGGGGGCTCTTGCCTCGGCACAGGCCGCCGATTTGCCGATCTATAAAAAGACGCCGCCGCCGGTAGAAGCCTTCAATCCCTGGATGGTACGTTTGCGGGTACTAGGCGTGTTGCCGGATGCCGGCGGCTCGACCGTCAATGTCGCCGGCGTTCCGTCGCTGTCGTCGCCGAATTCGGGCCTCTCGATCAGCGATCAGGTCGTGCCTGAGCTCGACATCAGCTATTTCTTCACCAGGAACATCGCGGCCGAGCTGATCCTCGGCGTGACCCGGCATTCGATCAGCGGCACCGGCTCGCTCGCAAATCTGCCGATCGGCAAGACCACGCTGCTGCCGCCGACGCTGACCCTGCAATATCACTTCGACAATTTCGGCGCGTTCAAACCATATGTAGGCGCCGGCGTGAACTACACCGTGTTCTTCAACAATGCCGCAGCCAACACGCCGGCCGCGATCGTCGGTCCGCCCGCGATCGTCGCCACTGCCACGAGCCTGCATGTCAGCAACGCCTTCGGTGGCGCGGTGCAGTTCGGCTTCGACTACATGCTCGATCGGCACTGGGGCCTCAACGTCGACGTCAAGAAGCTCTGGTTGCGGCCGGACTATTCGGCGACGGTCAGTGGTCTGCCGGTTACCGGCACCGCGCATATCGACCCGTGGCTGGTCGGCGGTGGTGTGACGTATAAGTTCTGAAGTTTGGCGGGAGCACGCTGCCGCGCGACCGCGGACAGTCACAAACAAAAACGCGGCGGGTTGGCCCGCCGCGTTCGCATGCGATGATGAACGGGGAGCGAAGGATTACTCCTCCTCCTGGTCCTGCTTCTTGCCGCCGAGCGTCTTCAGCTTGGCGAACACGGCATCGACGTTGAGATCGTCGCTGGATCTCTCCGCGGGTTCGTACTCGTCCTTCTTGGTGGTTTCGGAGGCCGGCAGCAGGGTGGCGCCGCCATAGGCCGCGTCGATCGGCTTTTCCTTGGCCGCGCGCGCGACCTCGAAATCGAGCTCGATCTGCGAGCAGAGGCCGAGGGTGACGGGATCAATCGGCGTCAGCTGGGAGGTGTTCCAGTGGGTGCGATCGCGGACACTGGCGATCGTGCTCTTGGTCGTGCCGACCAGGCGCATGATCTGGGCGTCCTTGAGCTCGGGATGGTTGCGGAGCAGCCAGAGGATGGCGCTCGGGCGTTCGTGGCGGCGCGAGACCGGGGTGTAACGCGGGCCCTTGCGCTTGGGCTGCGGCGGCAGCACCACCTTGCTCTCCTGGAGGCGGAGCCGGTAGTCCGGGTTGTTCTCGCCCTTCTCGATCTCCTCGCGGGTCAGCTGGCCATTGGAGAGGGGATCCATGCCCTTGATGCCCTGGGCGGCGTCGCCATCGGCGATCGCGCGCACCTCGAGAGGGTGCATTTTGGTGAAATCGGCAACCTGATCGAAGGTCAGCGCGGTGTTGTCGAGCAGCCAGACGGCGGTCGCCTTGGGCATCAGAGGTGCGTTGCTCATGGCAAATCTCCTTTGTGCTTCGCCCACCCCTTTGGAGGCGAAACCGGTGGTCATCAGCGATGACTGGGAATTCGGGCTATATAAGCCCGGAGGGGGTAGCCACGCAATGGTTCTGCTATAGATAGTGCCTTGACAGCGCCCGAAAGGGGGCCCAATTCCCTCTGAAGTCCCTGTAAGACCGTACCCAAGCCCTATTCATCCATCGACCGCTGCCCGCCCATTTGGCGAGGTGATTCGGTCCCGAGATCGCTCAATGTCAGCCAAACCAGACCTCAAGATCGTGCTTTGTTCTCCCCGTGGCTTCTGCGCCGGGGTGGTCCGGGCGATCGACACCGTGGAACGGGCGCTCGATAAATACGGCGCCCCCGTCTATGTTCGCCATGAGATTGTGCACAATAAATACGTCGTCGACGGGTTGAAGAAAAAGGGCGCGATCTTCGTCGAGGAACTCGCCGAGATCCCGGAGAACACCACCGCGCCGGTGGTGTTCTCGGCCCACGGCGTGCCGAAATCGGTTCCGGCCGACGCCACCTCCCGCAATTTGTTCTCGCTCGATGCGACCTGCCCCCTGGTCACCAAGGTGCACCGCGAGGCCGCGATCCATTTCAAGCGCGGCCGCGAGATCTTCCTGATCGGCCATTCCCATCATCCGGAGGTGGTGGGCACGCTCGGCCAGCTCCCGACCGGCGCCGTGACCCTGATCGAGACTGCCGAGGACGCGAAGACCATCGCCCCGAAGGACCCGAACAACCTCGCCTTCGTGACCCAGACCACGCTGTCGATCGACGACACTGCGGAGATCGTGGCGCTGCTGAAGGAACGCTTCCCGAACATCAACGGGCCGCACAAGGAAGATATCTGCTACGCCACCACCAACCGCCAGCTCGCGGTGAAGAAGGTGGCGCCGGTGGTCGACGCTCTGATCGTGGTCGGTGCGCCGAACTCGTCGAATTCGCAGCGTCTGCGCGAAGTCGCCGAACGCGAGGGCTGCCCGATCGCCGTGCTGGCGCAGCGCGCCACCGAAATCGACTGGAAGCGGTTCGAGAACATCACCAGCCTCGGCATCACCGCGGGCGCCTCGGCCCCGGAAGTGATCGTCGAGGAGATCATGGACGCGTTCGCCGAGCGCTTTACTCTGCATGTGGAGACGGTCTCGGCCGCGGAAGAGAACGAATTCTTCCCGCTGCCGCGCCAGGTGCGCCCCGAAGCCGCCGCCGAGTAGACCTTCATGGCGGTCTACACCGACGTTGCCGCCGACGAGCTTGCGGACTTCCTCAACCAATACGATCTCGGCGAGTTGCTCTCCTACAAGGGCATCGCCGAGGGCGTCGAAAATTCCAACTTCCTGCTCCATACGACCGAGGGATCGTTCATCCTCACGCTTTATGAGAAGCGCGTGGCGAAGAACGATCTGCCGTTCTTCCTCGCGCTGATGACGCATCTGGCCGAGCACGGCGTCAGCTGCCCGCTGCCCGTGAAGGGAACGGACGGCGAGGCGCTGCGCGAGCTGTCGGGCCGGCCGGCCGCGATCATCACCTTTCTCGAAGGCGTCTGGCCGCGCAAGCCGAACGCGGCCCATTGCGCCGGCGTCGGCGAGGGGCTCGCCAGGTTGCATCTGGCCGGTGCGAATTTCGCGATCAGGCGTGCGAATGCGCTGTCGGTCCCCGGCTGGCGGCCGCTGTTCGATGCGGCGTCACACCGGGCCGACGAGGTGCAGCCCGGCCTGCGCGCGTTCCTTAGCCACGAGCTCGACTACCTCGAGAGCGGGGTCTGGCCGACGCAGCTGCCCGAAGGCGTGATCCACGCCGACCTATTCAACGACAACGTCTTCTTCCTCGGCGACAAGCTGTCGGGGATCATCGATTTCACTTTCGCCTGCAATGATATGCTGGCTTATGATGTCGCGATCTGCCTCAACGCTTGGTGCTTCGAGCCGGATCATTCCTTCAACGTCACCAAGGCACGGGCCTTCCTCAACGCCTATGGCCGCGTGAGAAAGCTGTCCGAGGCGGAAGAGGCCGCGCTGCCGCTGCTCGCGCGCGGCGCCGCGATGCGCTTCCTGCTGACGCGGCTGGTCGACTGGCTCAACGTTCCGCCCGGCGCGCTGGTTCGGCCGAAGGATCCGCTGGAATATGTCCGCAAGTTGCGCTTCCACCAGAGCGTTTCAAGCGTGCGCGACTACGGGCTGTCGCCGTCGGGGCTGGTGGTGTGAGCGAGCTTCCCAACGTCACGATCTACACCGACGGCGCCTGCTCGGGAAATCCGGGGCCCGGCGGCTGGGGCGCGATCCTGAAGTTCGGCGACAAGGAAAAAGAACTGAACGGTGGTGAGCGCCACACCACCAACAACCAGATGGAATTGATGGCGGCGATCTCCGCGTTGGAAGCGCTGAAGAAGCCGTGCACCGTCGATCTCTACACCGACAGCCAATATGTCCATCAGGGCATCACCGGCTGGATTCACGGCTGGAAGCGTAACGGCTGGCGCACTGCCGACAAGAAGCCGGTGAAGAATGTCGAGCTATGGCAGCGCCTCGATGCTGCACTGAAGGCTCATGACGTGCGGTGGCACTGGGTCAAGGGCCACGCAGGGCATCCCGAGAACGAACGCGCCGATCAGCTCGCGCGCGACGGGATCGTGAAGGCGCGATTGCAGCAGAGGGTGGCGGAGTAGGCGCACGGTCGGCGCTCCTTATGCTCCGCCGTCATCGCCCGGCTTGACCGGGCGATCCAGTAAGCAGCGGCCTCTCGATTCAACAACAACTGTCTCTGGAATACTGGATGCCCCGCTTTCGCGGGGCATGACAGTGTCGTTTGTGGCTGAAAGCGGTCGCCGCTTACAGCTGTCCCAGCAGCGTATCGCCGCCGGACACCTCGACCTTGCCCGGCATCGCCTCGAGGTTCAGCTTCTTGACCACGCCGTCCTCGACCAGCATCGAATAGCGCTTGGAGCGGATGCCGAGACCGTTGCCGGAGGCGTCGAGCTCCATGCCGATCGCCTTGGCGAAGTCGGCATTGCCGTCGGCGAGGAAGATGGCCTCGTCGCGCTGGTCGGTGTCGCGCTTCCACGCGTTCATGACGAAGGCGTCGTTGACGGAGACGATGGCGATGGTGTCGACGCCCTTGTCCTTCATGGCGTAGGCGTTGAGGAAGATGCTCGGCAGATGCATCTTGTGGCAGGTGCCGGTATAGGCGCCGGGCACCGCGAACAGCGCCACTTTCTTGCCCTTGAAGATATCGTCGGTGGTCTTCACCTGCGGGCCTTCCGCCGTCATCACGCGGAATTTCGCCTCGGGCAGCTTGTCGCCAGTCTGGATCGCCATCGTCAGTCTCCCTGAAAATCGGTCCCGCTTTTTAGACCGTGCGGCGGGCCTGCACAATATTGCCGGCGCCGATAGTGACACGGGAAGCGGTGAGGGCGGGACCCTTCACCGTTATGTCATCAGCCGGCGAACCCGCCGCCGTCGAGGAAGGCCTGCTCGTCCGACGTGGTGTCGCGGCCGAGCAGGCGGTTGCGGTGGGGGAAGCGGCCAAACCGCCGGATGATATCGGCGTGCTCACGCGCGTATTTCAGGTTCTGGGCATTTTCGGTGTTTTGAAACAGCGCGACGCAATGCAACTGGTCGGGCAGGTGCTCGGAATGCATGAAGGGCAGATAGAGGAATTCGAGCAGGACCGGATCGATCCTTTGATCTGCACCCCGCGCAATGGCGCGGCGGGCGACGTCGTGCGCCAACGCGTCGCTGGCAAAGGCCTGCGACGTGCCGCGAAACATGTTGCGCGGAAACTGGTCGAGCACGATGACGAGCGCGAGTGCGCCCTCGTCGGTCGCCTCCCATGACGAGAGCTCGCCGGCGACCGCCTTCTGCCACGGCGTGAGAAAGCGGCGCCTGACCTCCGCGTCGAATGCGTCGTTACGCTCGTACCATGCATCGCGGCCGGCCTCGCGCCAGAAGGCGAGGATGCCGGCCGGGCTGATGTTGCTGTCGTCGGTCATGAACGAAAGAGGGGCTTACGCCGCCTCCGCCTTCTTCTCGTCGCGCAGCTGCCGGCGCAGGATCTTGCCGACATTGGTCTTCGGCAGGTCGGTGCGGAATTCGATGTGCTTGGGCACCTTGTAGCCCGTCAGCTGCTCCTGGCAGAACTTGACCAGAACCTCCGCCGTGAGGTTCGGGTCCTTCTTGACCACGAACGCCTTCACCGCCTCTCCCGACTTGGAATCGGGAATGCCGATGACGGCGCATTCGAGCACCCCCGGGTTGCTCGCGATCACTTCCTCGATCTCGTTCGGATAGACGTTGAAGCCGGAGACCAGGATCATGTCCTTCTTGCGGTCGACGATCTTGGTGTATCCCCGCTCGTCCATGATGCCGATGTCGCCGGTGCGGAAATAGCCGTCCGCGGTCATCACCTTGGCGGTCTCCTCCGGCCTGTTCCAGTAGCCCGACATCACCTGCGGACCCTTGGCGCAAATCTCGCCGGGCTGGCCGAGCGGCATCTCGTTGCCGTCGTCGTCGCGGATCGAGATCCAGGTCGAGGGCACGGGGATGCCGATGGTGCCGTTGAACTCGGGATCGGTCGTGGTGTTGCAGGTCAGCGTCGGAGATGTCTCCGACAGGCCGTAGCCTTCGGCGATGGAGCAGCCCGTGATCGCCTTCCACTGCTCGGCGACGGGGCGCTGCACCGCCATGCCGCCACCGTTCGAGATCTTCAGCTTGGAGAAGTCGAGCTTCTTGAAGTCGGGATGATGCATCAAGCCGTTGTAGAGCGTGTTCACGGCCGGGAAGTTGTTGACCTGGTACTTCGCCAATTCCTTGATGAAGCCCGGGATGTCGCGTGGATTGGGGATCAGGAGATTGCAGCCGCCGGCGCGCACCGCGAGCAGGTAGCAGGCCGTCAGCGCGAAGATGTGATAGAGCGGCAGCGCGCAGACCACCATGAGTTGATCGACATGCGGCGGCGCGGCCATCGCCGGCTGCAGCCAGGCGTCGTTCTGCAGGACGTTGGCGACGATGTTACGATGAAGCAAGGTGGCACCCTTGGACACGCCGGTGGTGCCGCCGGTATATTGCAGGAAGGCGACGTCGCCGGGCGACAGCTTCGGCTTGTTGAAGGCCAGAGAGCGGCCGGCGGAGATCGCGTCGTTGAAGGACACCGCGCCTGGCAGCGACCAGGCCGGCACCATCTTCTTGACGCGGCGGACGACCAGATTGACGATCACGCCCTTGAAGCCGAGCAGGTCGCCCATGCTGCCGACGATGACGTGCTTGACTTGCGTCTTCGCGATCACCTGCTCGACGGTGTGGGCGAAATTCTCCAGCACGATGATTGCTTCGGCGCCGGAATCCTTGAGCTGGTGCTCGAGCTCGCGCGGCGTGTAGAGCGGATTGACATTGACCACCGCGAAACCGGCGCGCAGCACGGCTGCGGTCGCGACCGGATATTGCAGCACGTTCGGCATCATGATCGCGACGCGGGCGCCGCGTTGCAGGCCTCGCCCTTGCAGGTAGGAGGCCATCGCCAGCGACATCTGGTCGAGGTCGCGATAGCTGATCGACTTGTCCATGCAGATGAACGCCTTGCGGTCGGCGAACTTGGCGAAGCTCTCCTCCAGGAGGTCGACCAGCGATGAATATTGCGTCGGCTCGATATCGGCGGGGACGCCGGGCGGATATTGCTTAAGCCAGATGCGCTCCATGGAAACTCCCCTCATTGACCAGAGCCCGTTGTGTCTCGGGCTTGCCTCATTGCCGTCAGTATCGAGCCTGCCGGTACGGGTGGCAAGCGGTCGAGGCTTAGGACAAACGTCAGGGAGTGGCTATCGGAATCCTCGCAAACGGCTTGCCGCAACTGCGAAGTGCGGCGCGGTCTCGCCTCGCGTCCGCCGCTAACTGTTGTTGGCCGGCTTGGGGGGCTTGGTCGCGGCCTTGGGCTTGGCGGGTTTGGCTGCCTGCTCGCCGCTCGCCGCAGGCTTTGTCACCGCATCGGGCTTGGCTGCGGCATGCTTGGCACCGGCCGGCTTGGCTGCGGATTTGCCGTCGGCCGGCTTGGCGGCCGCCGCCGGTTTGGCATCGGGCTTCGCCGCCGCAGTCTTGGCGTCCTTCGGCTTGTCTGCCGCGTCGGGCTTTTTGGCGACGCGCGACTTCTTGCCACGCGGCTTTGGCGTGGCCTGCTGGTCGGCATCGGCCGCGACCGCCGCGATCAGGGCGGTCCCGGTGCGGGTCGGACCGGTATAGACCAGCACGGGCTCGGCCGCCGCCGGGGCCGAGGCCATCAGCTCGGAGGCCTTCATCAGGGGCGGCTGAAGCCCGGCCGTGAAGAAGGTGACCTGGGCTTCGCCGCCCGTGGCCGAGGCGGAGCCGGACGTGCCGCCATTGGTCGCGATCAGCGCGTCGTCATCGTCGCTGGCCGGCCGCTTGCGATGGCCGCCGCACATGTCGTCACGCAGGTTCGGCGGCGAGGCATCGACCGGCACCAGCTTGTCGACGGTGCCGAGCGAGGGGCGGAGCCAGGTGAGATTATCTTGCGAGAAGCCGCGCTCCAGCAGCTGCGCCGCCTTTACCGCGCGCGCGGTGCCGGAGTTGGCGCCCAGCACGACGGCGATCAGCCGGCGGCCGTTGCGAGTGGCCGATGCGACGAGATTGTAGCCGGAGGCGCAGATGAAGCCGGTCTTGAAACCGTCCGCGCCGGGATAGCGGCCGATCAGCTTGTTGAAATTGCCGGTGACGCGCTTGCCGAAGCGGATTGCCGGAATGTGTACGAAATACTCGTACTCGGGCAGGTCGCGCAGGAACGAGCGCGCGAGAATGCCGAGATCTCGCGCGGAGGTGATCTGTCCGTCGGCGGGCAGGCCGTTCGGATTGACGTAGCTCGTCTGCGTCATGCCGAGCTTCTGCGCGGTGTCGTTCATCAGCGCCGAGAAGCCGTCGATCGAACCGCCGACGCCTTCCGCGAGCACGACGGCCATGTCGTTCGCCGACTTCACCATCATCATCTTGAGTGCGTTGTCGACGGTAAGCTGCGTCCCCGGGCGAAAGCCCATCTTCGAAGGCGACTGCGAGGCTGCCGTCGGCGATACAGTGAGCAGTGTGTCGAGTGTGAGCTTGCCGTCCTTGACCGCCTTCAGCGTCACATAGGCGGTCATGATCTTGGTGACGGAAGCCGGATACCAGGGAATGGTTGCGTTTTCGGCCTGCAGCACCTTGCCGCTATCGGCCTCGATCAGGAGCAGCGCTTCGGCACTCGCCGCGCGCGGCGCCAGTAATGCGGCACACGCGAGTCCCGCGGCGAGCAGGTTGAACAGGGATTGACGAAGCAGCGGGCGAAGAGCGTGCACTATCCGATTCCGGTCCTTGGAGACCCGCCGGTTCCGGTCGGCTCTCGTGATCTGATGTTCGGTTCTGAATCCAGCGCCGCCGCTTGCGGCGCCGCAAACCTATACCGGCTGGTGCGTCGGGAATAGGGGCATCAGCGGGGTATTCCGCAATGAAATGGGCCGAATTTCGACGGTACTATGGGGACTTGCTAAGGCGACTTGTTAAGGCGATTTGGCGGCCGTCGCGGCAGCCTCAGCCGCTGTCACGCTGGCCCGTGCGTTCTCCTGAACCATGAACTGAGCCCTGGCGAGGTCGGCGAAATGGCCGCCTTTGGCCACGAGTTCATCAAAAGTTCCGCTTTCGATCACACGCCCGTTCTCGAACACCAGGATCCGCGTGGCATTGCGGATGGTGGAGAGACGATGGGCGATCACGAAGGTGGTGCGGCCCTTCATCACTTCGTCGAGAGCGGTATTCACCTTGGCCTCAGTGACGGCGTCGAGTGCGCTGGTCGCCTCGTCCAGGATCAGGATCGGCGGATCCTTCAGCAGTGCACGGGCGATCGAAAGCCGCTGGCGCTCGCCGCCGGACAGCATGCGGCCGCGCTCGCCGGCATTGGTCTCGAAGCCGCCGCTGCGCTCGATGAATTCGAGCGCCTGCGCACGCTCCGCCGCCTTGCGCATCTCGGCCTCGGTGGCGTCCGGCTTGCCGACGCGCAAATTCTCCGCGATCGAGCGGTTGAACAGCAGTGCCTCCTGAAAGACCACGCCGATGTTCCGCCGCAGCGAAGTCAGCGTCACCCCGCGCACGTCCATGCCATCGATCCTGATGAAGCCGGACTGCGGATCGAAGGCGCGATGCAGCAGTGCAATCGCGGTGGATTTTCCGGCGCCGGTCGCGCCGACCAGCGCGATGGTCTGGCCGGGAAGCGCGGTGAAGGAGAGGTCCTCGACCGCCGGCCGTTTGCCGTCATAGGAGAAGGTGACGTCGTTGAATTCGACGAGGCCGGAGAGCCGACCCGCATCGATCGCGTCGTGCCGGTCGTGCACCGCAGGCACCGCATCGAGCACGTTGAAGAACTCGCGTAAGCGCGGGGCTTCCATGAACACGTTGTTGATGAAGCTCACGACCTGCTCCAGCTTCTGGATCAGAAGCGTCGCAAAGCTCACGAACATCACGATCTCGCCGACCGAGGTCAGCCCCTGGTCGTGCAGCGCGATGCCGAAAGTGAAGATCGCGAGCACCGTGATCGTGGTGGAGGCCCGCGTGATCACGGTGACGAGCGCCCACCAGGACAGCACCGGCATCTGGGCTGCAAGCAATTGGTCGGCAACGGAGCGCAGGCCCTGCACCTCGGATTCGACGCGGACGAAACTCTGCACCAGCGCGACATTGCCGAGCGCATCCGAAGCGCGTGCGGAGAGCTCGCTGTATTGCTCTTCGACGGCCATCTGCATGCCGAATGTCTTGCGTACCACGAAGGTGGTCAGCGCGGTGAAGACGATGCAGAGCACGAACAGCAGGATTGCAAGCCGCCAGTTCAGGTAGAGCGACAGCGGCAGCAGCACCACGACCGAGAGGATGGCGGCAAAATGCTCGCGGAAGAAGCCCAGCCACAGCCGCCACAGCGCATCGGTGCCGTTGAGCATGACCTTCATCAGCCGGCCCGAATGGGTACCGGAGTGGAAGGTCAGCGGCAGTTGCAGGATGTGCTCGAAATAGTCCGTCAGGACGGCCTGCCGCTGGCGGTGGGAGAGCCGGTCGGCCTGCAACGCTACGAGCGCGCTGCAGGCGATGGTGAACAGTCCGAACGCGACCCAGGCAACCAGGAACGGCCACGCCGAATTGGAGCCTGCGACCGTCTTGCCGGAGAGCACGTCGACAATCCGGCCGAACAGCACCGGTTCGGCGAATTGCGATCCGGCAAGCAGGAGATTGACGATCGCGAGCAGCCAGCCCAGCCGTGCCTCCTTGCCGAGCAGCTCGAGAACGCGGGTGTAGAGGCGGAGAATGGGCATGGGACGACAAGCTCGGGCGGCTGGAACGGAGTGAGCGCATACTCTAATCAGGGATCGCCCGTGAGATATAGCGGAAGCTGTCGGTTTTGCTCAGTTGATCAACCGCCCTGCGACTGGCGGCAAGAACCCGCCGTCGAAAATGTCGCCCGCCGCGGGCCGTTTGCGGAATTTGAAATCCTGCCCGATCTGGTCGATCGAGCGATCCATGCGCGCCGGGTCGATGTCGCCGAGGCCGTTGCGACGGACCTCGTCGGTCAGGATGTTGTCGACGAGGACGGTGCGCAGGCGCTCCAGCTCGAGTTCGCGGTCGCCGTCCTCGATGCGGTTCGCGGCCTCGTCCGCCGCGCGCGCCGGGTCCTTCACGGTCGCGTTGATGCCGGCGATCAATGCGCGAACGAATCCCTTCACGCTGTCCGGCCTAGCCGCGGCGAAAGCCGGGTTGACTACGACGGCAAAGCCATAGGCCTCGCAACCATAGTCGGCATAGCGAAGCGCGACGAGATCGCCGCCTGGCACGCCGCGGTCACGCAGGTTCACTGCCGAGAGATAGCTGAAACCGGCGACGGCATCGACCTGTCCCGCGGAGAGGATCGGCTCGCGTACCGCGGCGCTGATCTTGCGGAATTTGACGTGAGCCGTGTCGATGCCGTTCTGCTGCGCCAGCGCCGGCCACAGCCGCATCGACAGATCGCTATCGGCAACGCCGACGGTCTTGCCGTCCAGGTCGGACAAGAGGTGGATGCCACGGCTCCTGCGGGCGACGATCGCGTAGGGCGCGCGGTTGAACAGCACGAACACCGCCTTGACCGGTGTCGCATCCTTGTCGCGGAAGCGGATCAGCTCGTTGATGTCGACGAGCGCGAGCTCGCTGTCACCCTTGGCGACGCGCGCAAGCGCCTCCGGCGATCCGGCCGCGCTGCTGAAGGAGACGTTGAGACGTTCGGCGCCGAAGCTTCCGTCCTTTGCGGCGAGAAAGAACGGCGCCATGCTCGCATCGATCGGGCGGTCGAAGGTGAAGTGGATCGCGATAGAGGGCGCGGCGGTCTCGGTCCCCGAGACATCGCGTGCCGTCAGCGCGGCAAGCAAGATTGCAAGGGCCGGCAGGCAGCGAAGGGCAGTGGTCCTGAATCCGAACATCGGTCGCGCCGGTCCCGCATTATTGTGGTTTTGTGACGCTCGCAGCGTCAGCGGGCGGAGCACTCTGTTTGCGCTAATATGAACGGCGGATGAGCGGCGGTTGCGTCACGATCACGCAACCCCGTTCAGCTTGTGTTGGGGTTGGGGAACCCAACATGGGATGCGGGTGTTTGAGAGACACGAGCCTGTCATCAGGCACCATTCGAGGTCCCAAGGAGGGTCCAGGACATGTTTGATAGATTTTCGGGATTTGTCGGCCGTAAGGCCGTTTTCGCTACCGCCGCGGTGCTGGCGCTGACCGCAATGGCTCCGACCGCTTCATACGCGGGCGGCCGTCATTGGCATGGTGGCGGCGGCGCGGCCTTTGCCGGAGCGGCCATTGCCGGTGCTATCGGCACCGGCCTCGCAATCGCAGCGACCCGTGACGCCTACGCTTATGATGCTCCTGCCTATTACGGCGGCGGCCCGGTCTACTACGACGACGGTCCGGTCTATTACGGCGGCGACTCGTATATCGGTCCGCGCCCGTATCACCGTTGCGGCGGCCCATACCAGTCCGCGCAGGGCGGCCAAGGTAACCTTTCGACTTGCTACTAGCTTTGGCTAGCAAGTGTGGACCAGCCGGCCGTCGCTCTTGCCGCGACGGCCGGCTTTTTGCTTTTGTTGTCGTGCGTTAACGTCCCCGCTATGGGTTTAGAGTAGCTTTGCGTACATGAGTGATTCGCTTGAGCGGCTATATCTGGCTGTGCTCGCGGCCAGGGACCTTGATCCGGCAACATCGCGCACCGCGCGGCTGTTTCAGCGCGGCCCGTCAAAAATGGCGAAGAAGCTTGCTGAAGAGGCCATCGAGGTCGTTATCGACGCGGTCAACGGCGATAGCGAAGCCGTGATCCGGGAAAGCGCCGATCTACTCTACAATCTGACCGTGCTCTGGGCCTCCGCCGGCGTGCGCCCCGAGGACGTCTGGCGCGAGATGACGCGGCGTGAAGACATGCTCGGCATCGCCGAGAAGCTGCCGAAGTCGGCGATGAAACTGCCCAAAGTTGCGTCACCGCGTGTCGCCGCGAGGCGGCCAATCGTCGCGCTTGAAGGCCGCAGCGCGCGCAAGCGCCACTAGTATTGGCACAAATCGGTCCCATCTCGGCATGGACAAATCCGTCCCATGGTGCTTCATCGCGGCGCCATGCTGAAACGTATCTACGACTGGTGCATCGACGCCGCTCACAAGCCTTACGCGCTCTGGATCATGGGCGCCGTGGCTTTCGCTGAAAGCTCCTTCTTTCCCGTCCCCCCGGACGTGATGCTGATCCCGATGTCACTGGCGCGTCCGCAACGCGCTTGGGTCTATGCGGCGATCTGCACTGCGACGTCGGTGCTGGGTGGTCTGTTGGGCTACGCCATCGGTGCGCTGCTCTTCGACTCGGTCGGCCATTGGCTGATCGAGGTCTATGGCCTCGGCGGCAAGGTCGACGCCTTCCGCGCCTCCTACGCCGAATGGGGCGCTGTGATTATCCTGCTCAAGGGCCTGACACCGATCCCCTACAAGCTCGTGACCATCACGTCCGGCTTTGCCGGCTACAATATCGGGCTCTTTATCCTATGCTCGATCGTGGCGCGTGGCGGGCGCTTCTTTATCGTGGCGATCCTGCTCAACCGCTACGGCGACTGGATCCGGGTCAAGATCGAGAAGCATCTCGGATTGGTGGTGGCAATCGGCGCCGCGGTGCTCGTGCTCGGCTTTGTCGTCGCAGTCAAATTGATCTAACCCCAAAGGCGCTTTGCCGCCGCGCCTCGTTCGGCTACGGTTGCCGTCATGATGCTTCGATCCGGCAATCCGGTCCTGCGGCTGGGCACGCTGACATTTGCGGTGCTTTCGCTCCTGCTGGGTACCGGCGGTACCGGATGGCCGCAATCCGCGCCGCCGGCGCTCGGCTTGCAGGAGCAAGGATCGCAGGCCGCACCGGCGCCCTCGACAGCCCCTTCGTCGCCGCCGGCGCATGAAGAAAATCCCGGGCTGATCAACGAAATGGGCAAGCTCTTCGACAAGCTGCCCTCGATCCTGCCGCCGATCAAAAGCCCGAGCGAGACCATGAACGACTTGTCGCGCCTGGCCAAGCCGTCGACCATGGTGTCGGGACGCGTGGCCTGCCCGGCCTCGTCGAATGGCGCGCCCGACTGCAAGCTCGCCGCCGACAAACTCTGCCAGAGCAAGGGCTACACGGAAGGCAAGAGCCTGAATGCCGACTCCGCGGAAAAGTGCTCGGCCAAGATTCTGATCCCGGGCAGGCAACGCAAACCGGATGACTGCCGCACCGATACCTTCGTCACCAGCGCGCTGTGCCAGAACTGAGGACGCGCGCGAGCAAGCAAGGAGCGCCCATGAGCCGCACGGAGCAGGACTTCCTCGGACAGCGTGAGATCGCCGACGACATCTACTACGGTGTCCAAACCATCCGCGGGAAGGAGAACTTCCACATCACCGGCATTCCGATGAACCAGGAGCCTTACTTCGTGAAGGCGCTCGGTTACGTCAAGAAGGCCGCCGCCATGGCCAACCGCGATCTCGGCGCGGTGGACACCAAGGTCGCGGAAGCGATCATCGTGGGCTGCGATCGCGTCATCGCCGGCGATATGATGGACCAGTTCGTCACCGACTTCATCCAGGGCGGGGCCGGCACCTCCACCAACATGAACGCCAACGAGGTGATCGCCAATCTCGCGCTGGAATCGCTCGGCTTCGCGAAGGGCGACTACCAGCACGTCAGCCCCAACGATCACGTCAATTACGGCCAGTCGACCAACGACACCTATCCGACCGCCTTTCGGCTGGCGCTGATCCTGCGGCTCGAGAGCTACATGACGGCGCTGCGCCAGCTCCAGGAGGCGTTCTTCGCCAAGGGCCGGGAGTTCGAGCGCGTGCTGAAGATGGGCCGCACGCATCTCCAGGACGCGGTGCCGATGTCGCTCGGCGCCGAATTCCGCGGCTGGGGCACCACCATGGGCGAGGAGGTCGATCGCATCTCCGAGGCCCGCGCGCTGCTGCGCGAGATCAATCTCGGGGCGACCGCGATCGGCACCTCCGTCACCGCGGCGCACGGCTATCCCAAGCTCGCGGTCCGGCATTTGAGCGCGCTCACCGGCGTCGACTTCATCCTTGCGGGCGACCTCGTCGAGGCGACGTCGGATACGGGCGCCTATGTGCAGCTCTCCGGCGTCCTCAAGCGCACCGCGAGCAAGCTGACCAAGATCTGCAACGACATCCGCCTGCTCGCCTCGGGCCCGCGTGCCGGCTTCAACGAGATCAACCTGCCGCAGCTTCAGCCGGGCTCCTCGATCATGCCCGGCAAGGTCAATCCTGTGATCCCCGAGGTCGTCAACCAGACCAGCTTCCTCGTGATCGGGCTCGACACCACCGTGACGCTCGCGGCATCCGCCGGACAGCTCCAGCTCAACGTGATGGAGCCGGTGATCTCGTTCGCGCTGTTCTTCTCGATCCGCACCATGGAGCGGGCGGTCAACAGCCTGCGCGAGAACTGTGTGGTCGGCATCACCGCCAACGCGGAGCACACCCGCAACATGGTGCTGAATTCGCTCGGCATCGTCACGGTGCTGAAGCCGCTGCTCGGCTACAAGCAATGTGCCGAGATCGCGCGCGAGGGCTACAAGAGCGGCAAGTCGCTGCACCAGATCGTCGTGGTCGAACGCAAGCTGCTGACCCAGGAGAAATGGGACGAGATGTTCTCGTTCGAGCGGCTGATCAATCCGGATTTGCTTGCGTGATGTCGTCGGTCCGCGCTGAATTCCGCGCCTTGGAATTGCGGTAACGGCGTCCTCCACGGCGCCAAAACGCAATACTTGACAGTGGAAAGATTGCCTTGTTGGTATGGCCCCCAACTTCGATGTGACCGTCAATAGAGGATCGTCTCGCAATGTCCATGCCTGCCCTGTTCAAGGGACGCCTGTCGATCCCCGTGATCGGTTCGCCGCTCTTCATCATCTCGGTGCCCGATCTCGTGATCGCGCAGTGCAAGGCGGGCGTGGTCGGCTCGTTTCCGTCGCTGAACGCGCGGCCGCCGGAGCTGCTCGACGAGTGGCTGGCGCGGATCACCGAAGAGCTCGCGGCCTACGACCGCGCGCATCCGGACAAGCCGTCGGCGCCGTTTGCGGTCAACCAGATCGTGCACAAGTCGAACAACCGGCTCGACCACGACATGCAGCTCTGCGCCAAGTACAAGGTGCCGATGATCATCTCCTCGCTCGGCGCACGTGAGGAGCTGAATCAGGCCGTGCACGGCTGGGGCGGCATCGTCTTCCACGATGTGATCAACCAGAAGTTTGCGCACAAGGCGATCGAGAAGGGCGCCGACGGCCTGATCCTGGTCGCAGCGGGCGCCGGCGGCCATGCCGGCACGATCTCGCCGTTGGCGTTCGTCGCCGAAACGCGAAAATGGTTCGACGGCCCGATCGCGCTGTCGGGCGCGATCGGCAACGGCAAGGCGATTCGCGCCGCGCGCATTCTTGGCGCCGACTTTGCCTATATCGGCTCGGCCTTCATCGCCACCAAGGAAGCCAATGCGGTCGAGAAGTACAAGGAGATGATCGCGGGCGCGACGGCCGACGACATCGTCTATTCCAACCTCTTCACCGGCGTGCACGGCAACTATCTGAAGCCGTCGATTCTCGCCGCCGGTATGGATCCGGAGAACCTGCCGACGTCAGATCCCTCGAAGATGAACTTCGGCACCGACGCCTCCGGCGAGCGCGCCAAGCCAAAAGCCTGGAAGGAAATCTGGGGTTCAGGCCAGGGCGTCGGCAGCATCGACGGCATCGTGCCAGCCGCCGAAATGATCGCGCGCTTCAAGAAGGA
Organism: Bradyrhizobium sp. WSM4873; assembly: GCF_055811355.1. Classification (NCBI taxonomy): domain Bacteria; kingdom Pseudomonadati; phylum Pseudomonadota; class Alphaproteobacteria; order Hyphomicrobiales; family Nitrobacteraceae; genus Bradyrhizobium; species Bradyrhizobium sp. WSM4873. The sequence goes on along the minus strand of NZ_JBVVPS010000046.1, from coordinate 11,245 downwards.
ATACGACGAGGCAATCGATCCGCCGTTGTGAGCTTCGTCGTCCCGGCCTTGTGCGCAATTGCGCACTGGGCCGGGCGCCAGCTCTTGCTGAGCGCCGGATGTGCATCACGGAGAAACGATGACCCCCATCTACCGTGTCGACGGCGACAGCGTCGTCACCAGCCCGGATGCCGCGGGCCCGTGGGACCGGTGTATGCAGCACGGTTCGGCGCCGGCCTCGCTGGTGACGTGGGCGGCTGAGCGCATTCCGACGCCAGTTGCAATGGACATCGCGCGCGTCACCATCGACCTGATGCGCCCGGTGCCGGTGGCCCCACTCACGATCTCGACCGAGATCTTGCGCGAGGGCCGCAAGATCCAGCTCTGCGGGGTCAAGCTGCTCGCCGACGGCGTACAGGTGGTCGGCGCCACCGTGCTCAAGATCAAGCGCCAGGCGCTGACCCTGCCCGAGGACATCAAGGCACTGCCTGTTACGCTGCCGTCGCCGGAGGACTCGCTGCTCGAGGACGGTCATGCCGCCACCAGCCCGTTCGTACGTTCAGTCTCGATGCGCGCCGCGCGCGGCCGCTTCGGGCAAGCCGGCGCCGGCGCGATCTGGTTTCGCGTCGATCATCCCCTGATCGCAGGCGAAGCGATCTCGCAGGCGATGCGCGCCGTGGTCGCGGCCGATTTTTCCAACGGCACCGCCTCGTCGCTCGATTTCCGCGCCTGGACCTATATCAACGCCGACCTCACCGTGAGCTTTGCGCGCCAGCCGATCGGCGAATGGATCCTGCTCGACGGCGATTCCTGGATCGGTCCCGATGGCGCCGGGCTTGCGATGTCGCGGCTCGCCGACCGGCAGGGCTATTTCGGCCGAGCCGTGCAAAGCCTGGTGATCGAGAAGCGGTGAGGGGCGGCGTGAGACTGCGTGGCGTCCCGGGCGGGAGCTACCCCACCATCCGGTCCCGCCCGCTCCAGAATTCCGCGCGCAGCACTTTCTTGTCGACCTTGCCGACGCCGGTCATCGGCAATTGCCTGACGAACTTGATCTGCTTGGGCGCGTGAGCCGAACCCTTTCGCGTTTTCACCATGTCGATCAGCTCGTCGGCATCGGGCCTAGCGCCTTCACGCGGCACGACGATGGCGGTCACGGCTTCACCCCATTTCTCGTCGGGAATGCCGACGACAGCGACCATGGCCACATCGGCGTGCTGTGACAGCACGTCCTCGATTTCCCGCGGAAAGATGTTGAAGCCGCCGGACACGATCATGTCCTTCTTGCGGTCGAGGATGAACATGTAACCGCGTTCGTCCTTGCGCGCGATGTCGCCGGTATGGACCCATCCGTTCTTGAGCGTCTCGGCGGTGGTGTCGGGCTGCTTCCAGTACTCCGCCATCGCGTGGGGGGCGCGCACGCAGATCTCACCGGCTTCGCCCGTCTCCACTTCCTGATCGTTGTCGTCGAGGATCCGGACCTCGCAGGGCGCGATCGGGAAGCCGCAAGACAGGAACAGTTCGGGCGTCTTGGGATCGTGATCCGCTTTGCGCAGCACCGAGATTGGATAGCATTCGGTCTGACCGTAGAGTTGTGAGAACACCGGCCCGATCCGTTCGATGCCCTCGATCAACCGGCTCGGCGACATCGCGGAGGCGCCGTAGAGCACCAGCTCGAGCGAGGAGAGGTCAGTCCTGCTCAATGCGGGATGATCGAGCAGCACATAGATCATGGTCGGCACGAACAGCGTGAAGTTGATGCGCTCGCGCGCGATCGCCGCCAGTACCGCCTCGGGATCAAAGCCCTTCAGCATGTGAACGGTGCCGCCCCGCATCAGGGTCGGCAGCACTTTCGTGCCGGCAACATGGCTGATCGGTGCCACCGCGAGGTAGCGCGCGCCATTGGGGATTTCGAAGTCGGCAAGGATCGCGGCCGCGGCTCCGGCATTTTCGCGGTGGTAGCGCAACGCGCCCTTGGATTTGCCGGTCGTGCCACCGGTGTAATTCAGCGTCGAGAGATCGTCGGGTCCGGCGAGGCAATGCGCGCTGGCATGGCCTTCGATCTCGATCGCCTGCAAGAGGTCGACGCCATAGTCGGCCGGTCCCATGGTGAAGACCGCCTTGAGCCAGCCCGCCTGCACAGCGAGCTCGCCGCCGCGATGGCGGAAGGCGGCCGCATCGACCACCAGCACCTCGGCCTCGGAATCCTCGAGCTGGAACATCTGGTCTCCCCGCGATCCCAAAGGATGCAGCCAGGTGACGCAGAGCCGCGACAATTGCGCGGCGACGCCGGCGCACCAGGTGTCGGCGCGGTTCGCGGTGAGGAAGGCGACCCGTGCGCCGGGCTGCAATCCAAGCCGCATGAACACGCCCTGGATGCGCCCGATCAGGTCGGTGGTGCCCTGATAGCTCAGCGATCCGCCCGGCCACGCGAACGCGGTTCGGCCCGGATAGCGCGACAGCGCCCGCAGCGCCTGCGCGCAAGTCGGGGACGATGCATGGAGCGGATCGGACATATGTTTCCTCGCTGCTTTGTCATCGGCTTCTGGCGTGCCAATGTTACCGCGACGCTAGCACAGGGCATGCGGGATGGAACGACTAAGCCCGCGCGAGGGAGGCATGCGTGAGGTCAGACCGGCTGCAACATTTCCACGGTCGTCTCGCCCTGCCGCTGATTGCCGCGCCGATGTTTCTAGTGTCGGGCGTCGAGCTCATGGTCGCGGCCTGCCGCAACGGCGTGATCGGCAGCTTCCCCACCGTGAATTGCCGCAGCACCGAACAACTCGATGAATGGCTCACCGACATCGAAGCGCGGCTGCTGCTGAATGAAGATCAAACCGGCCGCAAGGCCGCGCCGCTGTGCCCAAATCTGATCGTGCACCGCTCCAATGCACGGCTGGAGCAGGATCTCGCCGTGTTGCTGCACCACAGGCCGGAGATCGTCATCACCTCGGTCGGCTCGCCCGCGCCGGTGCTCAAGCCGCTGCACGACGCCGGCACATTGGTGCTTGCGGATGTTGCCTCGATCCGCCACGCCGAACGTGCGGCGGATGCAGGTGCCGACGGGCTCGTGCTGCTTACTGCGGGCGCGGGCGGGCAGACCGGCTGGCTCAACCCGTTCGCCTTCGTCCGCGCGGTGCGCGCGTTCTACGACGGCATCATCGTGCTCGCGGGGGGCATCAGCGACGGCCACGCATTGCGCGCGGCCGAAGTGCTCGGCTGCGATCTCGGCTACATGGGCACGAAGTTCATCGCGACGCGCGAGAGCATGGCGGATGAACGTCACAAGCAAATGCTGGTCGACGGCAGCGCGGACGACATCTTGCTGACCACCGCGTTCACGGGCCTGCAGACCAGCATGCTCAAACCGTCGATCGCCGCGGCCGGTCTCGACCCCGACGATCTGCCGGCGCGCGGTGCCATCGACATCGGCAAGGACATCGACGTCAACGCGCGCGAGAGCCGCCCCAAGCGCTGGCGCGATATCTGGAGCGGCGGGCATTCGATATCGGGTGTGACCGAAGTGATGGAGGTCAACGATCTCGTCGCGCGGACGGTCGCCGAGTATCGAGAGGCGGGTGGCCGCCTCTCCCCGTAAAAACGCGGAGACTGACAGCGCCCGTCGCCTCCATCACAGTTAATCGAGCGCTCCTTAGAAGCCGTCACTTAACGGCAGATTAACCATCGATCACCCAGAATCCCCCTCAGGCGCCAATCAGGACCGAGAGGGACAGGCGATGGACTTCGACTTTCTCAATGCCAAGACGGCGGCTTCGCTGGACGAAATTCGCATTCGCGTGGCCCATGCGCTGGCCCGCCATCCGCTGTGCCGCAACGTGCGCTTCGACATCGTCAGCGTCCCCCGCACCCGCCGGGGCGGCAATTGGACGGTGGCGCTGCAATCCGTCGAGCCGCGTGGAGTCTGGGAGGCCTCGGAGATCGTGGCCGACATCCAGGACGCTTACGATCTGGCGCTAGCGGCCTGATTTTGTTGAGCTTTCCAGGTAATGTCGCCGCAGTCCGCGCGATTGCCGCCGCGATGGCACGGTTAAGCCTTAATTTTTGCCCAGTTTCCGGGCAGTGATCACGTGGACTTGAAGCCGGTTGCGGAGAGACGTTTGTCGAAAGCCATCACCATCGTCGTGCTGACCTGCTTCCTCGTCCTCGGCGCCGCCACCACCGCCATTCTCGGCCGCGACAGCGTGCCCAGCGTCAGCGCTGAGATGATCTCGCAGACCCCGCCTAAGCCGCTTGCAACCAACCGGGCGGCCAAGGCTGACCGTCTGGTTCCGACGCTGGCGCTAGCCTCGGCCGCCATCGACCCAGTCCAGGTTCCGGCCGACAAGCTCTCGCAAATGCCCGTGCTGACCGAGCCGCTGCGCCAGGCGTTTGCCGCCGCCACGCCATCCGATTTCCCGATGCCCAAGGCGAGCGTGAACGAGGCTCCGGCCGCTGCAGAGATTCCTGCCGTCGAAGTCCCCGTCAAGCCGAAGGTCGTCGTCAAGCCGCAGCCGCAGAAATCTTATTCGCTGCTGTCCGACGTGCAGATTGCGGGCATCAGGGACCGCCTGAAGTTGTCGTCGTCGCAGGAATATTACTGGCCCTCGGTCGAAACCGCGCTGCGCAACGTTGTCCGCAAGATATCGGCCAACAAGCTGTCCAATCCGCACGTGCAGGGCGTGCCGATCGATCCCAATTGCGACGAGGTCCAGCAGTTGAAATCGGCCGCGATGCCGCTGCTGTTCCAGCTGCGGGACGACCAGAAAGAGGAAGTGCGCAAGCTCGCCCGCATCATCGGGCTCGAGAAGGTCGCGCAGCAGATCTGACGCGCAAGTTTCTTCCGAACCAAGTTCCTCCCGGAACTGCGCCTGTATCGGGAACATCAGGCAATCGACAAGCGTTGCCCGCTCCAAAGAGGGAGTGGACCAATGCGCGCCTCGACAGCTTATTTCGTCGGTGCAGGAACCATCGTCGCAGCCATCGCCATTGGTCTCGGCGGCGGCATTGTCGCCGGCAATATCATGAATCCGGTGTCGCCCAAGCAGGGGCCTGATACCAGCAAGATCGCGCAGCGCGCTGACGCCAAGCCCGCCACGACGGACGCGCCATCCGAGCGCCTGCAATATCTCACCGGCTCGCAAGCCTTCGGCGCCATGGTCGCCGCGCCAGCGCAGGCCGAAGCCAAATCCGAGTCCAAGCCTGAGGCAAAGTCCGAAGCGGTGAAGCCCGACACGCAGACCACTCAAGTCAACACTGAACAGCCAGCGCAGCAGCCTTCGCAAACGGCCGCGGTGGAGCCCCCGAAACCGCCACCGGCATCGCCTCCGCAAGTCGCAAAGCCTGCCGAGCGACAAGCATCGACAGAGCCGTCATCCTCATCCGACAACGCCTATGCCAAGGCCAGGGATTCTGACGTCAAGCGCGCCACGTCTGAACGGCGCCGGACGGAGCGCCGTGAGCGCTGGGCCGAGCGCCGTCGTTACGATTCCCGCGAGCCGCGTGCGATGCGCGACCGCACCGATTGGGACGACGTCGCGCGAAACATCCGCGAAGATGCCGATGCGCGCGAGGTCCCGAGCAGGCCGCGCGGCGGCTTTCCGCAGATCAGGCTATTCGGCGACGACGATTAGCTCGACGGCAGCGTGACCCTGACGCCACGATATGAGTGCGTTTCGCCCTGTCCCGGGGGCGCGCACCGAAAAGGCATTGTCACCTGCTTTGCGATTGAATAGTATTTCAACGTTTCTTCGTGGTTGTACGGTGCATCGATATTGCCGTTGCGCCGGATTGCATCGCCAGGGACGCCGTCCCTGCGAATTTCGATCGTGGCATTTCCATAGGAGCTTTTCATGTTGACCGCTCATGTTGCCCTCGTCACCGAACAATCGAAGATCACGCCGGCACAGCTCGCGAAAGTCGCGGGCGCCTTGTCCAAGCAGGTCTCCCGCGATTTCGGCCCGATCTGGAAAATCAATGCAGACGTTGCCGCGTACGAGAAACTGGAAGAGGTGCCGCTCGACTATTGGCCGATCATCATCAAGGACAATATCGGCGACCCCACGGCCGCGGGCTATCACGAGGACGAACATGGCCAGCCTTACTCGCTCGTCCAATACGACGAGGCGTGGTCGCTGACCGCAAGTCACGAATGCCTGGAGATGCTGGCCGATCCGTTTGGCCGGCGCACGGTCGCCGGAGACTCGCCAGTGAAAGGACAAGGGCGCGTCAAGTTCCTGGTCGAGGTATGCGATCCCTGTGAAGCCACGGATTGTGCCTACACCATCAACGGTGTGCTCGTTTCCGATTTCTACACCCCGAACTATTTCGATCCGATGCGGGTGGATGGCGTCCGGTACAGCTACAGCGGCAAGCTGAAGGCGCCGCGGCAAGTCCTGAAGGATGGCTATTTGAGCTGGTACGAGCCATCGACCAAGACATGGTGGCAGCGGACCTGGTTCTCCGGCGCCAAGGCAGTCGACGGTGCGATCAAGGATTTCCAGCCGAGCGGAAGCAACGTGCGCGCCGCCATCGATCGTCACACAGAAGCCGCGCGGGCGCGCGCACACGATAAGCGCGGCCCGAATACCAAGCTCGCCATGCGCGCGCTCAAGGGCAAGCCGGCCAGGAATGATCCATTCAAGAGCCGGGCCGACGCACTGCGGGCCGCAATCAAGGCGGTCGGCGGCTGAAGGCTTGTCGTCGCTCCGGTCGTCATTAAGTGTGATCCTGGACTGCTGACTACTTTATGACCAGGTATCACGCATGAACGCCGAGGATGAGGAGGCCCGCAAACGCAGGGCCGAGGAGTTGCGCGCGGCTATCCGCGGCGCCGGAAGCGGGAAAAGACCCGACCGTGCGCCGACGCCGCGGGAGATCACCGACGAGGCAGCCCGCAAGGCACGACAGGACGCCGGCGAGGTTGCGCCGGACAAGGATGGTTCCGACGATTAGGCGGTGTCGGCAATGAAGGCATCCGGTTGGCCAGCACGCAGCCGGCCGAGTGGGCGCCTACGAAGATCCTGTCGCACATTCATGGCCCTCCGCGGGGACCTTCCGCGGGGCGCCTGCAAGATTGTGCTTTGGCGAGGCGGCCTGCCGGGCACTTTCGCCCGCAAAGGGGGAGAAGGAAGTACGCTCACCCGCCGTGTGACTCCACGACCTTGCGGCAGCCGTCCGAAAGCTTCGACTTGTTCTCGCGCAGGCAGGCATTCATCTGCGGCGGCTTGCCGATGTGTTCGGCGCAGAATTTGCTCGCGTCGCTTCGGCACGTCATCTGCTCCTGCGGCGTCGGACCGGATTGCGCAGCGGCGGTCTGGGCGGTAGCGGCGAGCAGCAGCACGGCAAGAACCGAAATCTTCATAAAACACCTCCTTGGGAATGTCGTTGGTCCCGCCTGGGATCAAGCGGGCCGGACCATCTCGCGAGCGCCGGGCGCGGGTCCATGCCATGTTCATGGCATCGGCTAGCCCGTCCCGCCGCCGTACCCCCATTTTCATGGCATGTATCAGCGCGCCGTCTTTTGTCATTCAGGCTGCACGTCGGCGGCGAGACCCGGTGATTGCATCGGGACGCCGAACGGGAGCAGGAGAGCAAGATGTCGAAAAGAGCGGGAGCGCTGAGCGCCGGGCTGACGATTTTGGCGCTGGCAGGTGTGGTGATGGTTTCGCTGGGCACGAGCCCGGCGCAGGCGGTGGTCTATTGCAAGACGGTCGGCATACCCAAGGGCTGCGTGGTGCGGCCGACAGCGGCAGTGGTGGTTGCGCCGGCCGCCGCGGTCGCGGTCGCGACACCCGGGGTCGGTGCCCCCGGTGTCGGCGTGCGCGCGGGCACGCCGATGAATCGCGGTGGTCCGGTCAACCGCGTCGGCGTGCGCTGAGAAAGACGAAAGAGTTCGGGCGAAGGAGCGTTGCGGACGACCCCCCCCCCCGTCTTCCGCAGGCAAATCATCCGGCCCGTCCCTCTCTCCGCGCGTCCCACACGTTCGGAGAGGGGGCTTTTCAGCCGACGGCGGCACCGCTGTCGGGGAAAATCTGCGGCAATTGCAGCCGCACGCGCGTGCCTGAGGAATCCGAGCTCAGATCGAGCATCGCTCCGCAGCGCGCGGCACGGCTCCTCATGTTGCGAAGGCCGCGCGCGGTCTGGCTCGCGTCGGTGGCTCCGCCGCTGCCGACCGACGCAGCACCGTTCGCAAAGCCCTTGCCGTCATCCGCGACCTTGATCACACCGTACGGTCCCTGACCTTCGTCGACCGTCTCGATGGTGACCGCGATGCGGCGGGCCTCTGCGTGCTTGACCGCATTGGTCACGGCCTCGTCGAGGATGCGCACGATCTGGATGACATGCCATGGCCTGAGCTCGGGATGCAGCGGCAGCCCCTGCGGCGTGGCCACGTGCCAGTCCAGCGCGATGTCGTGCGGTCGCAATTGCGCGGTCGCGCGCTCGCGCCAGGAGCCGAGTGCGAGCATCAGGTCGCCGCCGATGTCGTCCATGGAGTCGATGACGAGGCGGAGGTCCTTCAGCGCGGCACGGGCGGCGTCGGTGATGGTCGCACCCTCGTGCCCGCGCTCGGACAGTGCCACGATGCTGATGAGCTGGCCACCGAGGCCGTCATGCAGGTCGCGCATCAGCCGCGTGCGCTCATTGGCGAGCGCGGCGGCCCGTGCACGCTCCTCCTCGCGGGCAAAGCTCGCCTTCAGCCGCTCCTCAGCCTCGCGTATGCGCGTCACGAGCTGGTCGGCAAAGCTGTCGACCTGGTTCAGCGCGCGCGCGAACCGCCAGGTCAAGCCGGCGCCGATCGCGACCAGCATCGCCGAATAGGACAGGCGCGAGAGGAAGATGCGCTCGTCGGTCACGATCTCGAACACCGACAGGATGTCATGGACCCAGCAGATCAGCACGATCGTCACCGCGCAGCCGAGCGTGAAGCTTGCCGCGTCCTGCCGCCGCACCACCGCGGCGGTAGTGACGCAGGCCATCAGGAGCAGGCAGAGACCGACAGTGGGAATCCCCAACAGGAGAAACAGAATGCGCGGCAGCGGCGGGCCGGCGATCAGTCCGACACCGAACACGACGAGCCCCGGCGCGAACAGCAGCATGCCGTAACGCGGCCAGCGCCAGCCGAAGAACAGCACGCCGAAGACGACGACCAGGGCGCTCTCGATCGGTGCGGACGCGAGCAACACCGCGGCGAGCCGGGACGTGTTGACGGGGGGCACCGGTGGCGGCGCGAAGGCCTGCACTACGCCGAATACCATCGCCACGGCCAGGACGCCGTAAACCGGCTCGCGGCGGCGCATCAGCCACATGATCGCCAGGATCACGGCGAGGATCGACTGCCAGGCCGAGAACACCACCGGCAACGTGACGAACATCAACGTGCGTGTCTCGTAGGCCGGCCGCAAGGCCGCATCCGGCCCGACATAGACGGTGTCGAGGAAGCCCTTGAGCGGTCCCCAAACCAACAGCCGCACGGTGATCTCGTTCGCACCCTCGCGCAGCAGCGAGGACGGGATCGCCCCGATCTGCGGAGTGTTGCGGTCGGGCCGGTTGGCGTTGGCATCGCGTCGGGAATCCAGGATGACGACGCCGTTGATTGAGACTTCCACCGCGTTGCTGAAGCGCGGCAGGAATACCGACCATCCCGACGCCACATCGCCGCGGCGGAACGTGAAGGCGCCGGTATAGAGCGGCGGGTCGGCTAGGGAATAGCGTGAGGACGTGAAATGCGGCAGCGTTACGGGACGCGCCACGCCGTCCTCGCGCAGCGAAAATTCGCCAAGTGCAAAGTCGTCGGGGTCGCTGGGCTGGAGCAGCCGCAGCCCGAGGACGGTCGCGACCACTATGAGCGCCTGGAGCAGCAGATAGGGCACGAGGCGCGAGACCAGCAGCCGGCGCCGCGCGGGTTTGACCGTTGCCTTCGCCGCGATCTCGCTCACAGCTTGATCAGGCCCTGCTGCACCGCTTCGAACACCGCTTCGCTGCGGGTGTGCACCTCGAGCTTGCGATAGATGTTCTTGATGTGGCCGGGCACGGTCTGCCTGGAGAGGCCGAGATGGCTCGCGATCTCGGCGTAGCTGAAACCCTTGGCGATGCCCCAAAGGATGTCGATCTCGCGTGGGGTGAGCCTTGCGGTGTTGAGCGCGGGACCCGGCGGAGGCTCGGCTGAATTCTGCGCGGTACCTTGCGTTCTGCGCACGATGAAGCGGGCGATCGAGGCCGAGATCGGCGAATGGCCGGCGACCAGATCGCGCACGGTGGTGGCGATATCAGTGGGGAACGCATCCTTCAGGAGGTAGCCGGTGGCGCCGACCGTGATCGCGGAGATCACACTCTCCTCGTCGCCGAGCGCGGAGATCACCATGATCTCGGTGTCGGGAAAACGTTGCCTTGTCTCGCGGATCAGCTCGACGCCGTGGCCGTCGGGCAACCGCAGATCGGTAAGCAGCACGCGCGGCGCCCGCTCGCCGAGTCCGGCGCGGGCCTCCGCGAGCGTGCCGGCGCTGCGCACCTCGTAGCCGGCCTTGACCAGCGCGTCGTGGAGCCGCCAGCAGGTCGGCGCGTCGTCCTCGACGAGGAGGATGGTGATGGCTTCACCCGTCTCGCCCTGTTTGGTCATGATCATCGTCCTGCACCGCGTGTCCCCCGCGGCGCAGGGCCAAGTTTAGCTGCGGTGCGGGCGCCGCGACACCCATAATCATGGGGGCGCAAGATCTTGGGTGCGCAAGGCATCGGTCTGGCGTTCCCGACGCGATGCCTACTGCTTCGTCGCGGTCGGCTTGTCCGGCGGTATGGGCGGGCTCGGCAGTCGCTGCACCAGATGCGCGCGGTATCGGCATTGTTCTTGTAGAACTGCTGATACGGCCCCTTGATCACGTCGAGCTTCGTCGGCCGCAGCCATTCCGCCGAAGGTTCGGCCTGACGCCCACGGCGGCACCGGGAAGTGAGATAGGCCACAGACGGGTTGACTTACGGGAGGAGACCCTCGAAATCTTCCCGGAGCCAGCCCAGGGCCTCCTTGACGGATTGAAGCCTGCACCATGGTCGGATTGATCCTCCCGGCTCCGATGTCACGCCTGCAGCGTCTGGCCGGCCGCGTTGCGCTGGCGGCTGCCCTGATGCTGGTCGCGGCCTCGACTGCGCAGGCCGACAAGCGGGTGGCGCTGGTCCTTGGCGTGTCCGACTACCAGAGCGTTGCGCGGCTGGCTAATCCCGACAACGACGCGGCTGCCATCAGCGACGCGTTCAAGCGGATGGGGTTCGATATCGTGGA
>NZ_JBVVPS010000045.1:0-47053 GCF_055811355.1 Bradyrhizobium sp. WSM4873 | reverse complement strand
GAAATCCTGACTGTCGTCCGGTTGAAGCTGCCGAAGGAGCTTCGTCGATCGCTCGCCTGTACCAACATCGCCGAGAACATGATGGGCACCATTCGCCGCGTCACGCGCAACGTCAAACGCTGGCGGGATGCCGGTATGGCCTTGCGATGGGTCGCGGCCGGCATGATCGAGGCCAACAAGGGCTTTCGACGATTGAAGGCGCATAAGCAATTGTCGGTTCTGCGTGCAGCCCTTCAAGCTCACCACGATCGCATGACGATCAAGCCCGTTGCCCACGTCTCGAGGGCCGCGTAACATTCATCCCGGCAACGTCGGCCCGACGTAGTTCAACACCGATCGGGACATCCCTTTTGAACCGCCACTGGGCTGCCAGAGGCTCAAAATCTTGAGAGGAGGGAGCCATGAGGAACGAGGCGACAAGCCGGACCCGAGCGGTTCCTAGTCTGGATCACGCCAGGGAACACCCTTTCGCGCAGGGCGGCAGTGACGCCGATTGCGGTCAGATCGGCTGCACGCCGCAGAGGCTGGACGACTGGGCCAATAAGGCCGAGGTCGATAGCGGGTAGTGGGCCGCCGTCCCGACCGACAGGCCCGAGAACGCTGAAGGGCTGGAAAGGGGAGAAGCGCGAGCTTCGGCAGGCCAAACAAATTCTGCGCACAGCGAGCGCTGGTTTGCGATGGCGGAGCTCAACCGCAGGTCCAAGCCCATGATCGCCTTCATCGACGATCATCGTGGGGTGCATGGGGCGAGCCGATCTGCAAGTCTCCCGAGCGTCCCTTGGGCCTACCACGCCCATTTGGCCAAGCGGCAAAGCGGACTAAGCCTGAAATAGCTCACCAGTTTCGGCGGGCTATTGAGCCGGCTGAGGTCGCCGATCGCCGCCACGATGCCGGCGGCGACCGACAGATTCGCGCCGGTCACCGTTATCAATCGGTTGGCCGCGGAATTGTCGATGCGCGATCTCGCGGTCGAGCAGGGCGAGGTCTTCCGCCAGCCGCCCAAGCTCGGGCACGTGCCGATCTATCGCTGAGCGCTCATCGTCTGGAAGCTGTTGAGCGGCCACCCACACCCGGCCGCGAGCGTCGAACAGATCGGCGTGCGGGCACTTCGGGACCAATTACGCGTGCAGGATCGAATACACCTCGTTCTCGAGTCGCGCGCGATGCCGCACGACCTGGTAGCGCGTGACAAAAATAGTCGGCGTTCACATCATGCACTGGCGGTGCCACGCTCGGCAGGGCATTTGCAGAGCCCACTATGTCCGCTTCCAGACCCATACGGTCGAGACTCGACATTCCGCCGCGCAATCATTCCAGCGGCTGGCGGAAAGGCGAAATGTCCCCCTCTTTGTCTCTCTCTTAAGCGAGATCGCGCACGCTGTCGTGGCACACCGATTGCTGAGAGATTGCGGGCTTGTCATCGCTACTCACGGAGGAACATCCAAATTGATCACAAAGACCAAAACGTTGGGGGCGGTTCCGATTCAAGCTGTGTCACTCCTGCCTTTGTCGAATGATGACACGGCAGGTCGTTCGTCTATGCCGTACGGCATCAGCACGCCCTTGCAGAGGTGCTCCCAGAGGCACAAGCGCAGACTGGACATTAAATCATCTGTTCTCATGCTACTCTCCGCCCGGTCAATGGGCTTGGCGCTGGTTATCCTGCTCTGTCACATCAATTTCAGGTTGAAGGTGTTTCGAATTCTAGGGCTGATGTCAGCCCGAGGCATTGACCTCTCAAGTCGCAGCTCATGTAACTGGCCGCGAAACTCGAAGAGGCCATTCCCGCAAAACCCTAGTGAGCCGCTCAGCTACAACGCCGCGTTCTTCACGGTGAGCGCGTCGGCCTGTTTGCTCGCCATTTTGCTGGAGGAAGTGTGATGGAGGAGAGGACGGCTTCTTCGGCAGACGCTGGGATTAAGGCGCGCACCTCGGAGCTTTGGTTGGGCGCATCGCGCAATGCCATCCGCCGGCTGGTCCGCTGTCTATTCGCCGAGCGTCTCCTCGACCCCGATGCATTGATGTGGGCTCGGGAAAGCAACGAAGCATGGCTCCCCATTTGGCGATCACGCGAGGTCCTGCATTTTACGGATTTGCACCGTGCGCCTGCCGGAACGTTTCAAAATCGGGGTTCAATCGAAGTAATAGACGAGACCGGCGCTCGCTACCGGATCGACAATCCTTCCGATCTCATCGGACAGATCGCGCCCGCTTTGGCACTCACGCCCGCAACGGACGACGTTCAGCGTCTAATCCGTGACGTCGAGGACAGCATGCGTAACGACGCCCTCGCACGTAGTTACCGGGAACACTGGAGCGCAGAGATTCGAGCTAAAATAGCCGAAGCAGGAGCCCGGGATTTCCTAGAGTATCTCCAGAATCTGCCGCCGCACCTGAGCGCAATTGCTCTCGATCAGTGGGGAGCGCTGGAGGGTCATCCCTTCTACCCGACATGGAAGGCCAAATCCGGCCTGCCGCCCCAGGACGTCGCTGCCTTGTCGCCTGAGTTCGGTGCTCGCGTGCGCGTCCGAATAGCCGCGTTACGCAAAGAATGGTGCTATGTGGAGAAGATGCCGCATGTCGGCAGTTATTCAGAATGGTTCTCACAAAACTTCCCGGAGCTCTCGTGCGAATGGGCCGAAAGCTTGAGCAAACGTGGAAAGTCCGCTGAGGACTGGCTGCCCCTGCCTGTCCATATCTGGCACCTAGACAATTGTCTGCGCCGTGAATTCGCGTCCGAGATAAGTTCCGGAGTTTTCGACCCGAACGGCCCGGAGATCGTAACGCTGCCGTCAATGTCGTTCCGCACAATGCTGCCGGACACTCAGGAGCCGAGACCGTTTATCAAATTGCCGGTGGCGATTTGGATGACCAGCGAGCAGCGCATTCTGCAGGCCAAGTCAATTTACATGGGACCGCGTCTCAGCACTTTGATCTCCCAAATTCTATCAAATGAGCGGCGCCTCTCGGACGGGTTGGAGATATTCACAGAAGAACTGGGGGCAATCCTTCACCACCCCGTAACAGGCGACGAGCATCCGGGCCGCTTTCTTTCAGTTGTCTACCGCAACTCCGGTGCATTGACGCGAAATGATGGACTATTACCGGTCACTGTGGCAGCGCTCCTTACGGCGAGCCCGATCGACGGTCGCCCGCTCATTTGCGAATTGATTGCGAGAGACAGCGGTGAAAACGAACCCGTCGTGTCTTCGTTCTTCCGTGCCTATGTGAGGACAGTGATCGGGCCGATACTCACCATGTATCTGCTTTACGGACTAGCCGTTGAGGCGCATCAGCAGAACAGTACAATTCTATTCGACCAAATCGGCCGCCCTAAAAAACTGCTACTTCGTGATTTCGGCGACGCCCGCAGCTTTGTTCCCCTGCTCAAGGAACGAGGGTACGATCTCAAGCCCTTCACTCGGACGGGGATCTTACCAACGGCCTTTGACGACGATATCAGTATCGTGCGCTCATTCGTCATCGACGCGTGCTTCGTCTGCCACCTTCATGAGGTCGCACTGTGCCTCAACGAAATTTATAAACCGTCAGGCACATGCTTTTGGCACATCCTACGGGAAGAAACCGAGGCAGTCTTTGACGCGCTCAGGCCGCGCATGATGTCGGATGCATTCTGGCTCGAAGAACGCAAGGCGTTTCTTGACGATCCCTGGCGGACCCGCTCGGTGCTAAGCATGCATCTGGAGCGCTATCGGGACTTTCGAGTTGAGCACGAGTTACCAAATCCGCTGGCGGGAGTGAAATGTTAGTGCCCCTGCGGCGTCTCGTGGCTTCGGACCTGTCACATAGCTGCAACCCTCCGCGAACTACCGGTTTCAGGCGTTCGAATTGAGCTTATCGTCCGCTCGAAAGTGGAGTTGGCCATAAGTGTCGGTGCGGAGCGAGCTGAAGAAGTGTTTTCCGCCTTCAGACAGGATCTACAATGCGCAGACTAAACCGCGAGTGGAGATCGCCATACGACGAGGCCGCGATGGTCGCGGGCTTGAAGCACGCCAGGAGAAATGACGTGGCTAACATCGTAAGAAGGTCAGCAACGATTTCGAGGGCGAGATCATCACTCTGGGGTTGGCAGGCTTTTCGTATCTTCGGCAAAGGCCAACTCTCCAGCCAAAACCGTCCGAGCCGCCGTCTCTATATGGGCCGGACGAGATCGAGGCTGCCTGGTCGAAGCACGCGGAGGGAAGGCCCTGACTATCTCTCACTCAAGTTCGATGATCCTTCCTTCAACGCACCGATCTACGCCGACCTGTTCGACGAACTTGTCGAAGGCGCAACCTGTTCTGGTTATGGCCGCGGAAGAACGGGAAAGTGGCAGACTTGCGGCCCCGCACAAACTGACCGGACGGGGGTTATTCGGCCGCAGCCGAGTTGTAGTGCGGCCGCTGCATGGGGACAGTCTGTCTATCTCTCAGCAAACCGCCTCACTTGCGCTCATACCCGTGCTCGGTCTGGAGACCTGTCGAACGAGAAATCCTCGCTTTCGTCTAATCGCGCGGTGAATTTCGGCTATGTGATGGCCCACATCGAAGAAACGCGGCTGCTGACCCGGCTAGTATACGAACAAAGAGGTGATTGCCCGAAGGTCGGCCAAGACTCGGTCGCGACACCAGGCGTCCATTGTCTCTTGCCTAGACGCTTACCCATTCGGCTGCTCGGAGTTGTGATTGTCGTGCTGTTTGCATTGATCCTTCGTTCGATCCTGATGCAGCGTCGATTGCGTTTACCTGGAATTTTGCTGCTCTTTTTTCGCATGTTGATCGCTGCGCCTCGGCGTTCACGGTTCAAAGAGGGCTCTAGCATTGGACACTGGTGACCAGTGCATTATGGCCGACGCAGGCACCCTTGCCGAGGATTGTGTGGTACTATCGGTGTGCCCTCATTTAGCTCACTTCAGCCGTCGGCCCGCGACCACCTTAGAGCGCCGGGCGGTGTCTTGAGGTCCCTGCAAGCGAGAGGCGCAAAGCTGAGACCATGAAGCACAGGGTCTCGGCGGAAGAGCTACAGGGAAGAACTGGAACTATGGAAGCACACGTATCGACTACTGCCGTTTCGTCGGATAGTTGGTCACCCGCACCCGATGCGAGTCATATCATTAGCGGCATTCATGCGATGCTGCACCCGCGCAATATTGTACTGGTCGGCGCCACCGACAAGCCCGGCAATTATGCCGAGCGCATTTGGAACAATCTCATCAAGTACAAGTATCGAGGCGGGCTCTACCCTGTAAATGGACGGAGAGACGTGGTCTGGGGAGTGACTTGTTACAAGGATTTTGTTTCCCTTCCGGAAAAGCCGGACCATGTGCTTGTGCTGGTGCCGGCGCGTTTCGTGGTTCAAGTCGTGCGGGATGCTGCCGCGGCGGGCGCTCGGTCGGCAACGATCGTCACTTCGGGCTTCAGCGAGCTGCAGGACGAGGAGAGTCAGCGGCTCGCCGCCGAACTCAACGTCGCGGTGCGTGAGACAGGCATTGCAATAACAGGCCCAAATTGCCTCGGCAATCTGAGTGCGGGCGAAAAGCTCTTCACTAATCTCGACGATCGGATCGTCACCATGGAGCAGGGGCCGGTCGCAATCGCGGGCCAATCCGGAGCCATCGTGATGATGATTCGCCAGGCGTTGGAGGATCGCGGCGTCGGTGTCGGCTATATGGTCACCACAGGCAACGAGGCCGGGCTAGAGACCCCGGATCTGATGACATATTTCGCCGCCGATCCTTCCATCCGAGTCATCGTCGTTTACCTCGAGGGCGTGCGAAACGCTCAGACCTTTCGGAATGCCTGCAAAGCAGCGCGTGCTGCTGGCAAACCTGTTATTGCGTTGAAACTCGGGAGTTCCGAAGGCGGACGCGCCGCCGCCATGGCGCACACCGGGTCGCTGGCGGGCTCAATCGAGTCCTTCGATGCAATATCGACGCGCGAGGGAGTGATCCGAGTACGTGGACTCGACGAACTCGTGGAAACCACCGAATGTTTCGTTCATGCGCAACTGCCTAAAGGCAACCGCCTCGCTGCGGTGACGCTGTCCGGCGGAAAGCGTGGGCTCTTGATTGACGCATTCCATTCGGTGGGGCTCAATTTTCCTCCACTCAGCAAGAATGCCAGCGAGAAGCTCGCAACGATGCTCGGGCCGGGCTCGATTATCGGCAATCCGCTGGACGCGGGATTTGCAGCAGTTGTCGATCCATCAGTTTACATCAAATCGATCGAAATCATGATCGAAGACTCGGATGTCGACATCGTCATCATTGACGCCGACTTGCCGAAGATGCCGCATGAATTGCGCGAGCGCAATTTGCGCATCGTCAACGGCATGGCGAGCAGCGCGACGAAGCCCGTAATCTACATCAGCCCGGTGTCCATGGGCTTTACCGAACATACAACTGCCTTGCGCAAGACATTGCCTGACATCGCTGTCATGCAAGGTATGGACCGCGCGGTCGGCGCAATCAAGGCGCTGATCGATTATGCCGCACTCGAAAAGGACGTGCCGGATATTATTTCCTCTTCCAACCCCCAGGCCCGGGCGGTCCTGGAAAAGACCTTGAATAGTGCCAGCGGCGCCGCGCTCGACGAGATCGCCTCCAAAAAGCTGCTCAAAGCTTATGGCATCCCGATCTCGAAGGAGGCAATAGCACGGACGGCCGACGAGGCTGCAAGCGTCGCCAAGAAGGTCGGCTTTCCCGTCGTGGCAAAAGTAGTCAGCGCGGACATTTTGCACAAATCGGATATCGGCGGCGTGGTGCTCAATCTCAATAGCACTGCCGAGGTAAAAAAGGCATTCAACGACATCGCCGCCCGCGTCAAGAAATTGAAGGGGAAGCCGCACCTCGAAGGCATTTTGATCACGCAGCAGGTCAAGGCCGATCTCGAGCTCGTGATAGGCGCCTCGCTTGATGCCGAGATGGGACCGGTGGTGCTATTCGGTACGGGGGGCGTCGATATCGAGTTGATGAAAGACGTAGCGCTCGCCGGCGCGCCGATCGATGCCACCGAGGCCGCAAAGTTGATCCGTCGCACCAAGGCCGGCGTGAAGATAAAGGGCTACCGCGGCCGGCCGGCCCTGAACAAAGGCTCTGTGATCAGTGCGTTAGTTGGACTTTCCAATTTGATCGCCGATGCTGATGGTCGCATCGCCTCGATCGACGTCAATCCATTTCTACTCACTGCCAAAAGCGGGGTCGCAGTGGACGCGCTCGTAGTCTTGCGGAATCATGCAAGCAAGCGCGAGGGCGAATCGTAAGAGTTGCATGTGTCGGCTCGATCATTTCCGTGGAAGCACTACTGACCAGGACCAGGGCATTCTCTGCTTCGGGCGATGCGGGCCATCGAATTCGAACACAATGGCATCGCGAGTATACGAACGGCGCTTGAGGCGCGAACGGACGTGTTCCGCCTCAGAAGAGTCATTGAGGAGAAAACCTTCCTATTGGTCCTGCCGCTTTCTGGCATCAATTTATCCTTGACCTCACGCGTGTGCTCGCCTGCGCCCTTGTCGGCGCCGATGCTGGCGATATCGGCGCGAAGGTGATTAAAACGAGCGGCCCGGCACCGGCGACGACGCGCGCGCCTTCGGACTTCCTCACCGACCCGATCCCCGGGGTCAAGGAGAACAACAACATTCTATCTCTGCGCAAACCGCAATAAGAACTCGGTTACCGTCAACATCGCCAAGCCCGGTGGGCGGGAGATCATCTGTCAGCTTACCGAAGACGTAGAGGTATTCATGGAGAACTACGAGGTTGGGATCTCAAGCGTTTCGGCTCGACTACGAGTGGGGGCCTCAAGAAGATCAATCCCAGCATCATCTAGTGGTCGTCACAGGCCAGACCGGGCCCTATGCGCCGCGCGCCGGTTATGACCGGGTCTTCCAGGCTATGGGGTGATGAGTGTCACCGGCCACATGGACGGCGGGCCGTGTCCGGGGCCGATGAAGTCGGTCCTTCGATCGTCGACTACATGACCGGCATGAACGTCTCGATCGACCTTCCTGTCGGCCCTCTATTACCGAGAGGTCAATGGCGGGGCAGGGCAGCACATCGATGTCTCCCTGCTCGACGCCGCGATGACCTCGCTCAACCACGATCTCCAAATTATTCGTGAATGGCAATAGCCCGCCCAGCCGGCGGACTTGGGGCAATGGTGCGTTGGCAGTCCGTGTGTTTCGCTGCGCGGAGGATGAGATGATGCTGATGATCGGCAATGACGGTCAGTTTGCCCGGGCATGCGCCGCTCTCGAGGCACCTGAACTCGCTACCAACCGAAACTCCTCAAGAACAACGATTGCGTCACCAACGGCAAGGAAATCATGGCGATCTTTGCTGGTCCTCCATCAAAAAACCACGGTGGCGCAGTGGCTCCGCAAGCTGGAGAAGGCGGTGTCCCTTGCGGTCCGGTAGACCAACTTTTACCAGGTGTTCGTCGATCCGCACGTCGCCAAGCGCGGCATGCGGGTGAACGTGAAGGACAAGTTCGTCCCAGCTGACCTTGATCCGCAACGCGCTGACCTTCCGAGACACCGATCACCTAATATCGCGCCCCGCTGCTGCTCGACGAGAATGCGCACGTCGTGTTGACCGCCTGAGATGAGTGGCTGCGGTCGCGGCGGCGCCAGCGGTGCTTATGGCAGTCGCATTAAGCTTTGGTGCAGCGGTTTGGGCGTGCGCGCAGTCGCAGTAGAAAAAAGGAGGCGCTCTTTGCAGTTCGTGCAGCGATGTTGATTGTTGCAGAATCCGCCTTGGCCGCCTCTGCTGCCATAGTGCGTTGTGTCCGTAGCTGCATCGTGCACAGCCCTAACCTACGCCATCATAGGGACTATTTCCCGGCCGAGCTGGTCGCTTGCCCGAATGACGCTTCGAACGTCCTGCAATTTGACTAAGCGTGAAAGGACGGGACTGATTCTGGCGCAATGGCCGCTAAGGGCGGCACTATTTGCTGATCGCCTAGCGGACGGCGTTCGCTGTGAACGCGTTGCTGAACGTGGCGTTGGTCTGGTTTGACAGTCCGCGGCTCGAAGCGCGTAGAAACCGAAGGCTGCGCTTTGGCCCGCCTCAAAGGGGGCGGCTGGAGTGTGTTAACGTCATGACCAGCCGGGATGTTTGCGGCGCATGATGGACGGTCTTTAGGGGCATTTTCCTTCCACGCGAGAGTGCTCGACCCGTCCTGTCTCGGCCGTGGCAGGATCTATTGTTCGGCTTGCTTCCATCTGCTGCCGCTGATCGGTCGCCAGCCGCAACTATTTGGACGCAATCATGTCCCTCACGCGGAAGACGAGTTAGAGCACCGCCCCTTTGCTGCGTCTGAGTGACCTGTAGCGCACAAAATCTGCGCTTTGGTCGCGATCCACGCGGATGGACTCAATCAATTCGTGATAACTCCCTCCCAGATTGAGTGAAAGAGGATCGATGAAGGTCTTGGTGCCGGTAAAGCGGTTGGTCGATTACAACGTCAAGGTCCGCGTCAAGAGCGATGGATCGGGTGTTGAACTCGCCAACGTCAAAATGTCGATGAACCCGTTCGACGAAATTGCGGTCGAAGAAGCGCTGCGCCTGAAGGAAGCCGGCAAGGCGACCGAAGTCGTGGTGGTCTCGATCGGACCGGCGCAGGCGTCGGAAACGATCCGCACCGGTCTCGCCATGGGTGCCGATCGCGGCATCCTGGTGAAGGCCGAGGGTGCGGTCGAGCCGCTCGCGGTCGCCAAGATCCTGAAGAAGATTGCGGACGAAGAGCAGCCGGGCCTGATCATTCTCGGCAAGCAGGCGATCGACGACGACAGCAATCAGACCGGCCAGATGCTGGCCGCGCTGCTCGGCTGGTCGCAGGCGACCTTCGCCTCGAAGCTCGAGGTTGAAGGCAGCGACTTCAAGGTCACCCGCGAAGTCGACGGCGGCTTGCAGACCGTGAAGCTGAAGGGACCGGCGATCGTCACCACCGATCTCCGTCTCAACGAGCCGCGCTACGCCTCGCTGCCGAACATCATGAAGGCCAAAAAGAAGCCGATCGCGGACAAGACGGCCGCCGATTACGGCGTCGATCTCACCGCGCGCCTCGAGGTTCTCAACACGACCGAGCCGGCGGGCCGCAAGGCGGGCGTCAAGGTCAAGGACGTCGCCGAGCTGGTGTCGAAACTCAAGAACGAAGCCGGGGTGCTCTGATGACGACGCTTTTGATTGCCGAACACGACAATGCGTCGCTCAAGGATGCGACCAACAAGGCCCTGACCGCAGCGGCGGCGCTCGGCGCGGATGTCGAGGTTCTGGTGGCCGGCGAGAACGCCAAGGCTGCGGCCGACGCCGCCGCAAAGCTTGCCGGTGTGAAGAAGGTGCTGCTCGCCGACGGCGCGCTTTACGCGCACGATCTGGCCGAGCCGCTGGCCGCGCTGATCGTCTCGCTGGCTCCCGGCTACGACGCCATCGTCGCGCCCGCGACCTCGCGCTTCAAGAATGTGATGCCGCGCGTCGCGGCCCTGCTCGACGTCATGCAGGTCTCAGAGATCACCAAGGTGGTCGCCCCCGACACCTATGAGCGTCCGATCTACGCCGGCAACGCCATCCAGACGGTGAAGTCGAAGGACGCCAAGAAGGTCATTACGGTGCGCACCTCCACCTTCGCCGCAGCGGGTGAAGGCGGCAGCGCGTCGATCGAGAGCGTCGCGGCGGCGGCCGATCCGGGCTTGTCGTCCTTTGTCGGCGAGGAAGTCGCGAAGAGCGATCGTCCCGAACTGACCTCGGCCAAGATCATCGTCTCCGGTGGCCGCGCCATGCAGAGCCGCGAGAACTTCGCAAAGTACATCGAGCCGCTCGCCGACAAGCTCGGCGCCGGCGTCGGCGCTTCGCGTGCGGCGGTGGATGCGGGCTATGCCCCGAACGACTGGCAGGTCGGCCAGACCGGCAAGGTCGTGGCCCCCGAGCTCTATGTCGCGGTCGGCATTTCCGGCGCGATCCAGCATCTGGCCGGCATGAAGGACTCCAAGGTGATCGTCGCGATCAACAAGGACGAGGACGCGCCGATCTTCCAGGTTGCCGATTACGGCCTGGTCGCCGACCTCTACCAGGCGGTTCCGGAGCTGACCGCCGAACTCGGCAAGCTCGGCAAGTAAAACGCGCTAAAACACCGGCCGGAGCCATAAACTCCGGCCGGTGTTGCTTTTCTGAGGGGGTATCTTCAGTGCTGCCGCGCGATGGCAAGGCTTCGTTTATTATCGAGGTCTAGCGGGCATGCTCTCCGAATGTTTCTAGTCGTAGGCCAGACTGCGAACGCGATGGTCGCATTGGACGATAGAGCAGGTTTTGCCTTTTTCTACTTGTCCTCATGAGTGGCCGCTGATGGTCGGGCTGCGGAGGGGCATTCCTGGATCCGACCCACCAGCTCACACAAGATGTTTCGGTTGGTTTCGTTGATCCCCGTGAGGCGCTGAAGCTCGGCGCTATGTCGGGTTATACTGATGCCAAGAACAGTAGCTGCGCCGTATACCCCTCATTCTCGACCTGCAAGGGGCTGACGCTCAAGAACGTCTTCTTCGCTTTCACGAACTGGGACTTCTCCCTGCTGATAGGCGAGATCTACTTCCTGCTTTCCGCCCTCATCTCGCTGCTCTACCGGCCCGAGACGTCTACGCGTTGATAGCCGCCTTTTTGGAGTGTCCCTGATCGGTTACACAATCAAGCAGGAGGTCTCGACCAGGTTCAAGATCTAGTTATCTAGCGACGTCCGTGCGGCCGCCCATGTAGGCGTCCTCATCTGCGCCGCGCGCTATAGGCTCAACAAAGAGCACTTCGCTTGGCGGGGAGAGTAGTGCTAGATGTGGAGGTGCTTCTTGCTCACCGCCGAGATGTTGCGATCGTGTTTCTGGTTGGGAGCACGCTGTTCGGTTGCATATATCATCGCCTGTCTTTAGAATCGAAACGATGCCTTCAGTTCGCTTCGTATCGGCGCTTACAATAACTTCCTGCGATTCCGACTGACGGAAGACTGCCTCGATATGTTTGTTGTTGGCGTTCCGCAGCGGGACGACTGGGGTACCAATCCGAAACGTCACAAAAACAGGCCCGATCCGGGGTCCCGATGTTCCGAAAGCTGAACTGAAACGGCATTTAATCGAAAAAGGTTCGGGTCAGACTTCGGCCGAAGCAGGGCCAGCCGGTCTCGTCGCTGCATTCGACCAGTGTGCCCCTTGGGGCGCTATGCTCGCTCTCCGGGTGCCATTTTGCCTTGGGGCGACGCGCCCTTGGCGCACGCCTGGTTGGGCCTGCGGCCCTAAAGTAACAAGTCCTGAACAATGGAACGTAAGGCGGAGCGCGTTGCAGATTTCGCATTCCGTCGTTTGTGTGCGTGCGGCGCCTCGCAAATCACGCCACCTCGATTCCGCCTAAAGAAGCTGAGACTAAGAGTGCCGGTCGGGTTTTGCCGCGAGGGGGTACAGGCTGCGAGAGAGGCTCGCGGTGCCCGTCGCGGAGATCAGCGATGTCCAGATACTATCTTCGGGCGCGCACCGGCGAGGACCGGACGACGAAATCAGCAAGAAGATTTTAGGCGAACTTGAGCCGGCCGAGTGCCGTGGGTACAGCCCTGGGGTATCCCGGCTGCGACAGGGTCGTTGGCCATGGCTTACCTTCCGCTAGGAGCTGTCGCTCGGGTCACGTCCGCAATGGCGAGCGTGGGACTACTGTTGTCTCTGGTAACCGTTTGTACCGGTCCACGAAAAGCGGCGCGCGAGCGAGAACGGTGAGGAAGCACAGGCCATTCCGTTCCTCAAGCGCTTTACGGGTCTCATTCTCGAATACCTCGAAGTCGCTGCCCGGTCGAGCGGATCAGCGAGCGGTTGAACTGGCTGTTGTGCTCCCGACCCCAAGTCCAACGGTTGCGCGGTTGGGTTAACGCTCGCTCGCCGTTCGCCCGAGCTCGGCGAAATCGCTGTCGTGCGACCTTCGATTGACTACGGAGGGGGTCTGGTTTTTGGCTCATGCCACTATGGTGCTAGGCAATCGGCACTCGCAAACAGCGCAAAATCCGTCGTGATTGCTCGAATCGAGTAGCCCGACGGCTCATGATCAACTCCGGCCGAAAAAGGGGATGTTGCGCAGAAATACAGCATAAATCTCCGGGCCATTGCATTAATCGATATGGACCTCCTGTTACTCTACTGCCTCCCAACTGAACCTGTTCGGATGGGGTTCCAATAAGGACGGTTGTCCCAAGGACATGGTAGCTAGGCATGTTTAAATACTTTTACCGCCTCCGCATGATCAAGCATGCCGAGTGTTTCCGACGCAGCAGGCGGGATTTGCAGCAATTAATCCGGTGGCGGTGCAACCTGATGCTGCTCGGACCCGAACTAGTGCGGCCCCACAGGGCAACCCAACCAGTTCGGCAATAAATCAGTCCCCCGGAAATTCGTCCCTTGCGACTCACACCGACGGCAGAGCGTATGTCTGGCAGTCATCATCAGCAGCTGGTTCGAGGCATCGCACCGAGCGTTTGAGCCTTGCTAGCTGAACTGGTCCGCTACCCACCCGATTTTATTGTTTCACTGAGGAGCCCACCGTGAACGAAGTGGTCAAGCTTGAGCGTCATGACGAAGTCGGGATCGTCACGGTCGACAGCCCTCCGGTCAACGCGCTGAGCGCCGCGGTTCGCGGCGGAATTCTGGAATGCATCAAGGCCGCGGTCGCCGATCCCGCGATCAAGGGCATCGTGCTGACCTGTGCCGGCCGCACCTTCATCGCGGGCGCCGACATCACTGAATTCGGCAAGCCGCCGAAGCCGCCCGCCCTCAACGACGTGCTTTCCGAGATCGAGAATTCACCGAAGCCGGTCGTGGCCGCGATCCACGGCACCGCGCTCGGCGGCGGCCTTGAGGTCGCGCTCGCCTGTCATTTCCGCGTTGCGGTGAAGGAAGCCAAGCTCGGCCTGCCCGAGGTGAAGCTCGGCCTGCTGCCGGGCGCCGGTGGCACCCAGCGCCTGCCGCGCGCAGTCGGGCCGGAGCTTGCGGTCAAGATGATCGTCGGCGGTGATCCGATCGGCGCTGCGGAAGCGCTGAAGAACGGTCTGATCGAGGAGATCGTCGAGGGCCCGGCCGCCGGAGGCGAAGCCTTCGTACGAAAGCTGCTGGCTGAAAAGCGTCCGCTGCGCCGTCTGCGTGACGACGACTCCAAGATTGCGGCGGCCAAGGCCGACCGCTCGATCTTCACCAATGCGGTCGCCGCCATGACCAAGAAGTCGCGCGGCCTGGAAGCGCCGTTCGCAGCGGCCGACGCCGTCGGCTACGCCCTCGACCTGCCGTTCGACGAGGGCCTCAAGAAGGAGCGCGAGGGCTTCCTGAAGCTCGTCGCCAGCGATCAGTCCAAGGCGCAGCGTTATGCCTTCTTCGCCGAGCGCGAGGCCAGCAAGATCGCCGGTGTTCCTGAAGGGACCAAGCCGCGGCCCGTGAACCGCGTCGCCATCCTCGGCGCCGGCACGATGGGCGGCGGCATCGCGATGTCCTTTGCCAATGCCGGCGTTCCCGTCACCCTGATCGAGACCGGCGAGGAGCAGCTCAAGCGCGGCATGGGCATCATGCAGAAGAACTGGGAAGCGACCGCGGCGCGCGGCGGCATCCCGGCGGACGCGCCCGCCAAGCGCATGGCGCTGATCAACGGCGTCGTCGGCATCGAGAACGTCGGCGATGCCGACCTCGTCATCGAAGCCGTGTTCGAGACCATGGCGGTGAAGAAGGAAGTGTTCGGCAAGCTCGACCAGTACGTCAAGCCGGGCGCCGTGCTCGCCTCCAACACCTCGTACCTGAACATCGACGAGATCGCGAAGTCGACCAAGCGTCCGCAGGACGTGCTCGGCATGCACTTCTTCTCGCCCGCCAACGTCATGAAACTGTGTGAGATCGTGCGCGCCGACAAGACCGCGCCGGATGCCCTCGTGACCGCGGTCAACATCGCACGGAAAATCGCAAAAGTGCCGGCCGTGGTCGGCGTCTGCGACGGCTTTGTCGGCAACCGCATGCTGGCCCAGCGCGGCAAGCAGTCGGAGAAGTTGCTGTTCGAAGGTGCCTTGCCCCAGCAGGTCGACGCCGTCGTGACGAAATTCGGCATGCCGATGGGGCCGTTCGCGATGGGTGACCTCGCCGGCCTCGACATCGGCTGGCGCTCGCGCAAGGACCGCGGCATCAAGTCGGAGATCGCGGACGCGCTCTGCGAAGCCGGGCGCTTCGGCCAGAAGACCGGCAAGGGCTATTACAAATACGAAGCCGGCTCCCGTTCGGCGCTGCCGGATCCCGAAGTCGAGAAGCTGATCGATGAGACGCTGCTGCGCATGGGCCGCAAAAAGCGCGTCGTCAGTGACGACGAGATCCTCGAGCGCATGATGTATCCGATGATCAACGAGGGCGCGAAGATCCTGGAGGAAGGCATCGCCGCGCGCCCGTCCGATATCGACGTGGTCTGGCTCTATGGCTATGGCTGGCCGATCTACCGCGGCGGCCCGATGTTCTGGGCCGATACCGTCGGCCTCAAGCACATTGCCGATCGTCTCTCTTTCTACGCCAAGGAGACCAACGACCCCAGCCTCGAGCCCGCGCCGCTGCTGAAGAAGCTCGCGGCCGAAGGCAAGACCTTCGCGTCGCTCGCGGCGGCTTCGAAAGCGGCGTGATGATCGCTACCTCTTTGCCGTTATTCCACGTCGCGCAATTGCGCATCATAGCTCGCGACGGAGTCTGTCATCGAGCCGCACTTGCCGCGGCCCCGGTGATCGCACCCAGGAATGACGAGTGACGTGTTGCGGAACCATGACCTATCCCGGCGAACAGTTTTATCTTCAGGGCGCGGGTTGGGGCGACACCATCGTCCAGGGCGCGTGCCCAACGTCTTTGTCAAAAGCAGCCGCTGACTACCGCCCGCACGCACTGGAGTTTCGCGACCGCCCAACGAACTCACGGTAAATGGCCGAGGGCGCGGCAGCAGAAATAGTCACAATTCACCCAACCCGCATCAGGAGGTCGTTCTTGACCGACGCCGTCATCGTTTCCACCGCCCGCACCCCGATCGGCAAGGCCTATCGCGGTGCGCTCAACGCCACGGAGGGCGCGACCCTGCTCGGCCACGTTATCGGTGAGGCCGTCGCCCGCGCCAAGATTGACCCCAAGGAGGTCGAGGACGTCGTGATGGGGGTGGCGCTTCAGCAGGGTTCAACCGGCAGCAACATCGCGCGCAAGGCGCTGCTGCGCGCTGGCCTGCCCGTTACCGTTTCCGGCGCCACGGTTGACCGACAATGCGCCTCGGGACTTCAGGCCATCGCGCTCGCGGCGCGTTCGGTGATCTTCGACGGCGTCGAGATCGCGGTCGGCGGCGGTGGCGAGTCGATCAGCCTCGTGCAGAACGACAAGATGAATTCGTTCCACATGCGAGATCCGGCGCTGCTCAAGATCAAGGGCGATGCCTATATGCCCATGATCGACACGGCCGAGGTGGTGGCCAAACGCTACGGCATCTCGCGCCAGAAGCAGGACGAATATTCGCTGGAGAGCCAGCGCCGCGCCGCGGCCGCCCAACAGGGCGGCAAGTTCAGGGAGGAGATCGCGCCGGTCACGACCCAGATGACGGTGACGGATAAGGCGACCGGCGCGGTTTCCTTTAAGGAGGTGACGTTGTCGCGGTACGAGGGCCCGCGCCCCGAAACCACGGCCGAAGGACTGGCCGGACTCAAGCCCGTGCGCGGCGAAGGTTTCACCATCACCGCCGGCAATGCCAGCCAGCTCTCGGACGGCGCCAGCGCTTCCGTGATCATGAGCGACAAGGAAGCGGCCAAGCGTGGCCTCAAGCCGCTCGGCATCTTCCGCGGTTTCGTCACCGCCGGCTGCGAGCCAGATGAGATGGGCATCGGCCCGGCCTTCGCCGTGCCGATCCTGCTCAAGCGCCACGGCCTCAAGGTCGAGGACATCGATATCTGGGAGCTAAATGAAGCCTTCGCTGTGCAGGTGCTGTATTGCCGCGACAAGCTCGGCATCGATCCCGAAAGAATCAACGTCGACGGCGGCGCGATCTCGATCGGCCATCCCTACGGCATGTCCGGCGCGCGCCTGGCCGGCCACGCCTTGATTGAGGGCCGTCGCCGCAAAGCCAAATACGCGGTCGTCACCATGTGCGTCGGTGGCGGCATGGGCGCGGCGGGTTTGTTCGAGGTCTTGCCGTAACCTAGTTGCGTAATTGCGCACGCGCGGCCGGGACCCATGCTCCGCGGCCGGATTTTGGGGCAAGGACGGGAGTGGCTTTCGTAACAACGAAGGCTTGGCGGTTATGGGTCCCGACCTTCGGGGCGCCCCTTACAGGAGGACACGATGGATCTCGCATTCACGAAGGAAGAGCAGGCGTTTCGCGAGGAAGTGCGGACATTCTTCCGCGACAACGTGCCGCCGGATACAAGGCGCAAGCTGGTCGAGGGCCGCCACCTCTCCAAGAACGAGATGGTGACGTGGTGGCGCATCCTCAACAAGAAGGGGTGGGGCGTCAGCCACTGGCCCAAGGAATATGGCGGCACCGGCTGGACAAGCGTGCAGCACTACATCTTCACCGAGGAGCTACAGTCCTATCCGGCACAGCCACCGCTCGCCTTTAGCGTCAGCATGGTCGGTCCGGTCATCTACACCTTCGGCAACGAGGAGCAGAAGAAGAAGTACCTGCCACGCATCGCCAATGTCGACGATTGGTGGTGCCAGGGCTTCTCCGAGCCCGGCTCCGGCTCCGACCTCGCCTCGCTGAAGACTAAGGCCGAGCGCAGCGGCGACAGGTGGATCATCAATGGCCAGAAGACCTGGACCACGCTGGCCCAGCACGCCGACATGATCTTCTGCCTCTGCCGCACCGATCCTTCCGCCAAGAAGCAGATGGGCATCTCCTTCATCGTGTTCTCGATGAAGTCGAAGGGCGTCACGGTGCGCCCGATCCAGACCATCGATGGCGGCCATGAGGTCAACGAAGTCTTCTTCGACGACGTCGAGGTCCCCTACGAGAACCTGATCGGCGAGGAGAATAAGGGCTGGGATTACGCAAAATTCCTGCTCGGCCATGAGCGGACCGGCTTGGCTCGCGTTGGCCTCTCCAAGGAGCGGCTGCGCCGCATCCGCGATCTCGCCGGGAAGGTCGAATCCGGCGGCAAGCCGATCATCCAGGACGCGGCCTTCCGCGACAAGCTCGCGGCCTGCGAGATCGAGCTCAAGGCGCTCGAGCTGACCCAGCTCCGCGTCGTCGCCGACGAAGGCAAGCACGGCAAGGGAAAGCCCAACCCGGCATCCTCAGTGCTGAAGATCAAGGGCTCCGAGATCCAGCAGACCACCACCGAGCTGCTGATGGAAGTGATCGGCCCGTTCGCAGCACCCTATGACGTGCACGGCGACGACGGCTCGAACGAAGCCATGGACTGGACCGCCCAGATCGCGCCGAGCTACTTCAACAACCGCAAGGTCTCGATCTACGGCGGCTCCGACGAGATTCAGCGAAACATCATTGCCAAAGCGGTGCTAGGAGTTTGACCCGCGAATTACGCAATTGCGCGGTGGGGCGGGATCCAACAGGCCGCGGCGGTCGCGAGCACGGCAGGCGGCCGCGTTTATTGGTTCCCCGCCTTCCCGGGGTCGACGTCTGAGGGTGAGCCGAGGGCAGGGCAATTCCCGCCCATTTGGAGAGCAGCATGGATTTTGGTTTGACCGAGGAGCAGCGGCTTCTCAAGGAAAGCATCGACGGTCTGCTGACCGATTCCTACGATTTCGAGCAGCGCAAGAAGTATATGAAGGAGAAGGGAGGCTGGAGCAAAGCCGTCTGGGGCAAGCTCGCAGAGCAGGGTCTCTTGGGCCTGCCCTTTGCGGACGCCGATGGCGGCTTCGGCGGCGGCGGTGTCGAGACCATGATCGTCATGGAAGCGCTCGGCAAGGCGCTGGTGCTCGAGCCGTATCTGGCGACCGTCGTGATCGGCGGCGGCTTCCTGCGCCATGCCGGCGGCGATGCGCAGAAGGCCGCGCACGTTCCTGGCATCATCGGCGGCAGCAAGACTTTGGCGTTCGCCCAGCTCGAGAAGAACTCGCGCTACGATCTGTTCGACGTCACCACGACGGCGAAGAAGGGCGACGGTTGGGTCATCGACGGCGAGAAGTTCGTCGTGCTGAACGGCGAGAACGCGGAGACGCTGGTTGTCACAGCCCGCACCAAGGGCGACCGCCGCGACAAGTCTGGCATCGGCGTGTTCCTGGTCCCGGCGAACGCCAAGGGCGTGACCAAGAAGTCCTATCCGACCCAAGACGGCCTGCACGCCGCCGACATCACTTTCACCGGCGTCGAAATCGGCGCCGATGCGGCGCTCGGCAATCCCGACGACTCGCTCGCGCTGATCGAGCGCGTGGTCGACGAAGCCCGCATCGCGCTCTGCGCCGAAGCTGTCGGCCTGATGGACGAATCGCTCAAGACCACGGTCGAGTACATCAAGACGCGCAAGCAGTTCGGCGTGCCGATCGGTTCGTTTCAGTCGCTGCAGCACCGCGCCTCCGATATGTTCGTCGCCACCGAGCAGGCGCGATCGATGTCCATGTTTGCGACCATGGCTGTTGATTTTGAGGACGCCAAGGAGCGCAGCAGCGCGGTTGCCGCGGCCAAGGTGCAGATTGGCAAGTCGCTGAAGTTCGTGGGACAGCAGGCGATCCAGCTCCACGGCGGCATCGGCATGACCATGGAGGCGAAGATCGGCCACTACTTCAAGCGCCTGACCATGATTGAGAACTCGTTTGGCGACACCGACTACCACCAGCGCCGCGTCGGGGACGCGGGTGGGGTGATCTGACAATGGTCGTCATCCCGGGCCATCGCGACCTGTCCGCCGAAGCTCAAGGAGCGAAGGCGGAAGCGATGAGCCCGGGTCGCGAGCGAAACGAAGCAATTCAGTATCTTTTCCGCGAGACATTCTGGATTGCCTCCTCGCTTACGCGTCTGGCAATGGCGGAGCAGCGGAATCAGGGAAGGTTCGATCTCACCGCTAAGCTAGCCGTCGTTACCTGCGCCAGCCCGCATGAACTGTGCATTTTCTTTGCCGGGACGCCTGGGAAGAACGAGAAGCGGGCTGCCGTGGGCACCGGCGTTGGAGACATCGGAACGCATAGTGCACGAAGCCCTTGTCGATATGCTGAGGCGTTCCCGAGACCGACCATCGCGGCTCCAACGCTCGGACATTGCATCGCGAAGCCGCGACCCGCTGAGCCCGTTAGCGAAGATCGATGATCCGTGCACTTCGCCGTCAACTCATCGTCGGCATGACGAACTCAGCTCCAGAGCGAATGCCAGTAGGCCACCGTGTCGTGATCGTCTTTAATTTAGTGTAGAACCGTATCCCCTCGGGTCCATGCATGTTGTGATCACCAAACAGGGACGCCTTCCACCCGCCGAATGAGTGGAATGCCATCGGAACCGGGATCGGTACGTTGATGCCAATCATCCCGACTTGAATTTGATGCGCAAATTCGCGCGCGGCATCTCCGTCCCTCGTGAAGATGGCGGTGCCGTTGCCGAACTCGTGCGCGTTGATCATCTCGGCGGCCTCATCGTATGATTTGGCGCGTGCGATGGCGAGCACCGGTCCGAAGATCTCCTCCTTGTAGATCTTCATATCGGTCGTGACGTAGTCGAACAGCGTCCCGCCGATGAAATATCCCTTCTCGTAACCCTGGCGCCGGAAGTCCCGCCCATCGACAATCAGGTTTGCTCCCTCGTCTACACCAATATCGATATAGCCGCGAACCTTGTCGAGATGCTGTTTGGTCACAAGCGGCCCCATCTCGGCATCGGGATCCGCTCCCGGGCCGATCTTCAGAGCGCGAACCTTGGGCGCAAGTTTTTCGATCAGCCGGTCGGCGGTCGTGTCTCCGATCGGGACCGCGACCGAAATCGCCATGCAACGCTCGCCCGCGGCGCCGTAGGCGGCGCCCATCAGCGCGTCAACCGCCTGATCCATGTCGGCGTCCGGCATGATGATCATGTGGTTCTTGGCGCCGCCAAGCGCCTGACAGCGCTTTCCGTTTCGAGTGGCCATTTCGTGGATGTAGCGGGCAATCGGAGTGGACCCGACAAAGCTCACGGCCACTATGTTGGCGTCGGACAAGATGGCGTCGACCGCTTCCTTGTCTCCATGAACGACGTTGAAGACGCCATCGGGCAATCCGGCCTCCTTCAGCCACTTCGCCAGTATGAGCGAGGCGGACGGATCGCGTTCGGACGGCTTGAGAATGAAAGTGTTGCCGCACGCGAGGGCGACCGGAAACATCCACATCGGTACCATCGCCGGAAAATTGAATGGTGTAATCCCGGCAACAACGCCGAGCGGTTGACGTAGAGAGTAACTTCGACGCGAGCTCCGACGTTCTCGGTCACCTTTCCCTTGAGAAGATGAGGTGCGCCGGTGGCAAACTCCACGACTTCCATGCCGCGCTGAATCTCCCCTTTTGCGTCCGACAGCACTTTGCCGTGCTCGCCCGTAATTACTTGGGCGAGTTCGTCGATCCGATCCTCTAGAATTCGCAAGAAGCGATTGAGAATTCGGGCGCGGCGCAACGGAGGGGTGCTCGCCCAGGCCGGAAACGCCTTTCGTGCCGCCGTCGCCGCCGCACGGACGTCTTGGACCGAAGCCAATCCAAGCGTCCCCGACTGTTCGCCCGTGGCGGGATTGTATATGGCCACGGTACGGGTGCCGCGGCTTAACACCAGCTCGCCATTGATGAAATTCGGAATCTTTGTCGGCATTGAGCATTTCCCTGCAAACAGAGCTTGATCACCGTTGGTATGCAGCGCATACAATCGTGCATCAACAAGCGAATGTGCGGCTCCGTTGTGCAGAAACTGTAGTCGATGGACTGGGAACGGGTTCGGATATTTCTTGAGGTCGCGCGAGCAGGACAAATCCTGAAGGCCTCGAAGAGTCTTCGATTGCATCATGCGACGGTAGCGCGGCAGCTTAGTGCCCTTGAGCGAAGCTTGAACGCCAAGCTGCTCGAACGACATACGTCCGGGTGCATTCTGACCGCGGCGGGCGAGGCGTTGGTCGCGGCAGCGGAGCGCGCGGAGAGCGAATTTCTCAGGGTAGGCTCCAGAATCGGCGCTACCAGCCAAGCACTCGCAGGTACCGTACGCGTCGGTGCGCCCGACGGTCTTGGCAACTATTTCCTTGCAGATCGGCTCGGCATGCTCGCCGCGAAACATTCGAGGCTCGTTGTTCAATTGGTGCCGTTACCACGCACATTTTCGCTGTCGCGGCGAGAGGCCGACATCGTTATTACGTTGGATCGCCCCAAACAGGGGCGACTAATCCTGTCGAAGCTGACCGACTACACACTCACCGTCTATGCGGCGGAGCAATATCTTGGGCGCGAGGGCCTGATCACGGGCCAGGATGAACTCGCCGGCCGTTTGTTCGTGACGCATGTCGAGGACATGACTTACAGCCGCGCCTTGGATTATGCTTCCGTTCTCGGTCGCCTCATGTCACGTCGATACGAATGCGGTAGCGTGGTCGCGCAAATGGAAGCGGTTCGCGCCGGGCATGGCATAGGAATCCTCCACGACTATGCTGCGCAACGTTATCCGGAACTAAAGCGCTTGCTGCCCGAGGTCCGGTTCGTGCGCAACTATTGGATCACCTCTCATCCCGATACACACCAAACACGCCGGGTCCAAGAGGTGCATCGGTTCATCTCCGGATCCGTGAAGGCCGAGAGGGCCTCGTTCGTATCGGACTGAATGGCCGGACGCAGAGGCGATGAATCGACCGGGTAGTCCAGATTGGCACCCGCTTATCGGACGAGGCGGCGTCAGATGGCAATCAAAGCACAAGGATTCAGGTGCATCGGCTCGGTGCGGACGGCCCGAATCGAGAGAGATTTGTGATCACGAGGAATCTCGCGAAACAATCTGGCACATAAACGGGTACTGGTCCAACGGGCGTGCTTGGAAAGAGCCGCCTCAACAGTCTCTTTTGCACCGCTCGGGACAAACAGCAGTACACTCTTACGCGGCCAACGGATTGGCCGGAGCTAGCTGAACCTCGCCGCCCGCTACTTGAACGAGCTACCTATTGTCCGCTTCATCGGATGTGACAATAACACCCTTGATCCGCCTATCGGCCAAGCGCATAGGCCGGGCGACGGGGATCCGCGGCGGCTTCGAGCGTTCCCTCAGCCCGTTGGCGGGCGACGCATACCGCACCCGCGCGCCACGCCCAGTCCGGCCAGACCGCAACATCGTGACCCAGCATCCGGAGATCGGAAATCTGTTGCGGGCCTAGGCGTTCTTCAATGTTGAGGCGGCCCGGATGCGCAGCGTGCGGTTCGAACGAGTCTGGGAAACTGTAGCTCGCGAACCGAGCCGCCTCGACCGCGGCTTGCGGCTGCATTCCGAAGACTTCCAGGTTCAGCCAGACCTGGAGCAGGGCCTGGAGTTGCACATCGCCGCCCGGAGTGCCCATGGCGGTGAAGGCGCCATCCGCCGCTCGGGCAAGGAAAGGCGCGGGTGTCAGGCGCGGCCGCTTGCCGGGCGCGACGCCTGAAGGATGCCGCGGGTCGGCCCACGACTGGCTGCCCCTCGAAGACGGGCACAGCCCGGTTCCAGTGACCACCGGTGTGTCGTACGAAACGTCGCTGGGAGTGGCGGAGAACACGTTGCCCCGACGGTCGATAACCGCGAGGTAGGAGGTGTCGAGCGCGGCGAGCTTGTTGGCCGCGAGGACCCCGCCGTCGATACTCGCACCGCCGCCCAGGCCAGCCGGTGGCATGTCGGGCCAGGCCCGGCGCGGGTCGATGAGCTCCCGCCGGCCGGCGGCGTACGCCGGGTCGAGCAGCAAGCCCAAAGGAACATCCGTGAAGCGCGGGTCGCCGAAGTAGCGATGCCGGTCGGCGAAGGCCAGCTTGATGGTCTCGACCAGGGTGTGAACGTAGGCGCTGCTGTTGTGGCCCAGACTAGCCAGGTCGACGCCCGCCAGCATTGTCAGCATCTGCAGCAGCGCCGGGCCTTGGCACCAGGGGCCGCAGGCGTACATCGTCGATCCACGGAACTTGGCGCTGACCGCCGGCTCTATGCCGACCTGGAAGTCCGCCAGATCCTCCATCGACAGCAAGCCGCCATTCTCCTCGTGGAAAGCCACGATCGTTCGCGCGATGTCGCCCCGATAGAAGGCGTCTCGAGCGGCCTTCAGGCCTTCGACACGGCTCCGGCCTCGCGCCGCCGTCTCGCAGTCGGCCATGTACTGCAGAGTGCGGCCAAGATCGGACTGGACGAACAGATCACCGACCTCGGGCGGACGTCCCTCCGGCAGATAGATCGCCGCGGAGCTGGGCCATCTCGCATAGCTGTCGGCGTAGGTCTGCAGCAGCTCCGCCATCAGCGGATACATGACGAAACCATCACGTGCGAAACCGATGGCGCTTTGCGCCACCTCCGAGAACCTCATGGTGCCGTAGCGAGCCAGAGCCGTGATCCAGGCGTCCGGCGCGGCTGGAACGACAGTCCGTAGGACCCCCTCCGGGATCGTGCCGCCGTGCCCGCGCATGAAAAAATCTGGATCGAGGGCGCGAGGCCAGCAGCCCAAGCCGCTGATGGTGATTACGTCGTCGCGTTCGGCCAGGTAGAGAATGATCGGCGCGACGCCGGCGACGTTAACAAGCTCGCTCTGCACGACGCTCAACACAAGGCCCGCGGCCACGCCAGCGTCGGTCGCGTTGCCGCCACTTTCGAGGATCTGCAGCGCGGACTGCGCCGCGAGATAGTGGCCCGCGGAGACGACGTGGCTCGTCCCGGCAATGGTCGGACGCATCGAGGCCAGGCGGTGGGCCGTGCCCAGCCCCGACAGGGAATCGATACTCATGGCGCGACCTCGCCTTTGATTGTCGCCTCGCGAGCCGCGTGGCGCCGAGCCAGCTCGGCACGGACGGCGAGCGGGATCTTGTGGAGGACCACGAGCGGCAGGATCACCTTGCCGACCGCCGCGGATGGAAAGAGCGCGCCTGCTATCGGCGCGCCGGGCGACAGGCTCTTCTTGGAGCCGCAGAGAGCCGCCAGAATGCCGCCTGTGAACGAGTCGGATCTCGGGAGGGTGGTGACGAGCGTGGTCATGCGGCGAGCAGCAGTGGGGTCAGCAAATAGGCGAGCGGCTTGGTGACCGCCTCGTCGCCGGGGCGATAGCGGCCGGGTTCGTGCAGAAGGTTCAGGGCGCCCAGGCAGCGTCCGTCAAACAGGATCGGCGTATTGATTACCGAGCCCAGCCCGAGACCCGCCAGTTTCGCATGGTCATCGAAGGCCGATTCAAGGTTGTGCGGCTGGCTTCCGATGAACACCTCGCCTCGCACTAGTACATGCTCGGTCCAGGGCAGGCCGCGCTTCGACTTCCTCCCTCCTACGGGATAAGCCTCGGCGTCGCTGCTGTAGAGGCGCTCGAGCTCCACGGTCGCGGCGTGCAGACGCATCACGGTCAGCAGCCGATGGCCCAGTACACGTTGGGCGATCTCGTCGACGACCGGCAGAATCGCCGCTTTCAGGCCAGTCCTCGCCGCCTCGGCGACCCGCGCCAGGTCGTCGCCGCCGATCACAGGAGTACCACGCGCAAAAGGGCCTCGATTGGCGTGGGCGGCGGCGAGACCGTGTTCATCTCGTGCGTCATCATCGCGAACTTCTGCGCCATGCCTCAGTTTCTCCCTCCCGAATTCCTGACGTTCGCTCTAAGGACGTCCGGCCACGCCGGAAATCCATCGTTGGCCCGCTCTCCACGGCTCGCGCTGGCATAGCGAACCCGCGGACAAGGCAAGATACATTCGGGCCGCAGGGTTTTTGGGCGAAGTTCATCCATCAGCGCTGGATTGCAGCCGCCCCGCCGCGCCTGGCGCTGGAATTGATCGACAGCGGGGTTGCCACACCTGGGTAGGGAAGCTGAGGCGCGAAGGCGCCTTGACGCGACCGATTGCGTTGCCTTGATGGGTGCAGGGCACCGCGCGTGCGAATGCTGGAGATGGCAATCGGCGGAAGAGCCGATCCGACGATGCTGTGGCGGCGAACTCCGCAATGGAATCTTCAGATTTGGCAAAGCACGGACGCGATTGCCGCCTCATCGGCGGCCTCATCCGGCAGAAAATATCGGAAACTCCGACGGAGTTCTCACGCGTCGGGGCTGAACCACAAGGAAGATCGGTGCAGAACAACCTGTCGGCGCAGAATAGCCGGAGTTGCGGACCTGCGACTCTTCGACCGCCTTCAAACTGGTTCGCGGGGTCTTTGGCGCATGCGGCTAGTCGGCGACGGCGCCCCGGCCGCGCCAACGCCGCATCGTGGTCTCGCCGACCGCGAGCTCGGCCGCCAACCCAGCGACCGACCTCTTACCGCCCTTGGTGGAGCCTCGCGTGTTCGGCGTCGTCGCGGCATGGCATGCATGCTCAGCTCCATCACACGAGGACTCGCAGTTAACGACGAGATGAGGCAATGGCGCCCACGGAGTCCCCGCGAAGCGGACATGCATTCTTGAGACTTGCGTCGCCCGCGCTATGCCGCTTCGCGTCCGGTCGTCGCTTCATGGGCCGAGCACTCCCAAATTCGTTCTCCCTCGACATACGTGCCGAGGACCTTGAGATCGAGCACGTGCTCGGGATCGACGGTACGTGGGTTCTTATCGAGGAGCACGAAATCTGCATATTTGCCGACCTCAATGCTCCCGATTTCGTTGTGCTTTCTGAGGTGGAAGGCGGCGTCGATTGTCACGGAGCGGAGGGCCGAGTCGATGTCCATGATCTGATCCGGACCAATGACGTTTCCGGCCCGGCTTCGACGAGTTGTCGCTAGATGTAGGCAAAGAAGCGCATGCGGCCAAGTCATTGGTGGATCGCAGTGGAGCGAACTCCGCATCCCCTTTCGGACTGCGCTCCCGGCTGGCACAAACTTTGCGGCCGCTTCCGGTCCAAGGAGCGCGTCGCGGAGTGCTTCGCCCCAATAATACAGGTAAGGCAAGAAGAAGCTGCAGACGACGCCCAGCTTGTTGCAGCGGTCTATTTGGTCTTCGCGCAACGTTCCGCAATGCTCGAGCCGAAATGGACGCTTTGCTTCGGGAAAGTCTTTGAGCGCCACCTCGTACGCATC
Organism: Bradyrhizobium sp. WSM4873; assembly: GCF_055811355.1. Classification (NCBI taxonomy): domain Bacteria; kingdom Pseudomonadati; phylum Pseudomonadota; class Alphaproteobacteria; order Hyphomicrobiales; family Nitrobacteraceae; genus Bradyrhizobium; species Bradyrhizobium sp. WSM4873. The sequence continues at coordinate 19,908 of NZ_JBVVPS010000045.1, read as the reverse complement.
CAGAACCGCGTCGATCGTGCGATCGCCATGCGTATGGACCGACATTTGATGCCCGCGGGCCGCGTAAGCCCTGATTATTCGCTTCAGCTCTTCGGGCTTGTAGTTCATATGGCCGACGCTATCGCGCGGAAGACCCATGCTCGTAAGGGTGATTTCGTTGTTGAGGTATGGCTTCGTCAACCAGACGTTCCCCATGAGGACGGACCCATCACCCCACATCTTGATGCCAGTCATGGCAAACCGATCGTTTCCTCCCTCAAAGGGAATCGTCTCGATTCCTCCGGGAACGGCTCTCTGATAGCAAAAGACCCGAATGGGCATTTGCTCGCGCTCCAGAGTCTTCTTGTAGAAGACACTGGTCATTGGCGTCAGTCCCATTTCCGAGCTGGTTGTATATCCAGACTTTGAGAACTTCCACAGCCAATCCCGTAACGAGTCGATCCCTCGCTGCTCGCCACAGATCGCGTAGAAACTCTCGACGATATAGTCGCGCGAGCGCTCCTCAAATTTCCATGGTTCACCATTCTCGTCGTAACGAACATGCCCCCCAGGAACGACCGGAGTTGCTCGTGTAATTTTAAGCGCCTTAAGGGCCGCGGTATTAAGAAATATTCCGTGCATGTTCGACACCTGCACGGCGATCGGAATCGTGGGTGAAAGTTCGTCGAGCTCTGCTTTGCTAGGCTCTTTGGCGCCCACGTGGAGCTGGGCGTCAAGGCCGAGGAACCAAAGGAAATCTCCTTCCTTTGCCTTGCTAACTCTTCTTCTGATCTTGGCGAGTGCCGCCTCGTAGGTAGGCGTGTGCACTGATCGAATATCCACCACCGGATCGCCCCAACAAAGAGCGCTGAGCAGAGGATGGCCATGTGCTTCGACGAAGCCAGGCAGCATCGTGCGCCCATCGAGATCGACCATGGTGGTTTCGGAATTACGGTAGCTGCTTACGGCTTCCCAAGGTCCAACGGCCAGTATTTTTCCATTAGATATCGCGACCGCTTCAACTTGCATCTGGTCGCGATCCATCGTGACGATCGGGCCGCCGTGAAAAATCGTGTCTGCACCCATCTGTGCTCCTCCTGCCTGATTCCAGGCGTCAAGCGCTGTTGATCTGCCGTTCAAAGATTTCGGTGAGTCTGCCGGTTGGCAGTTCGCCGCGCATTCCTATGAAAACGAGCTCGCTTCTCTGATCGCCCGAGGATGAAAGGCGTAGATCGACTGTCGAGCGCTTGCCGATCAGCTGGAAAACGCCGCTCTGATTCGCCAAATCCGAGAATCGAACGATACCCTTTGCGCGCAGGATCGACGCAGGAAGAGCCTTTACGATCGCAGCGAAGTTGGCTTGGCTGCCGACATTTCCTGACCAGGACCAGCTCTCAAACGTGCCGGAGTGATCGCGAGTCATGTAGGTCCCGCTACAGTCGGCACAGGCTCGATTGCGGCATGGACTTTCGGCTTGGTCACAGCGAAACGTCGTCTTACGAGCCGAACGAAGCTGGTGGCGCGCCTCAACATCGGGATCAGAGAGCAACATGAACGCCGGAAGGACGGCATTGCGCGTTTTTATAATTCTCATCATCGGCAACGCGCCGCGGAGTGTCGCGATAACTTCGTCGACGGCTCCTGGCGTCACCAGGTCGGTCTTGTTGAGCAACACGTAGTCAGCGACCGCGGCCTGATCGATCGCCAACTCAGTGTTTTCGAAGTTGAGCCTCGGAAAATTCTCGACGTCGAGAACGCAAATCGTACGATCAACCTTCAGTCGGCGGGATACCGCCGGCTGCATAAATGCATCGGCGATAGCCATCGGATTCGACACGCCACTCGTCTCGAGCAAAATTCCGTCAAACCCCGGCTCGGAAGACGCGATAGACAGAATTGAACTTAAGAGATCATCCTTGATGCTGCAGCAAACACATCCATTTGTGAGAGAAATGATGGAGTCGCTCTGCGATGAAACGAGCTTCACATCGATATTGAGCGCGGCAAAATCGTTGACGAGAACAGCCAGCCGCTGCCGGGTGTGCTGCAGTATGTTGTTCAGAAGAGTCGTCTTGCCAGCACCCAAAAAGCCGGACACGATCGTAACCGGTAATTGTTGCTCCTGGGCGAAAAGCAACATCGCGGCATATCCTCGGAGCCTGCGGCAACGGTTACGCTCCGTCGCCCACCACACTTTGCTGTGCGAAGTGCGCGTGGCTAGGTGAGCACTGGAATTCGCAATGACAAGACTACCGTCTGAATAAATAGTCTCAACAATTCTGTCAACGTGAATATTCAGGAAGTAATTTCATGATGTGATGCTTGGTAGCCCCGAAAACATGCGGGCGCTGCTTTGGACCCAAAACAACAAAAGCAATGGCGAGGGGCTCGTCACCAACTGCGAACTGGTTGAGATGACACGGGGGCATGCCTCGGACTGTGCCAAACAATTACGAGGGCCCGGCACTCGTCGCGATCACAAGCAGAGCATCGCCATCGCTAACCGAAAGAGCGCGCCAGAAGGGGAGGCTCGCTGCGCGCGCGAGTCTACACTTCAATTGGCATGGGGTTCTTCACGGTGCCGATCGCAAGCCGTTCGACGTATTGATTTCTGTTGCGGCCGGCTCCTAGCTATTTATCGTGCGATCCGGTCTCTCGGGAATGGATCCACGATCGTTGCACCACCACCGTCCCAAGGACGCCAAGTGATTAAGTCATGACGAGCCATCGGTACGCCGTTTCTCTTGCTCGATTAGTACACGCCCGCGGGTTTTCAATCACTTTGCATATCGTGCATTCGGTCTAAGCGACCTTTTGATGAGTCTCGCTTTCGAAACGCTGAGCCTTGCTAGTAGTGCGGTGGAGTGATCACCCACACGACTTTAGCAGGCACCGTCCCAGGGTTCGCGCAGCGATGTTGCGAAGTGCTGCTAAAGGAGAAGCTGTCTCCTTCCTCGAGCTGAAACAGCTTGCCGTCGACCCACAGGTCCAGTTGCCCCGCGACTAGCACCCCCGCCTCATCGCCGTCATGGCTGTATTCCCCGCTGTCGGCGCCCGGCTCAATTGTACTCATGAGCAGTTCTAGCGGGCCGGCGAGATTGGGAGAGAGAAGCTCCTCGACGATCCCGAGGCCGGTGAAGGTTAATCGGCGGCGGTGCGCCTTGCGAACGACGACGTCCCGTTCGTCGGCCGTCGCCTGCATATTGCCGTTGAAGAACCAGTTCATGTGCACGCCGAGAACGTCGCTCAGCTTTTTTAATACCCCGATCGGCAGCTTCGATTGGTTTCGTTCGAGCTGACTCAAGTAGCCGACCGAAATGTCGGCGGCTTGAGCAAGCTGGGCCAGTGTCAGCTTCTTGAGCTTGCGTAACTCGCGAATCTGTCCTCCGACGGCGGCCTCCAGATCCAAGTCACCTTTCGCTTCAGAGGCCGCCCATTCATCAGCTGCGCGTATCGATCTAGTCGCCATCGTCTCTGGTCCTCAAGCGGGGCGCGTTGCTGTCAGGACAAGCCGCCCCTGCAGCCTCGTCAAGCAAGCCGCTTTCTGACGTCAATCGCGGCTCAATCGCTGGAACGCGAGCAATACGGCCGCCTGAACGGCGCTGATTCTTTATAAGGGACGATTTGGAAAAAAACACCCGCAAGTATGAAATTAATATTCACATTTGTGAAAAACTGATACAGGATTTCACGAATGGTCGTTGGAGCTTTAGGTATGACGGATCTTCCAAAGTCGGCTCAGGTCGTCATTGTTGGCGGCGGTATCATGGGTTGCAGTCTGGCCTACCATCTGACTCTTCGCGGTTGGACCGATGTCGTGCTGCTTGAACGTAAGCAACTCACCTCCGGAACGACATGGCATGCGGCCGGTTTGGTGGGTCAGCTCGGGGCAACCCACAATCTGACGCGGTTGGCCCAATATACGACCGAACTCTATGGGCAGCTCGAACGAGAGTCGGGTCAAAACACTGGCTACCGCCAGATCGGGTCACTGGCAATTGCGACACATCAGGAGCGCTTCGAGGAGTTGAAGCGCGGAGCGTCAATGGCTCGTTGTTTTGGGTTGGAGGTAAACGTCCTCACGGCGAAGGAGGCGGGCGATCTTTGGCCGTCAATGGCAACCGAAGATCTTGTGGGTGCGGTTCATCTTCCCAAGGATGGGCAGACCAATCCGGTGGACACGACGCACGCGCTCGCGAGGGGCGCCAAGCTTCGTGGGGCGAAGATATTTGAGGGCACCGCTGTAACCGAGATCGTGATCGAAAATGGTCGCGCGGTCGGTGTTCGCACGAAGGACGGCGAAATCGCCGCCGAATTTGTGGTCAATTGCGCGGGCATGTGGGCGCGGGACCTCGGTGCAAGCGCGGGTACGACCATCCCGCTTCACGCGGCCGAGCACTTCTATATTGTCACCGAGCCGCTGCCCGAGATCAAAAGGCATCTTCCCGTGTTGCGTGATGCCGATGCTTGCACCTATTTTAAGGAAGATGCCGGCAAGCTGCTGGTCGGCTGGTTCGAACCCGTTGCGAAGCCTTGGGGGATGGAGGGGATACCCGAGAGTTTCGAGTTCGATACGCTGCCGGATGATCTCAATCACATCGAGCCGCTGCTTGAGGGGGCGATCCGTCGCGTTCCGATGCTGGCGAAGACGGGAATCCAGTTGTTCTTCAACGGACCGGAGAGTTTTACCCCGGACGATCGCTATATGCTTGGCGAGACGCCGGAGGTACGAAATCTGTTCGTGGCGGCGGGCTTCAATTCCATTGGTATACGTTCTGCGGGTGGAGCAGGCAAGGTGCTTGCCGATTGGATCGTCGATGGTCACCCGCCGATGGACCTGTGGGACGTCGATATACGACGCGTGATGCCGTTCCAATCGAACCGTCGCTATCTCCGCGATCGAACGGTCGAGTCGCTCGGCTTGCTGTACGCAATGCACTGGCCGTTCCGGCAGCCGGAGACAGCGAGAGGTGTCCGACGTTCCGCACTCCACGATCGCTTGCTCTCGCGGGGGGCCTGCTTCGGTGAGGTCGCGGGCTTCGAACGACCCAATTGGTATGCGCCAAAGGGGCACGAAGCCAAGTACGAATATAGCTTCGGGCGGCAAAATTGGTTCGACTATTCCGCCGAGGAGCATCTCGCGGTGCGCGAGAGCGTCGGGCTATTCGATCAATCGTCCTTCGCCAAACTCGTGTTCGAGGGCGAGGACGCCGAGCACATTCTCAATAGGATCTGTGCGAATAACGTCTCGGTTCCGGTCGGGCGCATCGTATACACTCAGTGGCTCAATGAGCGTGGTGGCATCGAGGCGGATCTGACGATCACCCGCGAAAGCGAAAAGCGCTTCCTCATCGTAACCGCCGTCGCCACGCAGGTCAGGGACTTGGCCTGGTTGAACCGCAACATTCCGGAAGGTGCCCGGGCGGTGGCCGTCGACGTTAGTTCGGCTTACTCGGTCCTCGGTGTGATGGGTCCGAAGTCCAGGAGTTTGTTGAGCAAGCTGACGGATGCCGATCTGTCGAACGGTGCATTTCCATTCGCGACCTCGAAGGTCATCGATCTTGGTTATGCCAAGGTGCGGGCAAGCCGCATTACCTATGTCGGCGAACTGGGATGGGAATTGTACGTTCCGACCGAGTTCGTCCAGGGCGTATTCGACGTTCTTCTGGAAGAGGGTGCTTCATTCGACATGCGCCTCGCCGGCTATCACGCGATGAATTCATTGCGAATGGAGAAGGGGTACCGGCACTGGGGACACGACATCACGGACGAAGATACCCCGCTGGAGGCCGGGCTCGGCTTCGCCGTCGCTTGGTCGAAGCCGCAAGGATTTATTGGGCGCGATGCCTTGCTGCGTCAGAAGGAAGCCGGGCCCAAGCGCAAGATGGTCCACATTGCTCTAGAGGATCCCGCGCCGCTGCTCTACCACAATGAACCAATTTGGCACGATGGTCGGCTCGTAGGACGCGTGACGTCCGGCATGTACGGTCACAGCATCGGAGCCTCTCTTGGTCTGGGCTATGTCGAGAACCCCGACGGCGGAGGAGTCGATGCGGCTTATTTGCAGGGCGGCAAATTGGAGGTCGAGGTCGCAGGCGTGCGTGTGCCCGCCCGTGCTTCGCTACGCGCGTTCTATGATCCCGCCAACAATCGGGTGAAGGACGTCGAAGGTGCTGGGGCCCTGTCTGCGTCGGCTTCCTGATCGGTAAGTGTCATGTCTAAAATTAGCATCATATCCACCAGCCCCTTTGCACAGAGTTCGCCTGTCCCGGGATTGAAGGAACAAATCAATCGGCCCGACTTTGTCTTGACATTCTCCTGTCCGGAGCGGATCGGCATTGTTCACGCTGTCTCTGGCTTCCTCACGAGCCATGGATGCAATATCCGAGACAGCGCTCAATTCTCCGATCGCAGCGTCGGAAAACTGTTCATGCGCATTTCATTCGACGCGCTGGATAAAATCGCAATCTCACGCTTGCAGTCGGAGTTTTCCGAAGTCGGAAAGTCATTTGACATGACGTGGCAATTGCATGATTCCAGTTCGAAGCCACGGGTCATGATTATGGTCTCCCGCGCCGGACACTGCCTAAACGACCTTCTGTTTAAATATTCCACGGGAATGCTCGATCTCGAAATTCCGTTGATCGTTTCAAATCATAAGGACTTCTATCGCCTCGCCGCGTCCTACGACATTCCTTTCCATCATCTGCCGATCACTGCCGACACAAAGCTCGTCCAGGAAGCAAAGCTAATGGAGCGGGTCGAGCAGGAACGCATCGATTTGATTGTCTTGGCCCGATACATGCAGATTTTGTCGGATGGGCTCTGTCAGAAGATGTCCGGACGGGTCATCAATATCCATCACTCGTTCCTGCCGAGCTTCAAGGGAGCGCGTCCGTATCATCAAGCCCAGTTAAGGGGTGTCAAGTTGATCGGCGCGACAGCCCACTATGTCACCGCGGACCTGGATGAGGGGCCGATCATCGAGCAAGACGTCTTACGCGTTGATCATTCCCTCACGCCCGAGGAACTCTCGGCGGTCGGACGAGATGTGGAGGCCGCAGTATTGACGCGAGCCGTCAAGTTTCACGCCGAGAACCGGGTCCTGTTGAACGGCGATCGCACGGTGGTCTTTCGATGAGCATCACGATACGGGCAAACGGGAGATGAGCGCAGTGCTGATCAACGGCGTTAACGCTGCGAGGCAGCTTCACGACGAGTTGTGCAGTGCCGTCGAAACTCTCGTGGAACGGGGGGCGACCCCTGGTCTTGCCGTTGTGCTCGTTGGCGATGATCCTGCAAGCTCGGTTTACGTTCGCAACAAGGTGCGCAGGTCGGTCGAAGCGGGATTGCGATCGTTCCATCACGAGCTGCCCGCCTCAACCAGTGAAAGTGATCTCCTGGCGTTGATCAAGCGCCTGAACGCGGCCGAAGACGTTGACGGCATTCTCGTTCAACTGCCGCTACCCCCTCACATTGATGCCCAGAAAGTGACTGCCGCCATCGATCCGGCAAAGGACGTGGACGGTTTCCATCCTATCAATGTCGGCAACCTGTCGCTCGGCGCACCCGCTTTGGTCGCATGCACGCCACTCGGATGTATGCTTTTGATCAAGGGCGTCCGTAAGGATCTTGCCGGGCTTTCCGCAGTCGTCGTCGGCCGTTCAAACATAGTCGGGAAGCCGCTGGCACAACTCCTGTTACGAGAAAACTGTACGGTTACCATAGCGCACTCCAGGACCAAGGATCTTCCTTTGGTGTGTTGTGGTGCGGACATTCTGGTTGCCGCGGCCGGACGGGCAGGGTTCATTCGTGGCGATTGGATCAAACCCGGTGCAATCGTCATCGACGTCGGCATCAATCGCATTGAACGCGACGGCAAGCAGCAATTGGTCGGCGATGTGGATTTCGAAGGTGCGCGCAGCGTCGCCGGCGCGCTGACACCAGTTCCGGGCGGAGTGGGTCCGATGACCATCGCGTGCCTGCTCAGGAATACGATCGAGGCCGCCTGCCGCCGCCGCGGTATTTCTTCGCCGCTTGCCAATGGCGCTGACTAATCGCCGCAGCGCAAGCGCTTGCCCCTCCAATACTGATCGAACACAACTTCCGGCGAGGTGCTGAAGTTGGATTAGCTGGAGAGCTGACGCTCCGTCCCGGCCGCGGAGCCGTTCTCGTTGCGCGCTCTACTTCTACCAAGTGGCGGCTAACGGGGAACCGAGGTCTATGAAGCTTATTGCGAACGAGGCGGACGATGGCTTGAAAGCCAGCAGCAACGTCGGGCGGTCAGCAAGCCAAGACGTGCCACCAGGTTTGATACCGGCCTCTTCGCTCGCGGTTTGAATGGATGCGTACCACCTCGGCGATCGGTTCGCAGGTGAGGAACGCGAAGATGTCGGCGGTGATTTCGCCTTGCTACCAACCCGGCTCGCGCTATTTTGTCGTTAATGGTGCGATTGGACGCACATCAGCTATACGCCAGATCATCCTGTGCGGTTTGAACACCTGAAGTCGAAGGCCCTCGTCTTTAACCCCGACGACCGGATCGTCGATGTGTCGACCTGTTCGGTGAATCGCGACGGAGCCGGGCGCTATCACTTAAGCGATAGTGGGAGATGCGGGCGAGCCGAACCCATGCCGCTTCGCACCGCCAGTGCAGACTAAACTAGAATCCGGATGTCAGGATGCGTGCGATGAGTCACATATCCGAATCACATATCCGAATAGCCGGCCACTCAGGTGACCATTCCTGCTGACGCGTTGGAAAGCGGAAGGCCCTCTGCTTGATGACGACCACTTATGACGCGGCGACGGCTCACATCGCTGATCCGGTGGTCGAGATGATGCTCGTCGTCCGACAGCGTCGGCAATGTCTGCCCTCGGTTTCGATAATACGTTGCCAATCAGTATGGCGGTGATGAACCACCACGTGGAAGCGGTCGCTCGTACCAAGCCGCGCGCGTTGCTCGTCGCCGATATGCGCTTTCTCAGCTTTCACCTCGGCATTGAGGACACGATCCGTCATGCCAGTTCTGCAGCGGGGCGCGGCTGCCGTGAAGCTCAAGGCAGGGCGCAAGCGGATCGAAATGGTGCGTTTCCAGGTCGATTGCGAGATCCCAGTGATGGGCCATCTCGGCCTCGCCCCGCAAAGCGTCAACGCCATAGCGGGTCAAGGTGCAGGGCCGCAGGGCGGATGATGTCTTGCGCCTGCTCGAGGACGTCTTTCGCCTGCAGGAATCAGGTTGTTTCTCGTTGGTCTTGGAAAGCGCGGCGCGGGCAACCGAGTCATTAACAATCCTACCCATCGGAATCGGCGCGGGTCCTAGCTGCTCGCTGCAGATACTAGTGTTTGACGACCTTCCCGGCCTGACTGAGGGGCATCGGCCGAAGCTGCAAGCAATCGAAGACCAATCGAGGGGCAGGAAGTTTGTCTGCGTCTCGCCGATTTCGTGACGAGCTTCCCCGACCGCTTGCGCTCGTCCGTCGGCGCGCTCGTTTTAATCGAACGCCGACGCGTGCTGCGCCTTGTGAAGGAAGCCCGACAGGATCATCATCCGCCACTCCATTCCCTCCCATCCACCGTCCGAAAGGCGATCATCATGATGTGTTGTTAGGCTGAACGATGCTCCGCGTTGACCCAGCATAGGGAAATATTTCAGGGGCTTGTACTGCTGACTATCCCGCGGCAAGGCCGAAGTGTGAGCAAATTCTGTGGAATCAATGCAAGGACGCAGAATTTCGGACAGTGGCGGCGCCCCATCAAAGAATTTCCAATTTTAATTTCGCTAAATTCCGCGGGTCTGGAACGGCATTTGCTGACGCGAGTCCCAGGCGCTTCGCCGAGCCCACGAAGGCGCACATACCTTCGGCCCTATGCATCGGTTTGTGCAGATCTTCGCTCCGATTCACCAGGAGGGTGTCTTGGCCGAACAAGAATTGGTGTCGAGACATCCGCCAACGCATAGCCATGAAGGTAACATGACGATTGAAAGCCCCCCCTTCACCATTGTCATCAACCACCCTGAGGCCGAAGCTTATGCGCGAGTGTTGGGTGAACGTTTTCCGCAAGTCCGAGTCATTGTGGCGCCGGATTCTGATCGGCTAGAGCGATACATAGGTGAGGCGCACGCGTTGCTTGCTTATCAATTCCCAGTCGAATTGTTCGACCGGGCAACGAAACTGCGTTGGTTCCAATCCCTTAGCGCGGGTGTTGATTCCATGTTACCGATCCGTGACAGAGCGGACGACATAATCGTGACCAATGCTCGTGGGATGCATGGCGGCTTAATTGCGGATTACGTCATGGGCGGCGTGACGATGCTGAATTGGGATTTTCGCAAACTTCTGAGCGAGCAGGCGGACCGCAAATGGAACTTTCGATCGGTAACGCCACTGGCCGACAAAACGCTTGGCGTTGTCGGGTTGGGTTCGATCGGGACGACGATCGCTCGGCGCGCGAAGAGCGCGGGGATGACTGTTTTGGGTGCGAAGCGGGATATTTCAGTCCCGGTCGAAGGTATCGACCGGTTGTTCGGCTCCGATGAGCTGAAGGGTTTACTGCCGCTCTGCGATTTCGTGGTTCTGTCCGTGCCAGCTACGCCGGAGACAGCCGGTCTTATCGGTGCCGACGAGATCGCATGTATGCGACGTGATGCATTCTTGATCAACATCGCCCGGGGCAGCGTCGTCGTGGAGTCCGAATTGATTGGCGCCCTACAGGCGGGCACACTCGCAGGCGCGATGCTCGACGTGTTCGAGCGCGAGCCGCTGCCGCAGGATAGCCCGCTGTGGGGCATGGCAAACGTGATTGTAACGCCACATATTTCAGGAATCGTCACAGACTATGTGGAGCGAGCGTTTGAAATTGTTGCAGACAACATCGAACGCTACCTTAAAGGACTGCCGCTGAAGAATTTGGTTGATCTGCGACGAGGCTATTGAGCGCTTGACGCGAGCACCGCGAAGATGCGCGACTGCTTGTCCTAAAGGCGGCAAGCTTTGCTGGCCCGGTGAGGTTCGCACAATGCCGGCTTTCTGGTCGTGAAACGGGAGCGCCTGAACGGTAGCCTGATAGTTGAGTAGTCACAGTTGGGAGATCACACTAATGCCAAGCCCGCTGCATGACTGAATGTTGACGGCACGGGCAGAACTAGACCTGGCGCGTCGGAATTGAACCCGAGAGTGGGCGACAAGCTCTCACCCAGCGAGGCACGAGGGGTACCGCATCGTGGAAATGGCAGACAATTGTCTGTTAGGTTTGTCGAGTCCGCGACATATGCTCTCAGCGCCTCGCCTCTTCCCGCCATGATGTAAGCCTTTGAAATTAATACTATAAATGGACATTCATTGGACTGCGTCAATTGGCACGAGTTTTGAGAGCCTGCCGTCAGAACCCAACGAGCTACAACGATAATCATGTCTCGAGCGAGATATCATTCTCTCCCTTTTCGCCAAAGGGCAAAACGGCGGCTGATACGGAGACTTAGTATGCGCGCGGCGCTGAAAAGCTTGTCTCGTTTTGATTACGCGGTGGTGGCCCATCTAAAGATAGAGCCAGAGCAAGAAGACTTTGTGGACTCACTGGAGTTGGTCTTCTCCGAACTTCAAAATAACTCATGGGCTGGCCTTGCGCACGCCTTCTCAATCGTCGCCAGCGATGAGATCGTCGGCTTTTTTGTTCTCCGAGAAGGGGCAGCGTTGCCTGAATGGGCCCTCCCAAACGCGATGACTTTGCACAGCCTTTGCGTGGACCGAGCATGCCAGGGCAATGGATATGGTAGGGCAGCGATCAAACTTGCCGCTCGATGGGTCGCTACAAACCGTCCATCTGTTAACAGTCTCATGCTTGGCGTCAATGTACGCAATGAGACAGCTAGAGCTGTTTACCTGAAGTCGGGGTTTCGGGATACGGGCGCGACTCACTTCGGCCCAAGCGGCCCTCAAAACATTCTTGAACGCAAGATCGGTTTGGGAGGATAAGTGTGATCATTGTGTTCCTTTTGACCCTTGTGTTGGCAAGGCATTCCAGGCACCCAAATCTCAGCGAGCCTACATTGCCGGCGCGACCGGCGGTGCCTGCTTGGATGAGGGCGTTCTCAGCAGCAGATTACGGATTTCCGCCCGCGCCGCAGCGTCGCTATGCCGTCCATCCGCGGCATCCTCGGCATCTCCTCCTCCGTGCAATGCGTGAAGGGCACGATGGAATATGCGGTGCAGCGCATCCGCGCCGAGCAAGCTACTGACTAGAACCAGCCTATCGCGGCGGCAGTTGGGTCACCTCGAAACAAAATTCCACCACTGGCCCCGGCCCGCCCGCTGTGGCGTGGAGAGCAGCACAAGGGTCGTTCCACTCATTACAAAGCAGGAGGAGAGGCACGCTATGCTGCACCAGACCATAACGCAGTTGATCGGGCGGACGCCGGTAATGTCGATTGATATTCCCAACCGGGACACCCGTTTGATGCTAAAAATCGAAAAAAACAATCCCGGCGGCTCGATGAAGGACCGCATGGCGCGAAGCATGGTTGTGGCTGCACTGAAGGATGGGCGCCTCGCTCCAGGCGGCACCATTGTTGAATCTTCTTCTGGTAATACCGGTATAGGCTTGGCTCTGTCCGCGTTGGACTTTGGCCTGCGCTTCATCGCCGTGGTCGACCACCATGCGGCACCCGACAAAGTCCGGATGATGCAGGCCCTCGGCGCCGAAATCCGCTACGTCGAAGGCGAGTTTGCTGAAAACGAAGTCGCCGTTGTCGAGAGGCAGCGCCTAGCGGCACAGCTCGCCGCAGATCTTAGCGGCGCACTGTTCATGAACCAATCTGACAATCCCGCAAATCCGGAAGGCTACGCCGCTCTCGTTGATGAGCTGATCTCTCAACTTCCCAACGGCATCGACGCGTTTGTCGGATGCGTTGGGACCGGCGGGTCAATGAGCGGTATTGCGCAACGGCTCAAGCGCTACAAAGAGACGGTGCGCACGATCGGTGTGGAGCCGGCTGGATCCATCATTTTCGGAAAACCCGCGCATGCCTATTACCAGTCCGGCACTGGCATGCCCGCGGGTGACGCGGTCGGCAAAGTCCTGGACTATGGATGCATCGATGAGGGCGTACAGGTGACCGATACTCAAGCTTTCGAGACCGCGCGTTACATCGCTAGGCGCAAAGGACTTTTAGTCGGTGGGTCTTCCGGCGGAGCTATCTACAAAGCTCTGGAATTCATCGCCGCAGGCAAGCTCACCGGTACTGTCGTAACACTGGTCGCCGATGGGGGCGAGAAATATCTGAGCACGATTTTCAACGAGGACTGGATGGCAAAGCGCAGCTTGCTCGATCCAACGATCGCCCCCCAGTTGGACCAGTGGCTCTTCGGAAAGGAGTCGTCCGTGAACAAGGCTCTAAGCGATTGAGCAGGATTCAGTTTTCGGTTGCGGTGGCATTTGAGATTGTAGGGATTGGGGGCTTGAGGCCCCCAAACCTTGCAATTTCCGTTTGTGGATTGAACGAAGCCGCTGCCGCGGTTTGAGATGACCGATTTGAGCATTTGAGCCCTCTTCGCCGCCGCATGATCGAGGACATGACACTCCGCAATCTGTCGCCGGCGACGCAGCGATCCTACATCAGCGCGGTTTCGAAGTTCAGCCGCTATTTCGGCCGATCGCCTGACCGGTTAGAGCTGGAAGACGTCCGCGCCTTCCAGGTGCATCTGGTCTCGACCGGCATCTCATGGCCAGCGCTGAACCAGATCGTCCGTGCGCTGCGGTTTTTCTACGGCGCCACGCTCGGCGAGGCGCTCATCCCGGAGCGCATCCCTATGCGCGAGAACCGCGCAAGCTGCCGGTCGTTCTCAGCGCCAACGAAGTGGTTCAGTTCCTCGAGGCTGTGTCCAGCCTGAAGAGCCGCGACGCGCTCACCACGGCCTATGCGGCCCGACTCAGGGCCTCCGAAGTCGCGGGACTGCGGATCGAAGACATCGACAGCGCCCGCGGCGTCATCCAGGTGCGCCACGGCAAGGGCGCGAAGGATCGCAACGTGATGCTGTCGCCCCAGCTGCTGGGCATCCTGCGCACCTACTGGCGGCTCGCCCGGCCGCGGCTTTATCTGTTCCCTGGTCATGACGAAGATCATCCGATCGATCAGACCGTGTTGCACGCCGCCTGTCGGTCGGCGGTGAACGCTGCGGGCCTGACCAAGCGCGTCACGCTCCACACGCTGCGCCACAGCTTAGCGACGCATCTTCTCGAGAACGGAACCGATATCCGGATCATCCAGGTCTTGCTCGGGCACAATAATTTGTCGTCGACAGCGCGCTAGACGCAGGTCGCCACCGATACGATCCGTAAAATGGACCCGCGGAGCGGGACCACCTGAGCCGGTTTGGTAGTTCGGAAGCTGACCGCTCCTGATCACTTTCTATCATGCTGCTAGAGACTCTGTCTGCTGCCGTTGCTGTGGGCATGTGGTCAACGCGTCAGCGTCCACCATGTCAACAGCCTTCGCGGTGCGCGTCCGGTATCAGCGGCAGTTGCGCATTCTGCGCAGCCGGCTCGGCCTGATCATCCGCGACACCCGCCGCAGGATCGAGGGCCAGCCGGCACTGGAGGAGGCATTCGCCCTCCCGCTTGGCCGGGCCGTGCAAATCCGCTCCCAGCAGCAGCGCCAGCGCGGCTGGAAGCTTTATTCCTTCCATGCCCCGGAGGCGGAATGCATCGGCAAAGGCAAGGCCGCCGCGCCTTACGAGTTCGGCGTGAAGGCCTCCATCGTCACCAACAGCCGCCGGGCGCCCGGTGGCCTGTTCGTACTGCACGCCAGGTCGCTGCCCGATAATCCCTACGACGGTCATACCCTGCGGGACGTCATCGACCGCACCGAGGCGCTCACCGGCTGTCCGATCGAGCGGGCCTATGTCGACAAGGGATATCGCGGCCACGACACGCAAAATCCCCGTCGCGTCTTCATTTCGGGCCAGAAGCGCGGCGTGTTCGGCGCCATCAAGCGCGAGCTCCGGCGCCGCTCCGCCATCGAGCCCATCATCGGACATCTGAAGGCCGAAGGTCACCTTGGCCGCTGCTATCTCAAAGGCCGCGCCGGCGACGCCGTTAACGTCGTGCTCTCAGCAGTCGGACACAACTTCCGCCGTATCCTCGCCTGGCTCAGAGAACTCTTGTGCCTCTTCATGATCCAGCTATCGCATACGCTTGCATCTCCAGTCCCGCTCAATTCGGCTTCTTAACGGACGACTACCTAATCTATCCAATGACAACGCGCACGGCTCGCTCCACAGCATGATGACCGAAGTAGAGAGGCCGCATTATCTATCGTATTTGCGGAATCGCATCTAGTACAGCCTCGTTGTACTGTTCGGCGATCTCTCGTATCAGTTCAGCCGCGCTAACGATCGAGCTCACCCCAGAAACGGAGTGACCTGCACTCCAGATATCAACCCAGCGCCGTGGCCCTTCGCTCGAATCGTTCCCGCCATATATCTGCGCGGCACGTGGCTGGGAGATGGTTTCGTCGAGTTTAGAAGGGTCCAGACCTGCGGCTACGATCGACGGCCTTAGCATACTAACTTCTAATCCCGTAAAGGCTTTGGTCAAGACCACGTCGTCCAGCGTACTGGCGACTAACATTTCGCGGTAGGAAGGGCTTGCCATACTCTCTCGTGTTGCGATGAAGCGAGTCCCCATGTACCCGAGATCACAGCCAAGCAAACGTGCTGCCGCAAGGGCAATTCCATCGCTTATGCCACCCGCAAGGATAATAGGACCGTCGAACGCGGCACGAACGGCCCTCACGAACGCAAACGGATTCGCCCAGCCGGTATGGCCTCCCGCTCCCGCGGTAAGCAAAACCAAGCCGTCAGCACCGGCCCGGATCGCCTTTTCAGCATGGCGGAGCGACGGAACGGCGGCGAGCACCAAACAGCCGATTTCGTGCAAGGCGTCGGTCACCAAGCTGGGCGATCCCATGCTGGTTATCACAATTTCCACCTTGTGACGAATGAGACAGGCAAGATCATCCTTTATTCGCGGGTGTCGTACGATCAAGTTTGGACAATGGGGGGCTGCCGGCCGGTCTAGCTGAGCCTGATCATGGTCGATTCGAGTTAGCCAGTTATCGAGCTTCTCAACCGATCGAGCATTCACAGTGGGGAAGGCGCCGATCGCACCAGACCGGCAGACAGTGGTCACAAGCTCCATCCCCGACACGAAGAACATCGGCGCTGCCACAAGCGGTACCACAAGTCTGGACGCGATAGCCGCCGGTAATCGACTTCGCTGGACACGTGCATTCATAGGTAACTCTCGCTCCAAACTGAGCTGCGCATTGCAAATCGGGCCAACTCGATCCGATCCATCTTTGACGTCAGCGCATTTTCAATCTGCTTTGCAGTCGACGCAATGAGCGAGTCCTTTCCGCAGTGAATGCCCTTTTATTGCGCGAAGTGTGAACACTCACAACAACCGGGACCGTAGTTGAGCAAAGGCAGGTCGCCTGAATTCTCGGGATGGCTCACAAGCGTCGGAAGCATTGAAAAGAAAATACCTCTGGTGTTGCATTCTGAGCAGGCATCTCTGATTCAGCGGCGCTTGGTAAGAGCAATGGCATGCGCCTTTGTTCAGGACGACTATCGAAAGAGAGGAGTTGACTTGCCCCGGGGAACGCTGGTCGCGAGAGTGCAGTTCGCAAGATATGAAGTAGCAGTGTGCTCAGGTGATCGCCTGAAAGCCGCAATTGAGCCGTAATATGAAGCTTGCTGTGCCCAATTGTTTTAGCGCACCTCGCGCATTTAAACCGCAACAACAGTCAAATTAATCCATCGGAAGACTCTACACATCCTGCGGCGCGACGCCGTGGAATCGGCTGAAACTTTCCAACACGAAGACTGACCGTTGCCCTTTCTCGATCCGTGCAAGTTCGCAGGCCGAAGCAAGACTATAGTGCCAAGCTCTCCTCAGAACCATGCTTGGCCTGCCGGGTCCACCTCCTGCGCGCCTCCTCTGAGCCAGAGAGCACCTTGAAGATCTGTCGCCACAAACGTTGCGGGTAGGTTGGTCGGCATGCCAACAGAACTCGCGAAACTTGCCGTGGACATTTCGAAGCTCGGGCGCCTGCCGTCTCGCAATCGCTCGGCGATGGCGGGTCGCCTCGTAGCCAACCGTGCTGCGGGATGGATCACATCCCTCTCTCCTTCTTACCTCGCCGTAGCTCATGGGATCGAGACCAGCGCGACCACTCACCAAAGTGGTTACGGTGAGACCGGTTGAGTTGCCTTGCTCATAAGGGCGACCACTACCGCGCCCTTCGCGGCATTGCGCCAGAGGCGCGGCTGCGGGGCATTGATTATTTAGCGCAGCAGGAGCCTGGGCACTAACGAATTTCGTTCTCGTTGAACGATAAAACCTACTATCTCGTTTACTATTCCACTCGCGGCCTGCATCCAACCGATCATGTCGCAGCGTTCCACTTGCGATAAGCGGCGTTTTGCGCGATCCGGTCAGCGAGAAGAGCGTCCAGTGATTGTCGCGGCGGCAGTGTCACCGCGTTTCTGTCTGAGCATTGACCGACCTCATTAAATCCTCGCCGGTTTTCCAAAAAAGCCAATCGTCGTCCACAATACCCTCTGCCACCAGACGTAGTATTGAACCACCCGGTTCACATTGGGATGCGTCGTAGACGCGCTTCTCGACGGACCACCGCCCGGCAAGATAGCAGGTAAAATCGGGAGCCCACATCGCAAGAGAAACGCCCCGCATGATTCCGGCCGTGATATTGACCATACCCTGTCCCCTAAAATCTTTGCGCACCCAAAGATCGCCGTGATAGGCAACCTTTCCAGTGATCTGCCGCGCAATTGGGGCTTTGCAAATACAACGATCACCGGGATGTGCATGCTTGCTTGGCTGAGCGTAGAAAAAATTCAAGTTCTCAAGATGTTCGGCAAGATTGCTGTTCGATAGGTCATATAGTCTCGCAGCTTCGACGAGAACGACCTCCTTATTCTCGTTAGCGCCTACGACCCAATAACCGTCGCCGGGTCTAATGGGGGACCGATCGGGGCGAAAATTTGGGTATGTCCGCCCCTTTGTCGGGATGCCGCTCGTTATAGAGACGTACTCATCAAAATCGAACCCTATCGAAAGCTTGACGCCTTTCTGAATAGCGGCAGTGTCATACACTTGGAGGAAGCGCGAAATTTGAAGCGGATTGGGCCGTTTCATTTTGCACCTTGTCTTCCTGTTACCGCGAGCGGTAAAGCGGTGCTAGGATGGTTGTTGTGGCCGTAGTTCAGTGCTCCGGCACCAGAGAAGAAATCAATGACCTTTCGGCCATCTTCGGTTAGCATAATAGAGCCGCGAGCGCGGCTGAAAATGGCAGGAAACGAACGTGAGTATGAGCGAACATTGGACTCGAGGATTTCGAAACGTTCCATTTTGCGCGACTGGTCGAGTGCGTTAGCCATGGTTGCCTCCTCGGCAGCTGGTTCGACGAACAAGCACGTTATCTTCAGACGCAGCCGCCCTATAACGGGCGGCTCGTCACGGGCCACGTCTTTCCCCATGTGGGTCTCATCTCCGCTAGTTAGCTGAGAAGCCCGTCACGGCGAACCTACTAAGAGTGGTAGTACTCTTGCGTTTGCTTAATATGGCGAGCACGATTTGGACCTGCGCGGTGCGCCATATTGCGGAATAAACGAACCTACGCCAGGACGTATCTTCGCGCTGGAGCGCCTTGTTGGCGAAGAAGGTGCCGGTGAACGTTGCATCTCAACCGGGGAGGGTCATAACCCATGGTGGCTTTCACAGCCGAGCCCGCCCGAACGCAAACAGCAGCCGAAACTATCTCTCTATTAGGCAGTCGCACCGCTCAGCTGGGAAGAGTAAGCTAGGCCTATTCACGCAGTCCGACCTCGGGGGCCTTAGAGAGCGCGGCCGTCAGTGGCTATTCGGTCCCCGCGCGCCGCTGTAAGGATGCGGCTTGAGCCACCATCCTTGCTGCGAGGCGGCAGCGTCTCAATCTCTGGTGACGGCGCGATCGCGCAGATCCCTTCACATGTCTCAATTGAAGCGCGGAGGGTGTACAGCCCTTGAGCTGACAGCTTTGCCTATTTCAGTGCCAGCTTAATTCTGAATAGTAAGCGTAGCTCTGCGGCCCTCTTGAGCGAGGGTTGACGTCTATTTGAGCCGCGTGGCGCGTTCCAGCGGCCGTGAGGAACCTTCGCTTGAAGTCTGTGTCCGCGCGGCGCCCATCCCCGCAGGGGCACCATGTCGGTCCTGGTACATGCCTCGTCGATGAAGACCAGCCCCTCAGTTTCGACGCGATCTTGGTACTTTGTCCACTGCGCTCGCCGCCTCGCGACCTTGGGTCGATCGCGTTCGCCACCCGCCCACGCCTTTTTTGTAGCTGAGCTTCTCGGCATGCACGAAGTCTCAGACCGAGTGGTAATCGACCTTCAGGCCGCGACGGGCGAGCTCGGCAACGAGACCGCGGATGGTGAAATCGCGGTCCCTGATCCGCTGCGATAACCACACAGCGTGGTCTCCCGAAACCGCGTTCTTGTGACCGCCCATGTGGCCAGGCTCAACGCTGCCGGTCTCATCGACACGCTGCATCCAGCCGATGGCGGTGATGATCGCCGCCAAACTGCTTGGCCGCCTGGTTGCGGACATCCCGCCCTCGATCGCAGTGGCCAAACGTCCGCTCTAAGCTCGATCCGGTTGGATTATCAAGCCCTCTCCTACCGTGCCGTCTTCGGCGCGAGGACGCTGTTTGCAGATATTCGAAAGCGGCAGCCTGGCACCTTGGCTGAAAATCACAGCGCAATCGCACGAACATTCACGTTGGTGGGATCCTGGGCGGATTCAAACGGTCGTCGCAACACCAGTTACTTTCACTCATAACAGAAGATCGTCAAGCGCCTCCGCCGGCG
>NZ_JBVVPS010000044.1:34144-49678 GCF_055811355.1 Bradyrhizobium sp. WSM4873 | reverse complement strand
TGACCGCACCGTCATCCCTTGTTCAACCAGAGAAAGATCTTGCAGCCCGGGCCGTTCCACATATGAGTCAGAGCCAATTTTGGACGCCGATCCCCCGACTTAGGGGGGCAATATTGCAGGCCGAATGACAACCAGGATCTGCATCGGCGCGGCAATGAAAGGGCATGGTGGGCCGACATGCACATCGAACCGCTAAAGGTGGCCAAGGAGCTATGGGTCGCAAGTCCAGCTCACGAGCACGTGGCTCCCAACAACATCGGGATCACCGCTCAAGCCCATGCCAGGCCGGAGGCGTGATCCAATGAATGGTCCCTTTGCCCATCTTCCACCGTCGCCCGACGCCCCTATGCCAGTTGAGTTCGAAGCCCTCTGCCCTGCGCCTCTCCTTTTGCCGGGCGAGAGCGTTGAGCAATACGAGGCGTTACGTGGCGCCGTTTTCAAGGACATCGCACCCCAATCCGCGATCGAGTGGCTCCTCGCGACCGACATTGCTGAACTTTCCTGGGAGATCCTACGCTACCGCGTGTTGCGCCATAGGCTCTTGCAAGATCATCGCCAAAAGGCGATCGAGACTGCGCTCCGCCGGGTCGACCTGGCGGGCATTGCTCCTGAATCCAGAGGGGACGCCGAAGTCTACACCATACGGAACGCAGCCGAGTGGCGGCTGGATCCGATTGCAAGACAGGCTATCGAAGGGCGCCTAGCCTCTTTCGGCTTTGACCAGCATGCTATTAGCATGGAGGTTTATGTGCAGGCGCGTGAGATCTTCGTGCTGTTCGAGAGTCTATTGAATGCCGCACAGTACCGGCGCTCACTATTTTTGAGAGAGATTGACAATTGCCGCAGACGGGCGCCGGTGCAACCGCGAGCCGCCATGAGGATCAGGTCTGCCGCGAACCAATTTTAGACCAAACTGGTCCCGGCAAAGAGCTCGAAGTAAGTCTTCCGTGTCCCGGATGACCGCCAAGTCACTCCGGAGCACCTGCAAAGGCAAGCGCCTTGCTTGTAACGGCGCGTGGTATCGCGCCGTATCCCCGATCAAATCGCCGGTCGAAAATTCGGCGATTACACCTCAAAAGGCCGGCGAAAGAACATTTGGACTCATCGGCACACCGACGGGCATAAGAAAGGCCGCCTTGCGGCGACCTAGTCTGAAGTTTGTTCAATGCAGTCAAAAAACCGGTACGTGAAATCCAGCCCCGGGATGAAAATTTCTAATGATACAAACGGCCTGCCCGGTAGGCCCAGCTAAGCAGGAGCGGAATTTCGGTGCAATAGAAATCCGCGTTCCATCTTTGGAACTAGGCTAGGCAAGCGAGCTGCTCTTCAGTTTTCTGCGGCAGGCATCCAAGGAGAAGCCACCTGATTTCGGTAAATCGATGGTTTGCTCTCGGGCGAGTTCGACCGTAGTACCCCAACAACGTGACGAGCTGCGAAAGACCTTCTAACCATATTTACAATGACCCTTTAGGCGTGAAGTTAGTGCCGCTCCCGTTCACTATCAGAGTTCTTTTTCAAGGCGGTTGAGTGAAAACGACTGAAATTCCTGATATCAGAATAATATTGCGACATCATCGGCCATAGGGGTGTCTGTTAGCAATGAGCCAGCTAACCTTAGAGGACGTATTGCAGAAGGGGACCTCGCATTTTGTCGAGGGACGCCATAGCGACGCGGAAGCCTTCTTCGCGGCAGCACTTGGCGTTGACCCGGCGAACATCGTCGCACTACATCACCTCGCAATAATCGAGCACGCGCGGCGGCGTCACGGTGAAGCTCTGACACTAATCGAGCGAGCTATTGCAGCGCGCCGAGATGCCAGTCTGTTGAATAGTCGGGCTAACATTCTTGGAGCCCTTAATCGAAACCAGGAGGCGCTCGACACCTTCAGCGAAGCGATCGCAAGCAAACAAGGATATGGCCCTGCCTTGAAGGGAAAAGGGTTGATGCTTTTGAGCAGAGGAGATCCAGCAGCCGCTCTCGATTGCTTCTCCGAAGCGCTACGCAGCTTTCCTCGCGATCCCGGCCTTCATAATCTTCGCGGCAGGGCGCTTCGATCGCTGAATCGGAACAGCGAAGCACTCGAAGCATTTGAAGTCGCATGTTCGATTAGCCCCGATCTCCTGGACGCGCTCAACAATTGCGCGATCGTATTCA
Organism: Bradyrhizobium sp. WSM4873; assembly: GCF_055811355.1. Lineage (NCBI taxonomy): Bacteria > Pseudomonadati > Pseudomonadota > Alphaproteobacteria > Hyphomicrobiales > Nitrobacteraceae > Bradyrhizobium > Bradyrhizobium sp. WSM4873. The sequence continues at coordinate 47,523 of NZ_JBVVPS010000044.1, read as the reverse complement.
ATGAGCAGGAAAGATATGCCGACGCGGTAAGATACACGGACCGTGTCCTGACGATCGACGAATCAATTCCCGAAACACACAACAATCGAGCGTTCGCCCTAAATCATCTAAAGCGTTACTCAGAAGCCGCTGAAAGTGCGTCCCGGGCTATCGAACTCAAGCCTGACTACACGAATGCAATGAGAAACAAGGCTTCGGCTCTGCTCGGTCTGTCGCGCCGCGACGAGGCGCTCTTAGTGTGCCAGCAGATCTTGAGTCTGACACCCGATGATGGCAACGCACTGGTTTTGCTTGGAATGATTCTGAACGAGTTGAAGCGTTTTGATGAGGCAACCGCTCTACTCGAGCGAGCAGCGGCGTTGCATCCACATATGGCGGAGGCTCATAACGGACTTGGCAATTCCTATCGTGGACTCGAACAGCACACGCGCGCTCTCGCCTGCTATAGAAAAGCCAGCACTCTCGAGCCGACCTCGGCCGCCTTCGCAAACAACATAGCGACGACGCTGCTTGACTTGGGGCGACCAGAGGAAGCTCTTGAGTTGTTCGAACGGGCTTATGAGGCAAAGCCAAGCTCTGCAGAAATATGCAATAATCGAGGCAACGCTTTATCCGCGTTGAAGCGATATCAAGATGCAGCCTCGTGGTTTGAAGAAGCGCTTCGCCTTCACCCGACCTTCGCAGCAGCTCATAGTGGCCGGGGCCACGCCTTGTCTAACCTCGGACTACACCAGGAGGCCATCGCGTGCTTTGAACGAGCGGTCGCGCTCCAGCCGGATGCCCCGTCCTCGCTGAATAATCTCGGCTACGGCCTTAAAATGACTGGACGCGTAAACGACGCGCTCGAATGTTTCGAGGCTGCGCAAATGGCGGCCCCTGCCCATCCCGACGCAAATTTCAATGAGTCGCTGACCAGGCTCTTGCTTGGCGACTTCGAAAGAGGATGGACGAAATACGAATGGCGATGGAAGGTGGATAAGCGCGATCAACTGCGGACGAAATTTAGCAAGCCGCGCTGGCTTGGACGAGAGGATCTCAGAGACAAAACTATCCTGCTTTATTCTGAGCAGGGCTTTGGCGATACTATCCAGTTTTGTCGGTATGCAAATCTCGTTACGGCTCACGGGGCGAGAGTTATTTTAGCAGTCGAACCACCGCTAGTCGGTTTACTATCCAGCCTTCGGCCCGGGTTCGAGGTCATCGACAGGGATGGTCCGTTACCCGATCATGATTTTTGCTCGCCTCTGCTCAGCCTTCCGCTCGCATTGGCTACGCGGCTATCAACGATCCCGGCTCATACACCTTACTTATACGCTGCTTCGCACAAGGTGGCACAATGGCAAAGCCGGCTCGGACCAACGAGCAAGATGCGCATCGGCATCGCATGGTCAGGCAATCCGCTGCATAAGTTGGATCAACACAGATCCATAGGGCTTGAAAAGTACCTAAGTCTTGCAGGGGAGAACGTTGAACTCGTCAGCTTGCAAAAAGACGTTTCCAGCGGTGACTTGCATATTATCGATCAAACGTCGGGGGTTAGGCATTTCCCCGATGAAATCATCGATTTTTCTGACACTGCAGCGCTCGCCGCCGCATTGGATCTGGTGATCTCGGTCGACACGAGTATCGCCCATCTTGCCGGCGCCATTGGATTGCCCGTGTGGATACTGCTTCCCTACATTCCGGATTGGCGATGGCTTTTGGACCGGGAGGATAGCCCGTGGTATCCAACAGCTCGTCTTTTCAGGCAGAGAGCAACGGGTGATTGGGGCGAGGTCATGGGACGGGTCTTGCTCGCTTTGCTGCAAAAAATTGCTGAGCGACCGACCAGCAACGCCAACCGATCCCGGCTATGAGCCCCGCTCATTCGGTCGAAGCGGCCATTAAGCTGCATCAGGCAGGCAGGCTCGTCGAGGCCGAGGCAATCTATACCTCAATTCTTTCCGAGCAGCCGGTCAACGTGAATGCTCTTCACTTTCTTGGGGTTCTTCGACACCAGCAGAATCGCACGTCCGAGGCACTGACACTGCTCGACCAAGCGTCAGCTACAGCTCAGGCCACGGCGTTTCATCACTCGAATTACGCCGTTATTCTCCACAAGATCGGCCGGCTCAGCGAAGCTCTAGCCGCAACCGACCGGGCACTTTTGCTGAAGCCGGATCTCGTACAGACATTATGCAATCGTGGAAACGTCCTAGCCGATCTTGGACGGTTCGCGGAGGCCGTACAATCTTACGATGACGCGATCCGCCTCAGGTCCGACTACGTTAACGCGCACACCAACCGAGGTAACGCGCTCCGCTCCTTGAGAAAGTATGCCGCAGCACTGGAAAGCTATGATCTTGCCATCAGTTTTGCCCCCGCGCTCGCTGACGCCCACAACAATCGCGCCAACGCCCTTTCGGACCTAAATCGGCTGGAAGCGGCGCTCGCGGCCTATAACGCTGCTATCGCCCTGTCACCACGGCATGTTTTGGCAACCTGCAATCGCGCCAGTGTACTTAAACGGCTAGGGCGACTGCAGGACGCATTGGCCGGCTATGATCTGGCGCTCGAATTCGATCCCTCTCACTTCGATGCTCTCCTTGGGCGGGGGCACGCGCTTGCTGCCCTCGACCGAGACGAGGAGGCGGTCGTTAGTTACGAGCGCGCGCTATCTGTGAGGCCGGAATCTCCCTATGCGCTTGACGCGCTCGCTATGTGCGCGCGAGCTGCTTGCGATTGGGACCGTACTACGGCACTAGAACCCGCGTTGCTGCAAGCTGTTAATTCCGGCGAGGCCGCACCCTCACCTTTCACGTTTCTGACGTACTGCGACGATCCAGCTCTGCAACTGAAGTGCGCGCAGAGGTTCGCCAAACAAACGGTGCCTGTTGTCCAGCCCATCGGACCTAAGACAACAGCCGTTACGGATAAGGTTAGGATTGCCTACCTGTCCGCGGACTTCCACGAGCATGCAACGGCCTATCTAGCGGCGGAGCTTTTCGAGCGTCACGATCGCTCTCGGTTTGAGATCGTCGGCCTTTGCTATGGAAAAGATGATGGGAGCGCCACGCGCAAGCGGTTGGCTTCTGCTTTCGACGTCTTCGAAAGCGTTCCAGAAAAGAGCGACTATGAGATTGCCGCGCGCGTGAGCGAGCTGAATGTTCACATTGCGGTTGATCTGAAGGGACACACGGCGGATTCGCGGCTGGGGATTTTTAGTCACCGACCTGCCCCCATTCAGGTCAGCTATCTCGGCTATCCTGGCACCACCGGCGTCGATTTCTTGGATTATGTAATTGCCGATCGCTTTGTTCTACCCATTGACCAGCAGCCGTTCTTTACCGAGAAAATTGTCCACCTGCCCGACAGCTATCAGGTCAACGACTCGAAGCGCATCATTGCGGAACGAACGCCTTCCAGAGAGGAAGAAGGCCTACCTGCTGAGCGTTTTGTTTTCTGCTGCTTCAACAACAACTACAAGATAACCAAAGACGTTTTCGATGTGTGGTGTAGGATCCTCCACTCGATGCCTGGTAGCGTCCTTTGGCTCCTCCGCGGCAATTATGCGGCGGCACGGAATCTCAAGCGAGAAGCATCCGTTCGCGGCATCGATCCTGGCCGCCTCATCTTTGCCGAGCGGAAACCGCTCGATCAGCACCTGGCCCGTCACCGGCTCGCGGACCTGTTTCTCGATACAGTTCCGGTGAATGCCCACACCACAACGAGTGACGCATTATGGGCCGGGTTACCGGTCCTGACATGCCGCGGCCGGAGCTTTGCGGGGCGAGTCGCTTCCAGCCTGCTGCAAGCCGCCGGGCTTCCGGAACTCATTACCGATGATCTTGGCCAATACGAGCAACTGGCGCTTCGTCTCGCTCGCGACCCGGGCCTGTTAGGATGTTATCGCGACCGCGCGCGCCGATTGAGGGATGTCTGCGCTCTTTTCGACGTCGGCGGTTTCGCTCGAAATCTTCAAGCGGTTTATGAGCTAATGTTGGAGCGGTAGCCGTAGGTAAAGCGAGCCCCTCTAAGCAATGTAATGCAAGCCTTATCCAAACGGCGGCGCCCGTGGCGCCGCCGTTGAAGTCCAAGGTGTGCTGCCGCCTTAGGCGACGCCAGCCTGAGAAGCATAGTAGCCGAGCTCTTGCGCAATAGCCGCCAGCTTCACGCGAATGGCTACCGGAACCTGCCGATGAGCCTTCGCACGGGGATAGGGAAGCTCCTCGATCACCTTGCCCTCCGGATAAAGCGCTTGATGCTCGGCCCAATTGTCGAAGGCGAGACGATCGACGTTGTCAACGAACGTCTCGGCCGGCGTGTTCTCGGCCAGAACGAGCGAATGGTCGTCCAGCTCAACGTGGTAGTAGGTGAAGACCTGCGGAACGTTCTTTTCCCGCGTGATCGAGGTGCCGTTCACCAAAGCGCCGGCCTGGATCAACGCCCCATCGACCAGGATTGCATGGTCGGGGGAGATCAGGAGGTCACGCGCCGGCACGTTAAGGCCGAGCGCGCTGGCCCTGATGCGCACGGGAAGGACGCGGAGAGGATCACCAAAGACGGTCGAGACCGTTTGACGACCGAGCCACGTTACCGGCATCATCCGACCGTCGTGGGTGGCGACCAGGTCGCCACGCTTCAGGCTTTCAACCGCGACTTCGCCGCCAGGCGTCCGCACCATGGTGCCGGCCATGAAGCAAATAACGACGGTCTGGTCCGCAAACTTAAGGTTCTCAACGGAGTCGTTGCTGGCTGTGTTGGAGCCGTTCCAGTACACCAAGTCGGTGCCATCCGGGGACCCGGCACGGTTGTCGGTCACCGTGAAGAAATGGCCAGCACTGCTGAAGGTTACGGTGTAGTTGGAGCGGTTTCCGCTGAAAACCGCGGTGTCCGTACCAATCCCGCCATGGATGAAGTCGTTACCGGCACCGCCGGTCAACGTGTCGTCGCCAGCATTGCCATTGATGGTATCGCTGCCGACACCACCGCTCAGCGCATTGGCCGCACTATCACCATTGATTGTGTCGTTGCCAGAACCACCGATGAAATTCTCGATATTAGCGATCGTGTCCGACAATGTCGTTGTCGAACCTGAGCCAGTAACAATGGCAGCGGTCGAAGTATTCAACGTAACCGTCAGTCCTGCAGTATAATTGGAATAGTCCGCTGTATCGGTTCCAGCCCCACCATTAAGCACGTCACGAACGTTATCCACCGTCAGCACGAACGTGTCGCTACCCTGGCCACCCGTCAGCGTATCGGCTTGGCTTCCACTCGTGATCGTGAAACCTTCGGTTTGATTGGTCAACGTCAAAGAGACGCCGCTGGTCGCGCCAACGGTCGAAAAATTTTCGACGTTCGCGAGAGCAGATTGTCCCAGTGCGTTAAGTTCACTCGATGACGACTTCAGGACGATCGTGTCTGTCCCGCCTCCAAGGTCGATGGTGCTTCCAGTGGAGAGCAGAGTGTTCAGCTGCGTGCCACTTAGAGTAAGGGTATCGTTGCCGCTGGTACCCTTAATGTTGACGACGTCAAGACTCAGCGAAGCGATGCCAGCTGAGATGTCTGTGTTCCCGTTGACAACGACGTTCAAGGTATCCGTGTCAAACCCGCTGCCCAAATCGATGGATGAAAGACTTGCCAACTGTTGGGCCGTGATCGTGACGGTGTCGTCGCTGCTGTTACGAGTTTGGGTGATATTCTCGATGCCTGAGATAGAAACCACCGATAGGTCGATCGTTTCGTCGTTCGAGCCGAGCGAAATAGTGTCGGTCCCAGAACCTCCAACTACAATGTCGCCCGCCTGGGCCGTCCCCGTAGCAAAAACAAAGGTGTCTGCAGCGGTCCCACCGGTAAGCGTCTGAACTGCATTCGTCGCGGTAAACGTCGTCATTTAAATCTCCGACTTAAATCTCGTTATTTCTATTAACTGTCACTTAACGAAGCCATGAGGATTGCTAGCAATTTGATAAAATCCCAGCAATCGAGGACTTGCGCAATTAAACTGTTTGCAAAACTTATGAGACGAAATGTGGTAAAATGGACCAAAATGACTTGTACCTGAGACGATTTCATGCGCTTTCCCAGCCATGTTGAGCACGCCAGCACGCAGTATCGGTATCGAATGGCCCATTGAGCTGCGGAAAATTCCCTTCCGGACGTGGCGACAACTTATAGGCGCAGTTTTTGACCTTGCAGCTGAGCCTCCCGAAATGGCCAATTTTGAGGGCGCTTTCGCGGCTCTGGTCACCAGCCACTATGTGCTGACCAGGACTTCAGCTTCGAAAATAACCCTCGTTCGGACGCCGGACACCATCTCCCGTTCCAAATTGGATCAGATTGCGATAACCCTCGTGCTCTCCGGCACGACCGCTGGGATCTTGAGCTCAACCGACTTTGTGGCTGAAGCGGGTGACGTGTTCATCTGCGACCTGTCACAAGCCATGACACGACAGACATCAGTACAAGGCGAACCTACAACCGAAATTACCCTTTGGGTTTCGCGCCGTCGTTTCCTGACATCAATTGGCGACGAAACCGCATTGCACGGGCTGGTCCTCCAGAAAGCGTCCGCTGCTGCCTCGGTGATTGGCGCAGCGCTGCGTTCGCTAACGGAAGTTGCCGGCCACGTGAATCAAAATGAAATAGACGCGGCAGCCAGCGGCGTTGTCGAGCTTGCCGCTCGGGCGATTGTTCCTCACCTCGAAGCTTCCAAGCCCCTTATATCCGCCTCTCCCTCTGCCCCGATTATTACGATCCGACGATACATTGACCGAAATCTGAGGTCAGCGACATTGGACGCCACCTCGATCGCAAGGACCTTCGGTTTGTCCCGGGCTTCACTCTATCGACTATTTGAACCGATTGGCGGGATTGCTGGATACATCCGCAAGGCACGGCTCGATCATGCCTACCAACAGATCGCTGCGATCGAACATTCGGACCGGCGAATTGGGCAGATCGCCTACGGCTTGGGCTTCAAGAACATCAGCAGTTTCAACAGGCTCTTCCAAAACACGTATGGGATAACGCCGCGCCAGGCACGGCAAAGAGCAGCAAAAGGTTCCTCAGACAACGTTCTCAAGGCCGAGCTTACGGAGGTGAACTCGCTGAGCGTATGGCTTTCACAGATCAGTGCCGCATAGTCCAGCCATTCATGCAGTCAGCGACTTCAGAAAAGATCTGAGCGGGCCCAACGTGATGAAGTAAAACTTCAGAGTTGAGTGCCCGCTCAGCAAATACCCAAATGGCTCGATTAAGCGACCGATCTGTTTTCGCCGGTCAATCCCATCAATTGCGCTCTCGCAGAGAGCATCACGCGAATCCTAATGGGTACTTGGCGATGCGATTTCGCTCGCGGATAGGGCAATTCCTTCACCGGTTTGCCATTGGGATAGAGTGCTTGATGCTCGGCCCAGTTATCGAACCCCAGGCGGTCGACATTGTCGATAAACGTCTCGGCAGGGGTATTTTCCGCCAGGATCAGAGAGTGATCCTCCACCTCAACATGGTAATACGTAAAGACCATCGGAACGTCTGTCTCTTGGCAAATTGACGTGCCATTGACGAGCGCCCCAGCCTGAACCAATGCACCTTCGACCAACAATGCGTGATCGGGCGAAACCAGAAGATCACGCGACGGGGTGTTCTCTCCAAGTGCGCCGGCTCGAATCCGGATTGGAAGCACACGTGCTTTGTCAGCAAACCTGAGCGAGACCGTCTGCTCGCCCAGCCAATCAACCGGGACGGCACGCCCATCATGGGTGAGCACTAAATCGCCCCGTTCCAAAGTCTCGACTGCGACTTCACCGCCACGCGTGCGCACCATAGTGCCGGCCATAAAGCAGAAGGTGACCTCGGCACTTGTATCGACATTCGTCAATCGCCCGTGTTGGCCGTTCAAATTCCCAAAATAGGCCGTATCGGTCAGAAAAAAGAAGTTGCCGTGATTGTCCTGGATGATGATGCCTTCGGTGCCCGACAGCTCGGCCGTACCGATAAAAGTGTATTTGTTGCCCTCGCTGAGATTTCCGCTCGCAACATCTTTGACTTTGACCTTGTCGCCGTTGGCAAGCGGATCATCACCGGATTGATCTATAGCCTTAACGCCGATCGCAATGGGATCGACCCCGGCAGAACTCGTATCCGCGTCAACCAGCTTGTAGTTCCCACCCGTTTTCACCAACTGGTACGCGAAATTAAATTCTTCTCTCGTTTTGGCAACCATCGTCGAATCCTCGAAATCCAGTATTAACTCTCGCCCCAATGCGCTCATACCGAATTGTATAATTAACTGATAGACGCTGATACAAATTGCACGTAACTTGAGATAATTTGCAAATTCACGTTAATAACTTTTCATTGTTAATACCCTCTGGCCTGCCGAGACGGCTCTCTACGCTCCATCGACCAATTAGCGCGCATCCGCCGCGTGGGCTGAGGTGATGCAATCGGCGCTTGCGAAGCCGAAGAGGGATCAGCAACTGAAGACGAGACGACTGCGTCCAAGTGGAATGAAGTCCCCTTCATTCCCCTGCGGAAGGCGACCGACTTGGCCGCCATCATCAAAGCGACTGACGGCATTTCCTCTGCCGTGGCACGCCCCGAGATGCATGACGTGCTGGCCTGGATAGGCGGCACCTGTCCGGATTGTCCCCACCGGCTAAGACTGATGCTGCTACACCCAAGTCTCCGCGAACTTACCCGCAAACGATCAGACCGTGTTTCCGAGCCAAGACGCCACCGCCGAGCAAACGAGCGAAATAAAGACGCCAGCGCTTGTCACATCGCGCGCGGATTGGCAGAACGCGGTGCCTGCGACTTAACCTTAGGCGGAGAGCACTAAGGCCGCCTCCGAGTCGGATCGAACGCCGCAAGGAAAAGAACAGTCCTCAGGCGGATCCGTCAATGCGGAGATGCCGCTTCGAGAACCAAGACCCAATCGCTTTCACCAGATTGGTTAAACCTTGGAGGACTGAACTGCCTGCTTCCCTCGTTGGCAGCCGGGGCGCCAATCACGTTGGTGTACTTCCCATTCGTGGGATCGTACCAGCGAGCGACCGCAGTGCCAGAAAGCTTCGTCATATCAACCGTGATACTTCGAAGTGAGGGCAGGTGCGGGCGGCCGTCGCGCACGTGTTAGTATTGATATAACCAAAGCCCAAATACCCTCGGACACGACGCAGCGCTCGTGCCAAAAGCGACATACGGTCTTTGCCAACATAAGCCATGAACGTTCCGACAGTGCATGAAACGCCGTCATAACCAGCAGTAACAACTTCATGGGCTTGGTCGGGCACCAGGTCAAACCATCGTCGCGTAGCGAACAGGGTCTTCATGTAGCTTAGCTCGACCACGCCCGATGTATTGACGTTCGCTTCCCATCCCTTCTGAAGCTGCCAGGAGTTTGCGCTGCCGTACAGGTGCCCTGCTGCGCCACTCAGCATTGACCAATACTCTTGCTGCCGCAAGTTGCGTGTAGACGTATCTCCAGTGAGTTGCCCTTCGAATTCATAGTTTGCTTCCACCAGGAAAACCGGCTTGAAGTTTGGGCGATTGTATTCGGTCAGAACCTGGGCATAGGTCGGAAAGTAGCTGTATACGGCGTCGAGTTCGATCAGGGGTGCCCATGACGAATCTACCAAGGAGCCGCTGGTTTCATAATTGAGCTCGACTGTATGGATATGGTTCGTATCGACGCTTCTGATCCCGCGTGCCACGGACTGCACCAAATCGTCGTCAGCGGCAACTTGCCATGACTGCATATCATTGCCGTGCATCCACACAAGGTTTGCAAAACCTCTGTAGCGACTTCCCAAATACTGTCCGTATGCGAATGCTTTGGGCGCTCCGTTCTTTCGGAGGATTTCTAGCCAGCTGATAGTCTCGATGGGGTCGAGCAGTACGAGGATTCCGTGATCTGCCGCGATCCGAAGCATGTCGTCGACGCGTTGAAAATAGGACGGATTTGGGGTTGTGAGATCACCCGGTACCAAAAATGGTGCGATGCCATCAAATGTCTTGGCCTCTCGGTTACAGCTAGCTTCGGTGAAAATGCAAAGTAGGTTGATCCAAAGCGTGTTGATGCCGTAGCTCCGACGATTGGCCATAAAAGCGGCAGCTTCGTTGTGGGATAAATTGGTGATCAGCTGCTGCGGAGCATCTCCGACCATCAGGAATGGTCTGCCTTTCTGATCGACGAGATAGCGATTATTGCTGCTTGCCTTCAGCGGATAAACGGGGGTGTCAGACTGCGCCATTGCGGTGGCATCGGTCGTAGCCGTTTGCGCAAGAAGGCTCGGCAATGGAGCGATGAATAGGGCTCCTCCTATGAGGACTCTGTTCAGAGAGCGAAGCATATCCGCGTCACCCCATACCGCAGTCATAAGCGTTCCAAAACAGTATTAGCCTCAACGGACGAAATGAGCCCGTCCAATGAGGCCGCTCCCCGTGCGAGCTCTGAAATCAAGTTTCTCGGGTCCCTATTATTCACATTGCGGCCATTCGACCAAACATAGTGGCAGGACGTTCGCTGAAATGCCTAGGATTGAGTGTTACTGCATTTCATCACGTGAAGCTCTATTCCGGCGGCGGTAGCACGCGCGGGTGCAACGTCAACCGTGCTCAATAGTAGATCCACGAAATCGAACGTAAAAAGCCTTACGATTCCACCCGTTTTGTCCTCTCTCCAGGCGACAATCTGATGCTTGTTGGTGAAATCACTTCTCATTTCCCAGACAGTCTTGCCGTATTCAGTTCGAAATGCCGGTCGATCCGGGTCCCTGACGATCTTGAGTATTGTTTTTCCGACGACCTGAATCCTGTATCGCACTAGCGGCTTTTCAAAAACATCGCTGCTGATCCCAATGTCCTTGTCTTCGTGCTCAGGAAACTGCGTCTTGCTGGCGAACGATTGATAGCAATCAACTGTGATCTCCGGTAGCGACTCCGCTGCCCTCTGCGCGCAAACAGACGAAGATGTAAAGATGGCAAGGAATGACACCATGGTAAGCACCTTCATTTGATTCTCCACTTGATTACATTTCATCAATCGCCGATGGCCGCTGCCTCGGAAATCTGATCTGGCACTCTGCTTGGTCCATTGTGGATGGAGCTCGCAGGATCAGCTTGTGCTCACGGTCGCTATGAGCGTGTTGGGTTCTAGTGTTCCTCGCCATCGAAGCAAATGCAAAGCGATAAAACCGAGTCGTCGAGTCGTGCTGCAAACGCCGAGAGGATAACGGATCTTCGGAGACTAGAACGAACAGAACGACTGCAAGGCAGGCCTGACCTCGGCAACATATGTAAGCATTCCTGTCACATCTGACACGCGTTTGAATCAAACACGTACTGGTTGATTTCTATGGCAGCGTAGGAGTGATACAAATTTGAGGATAATTTTCTTTATTTAATAGCTATTAGCGGTGCTCAATTGAATTACACGGGCAATTTTGACGCCGCGCGTCCTGCTATGGAGAGCCAGGGGCTTCGCCCCCTCACCTTCGGGCACGTCGATTCATTCACCGCAGTTTCTCACGGGCACCCGCCCGATGGGGCACTCACCGTGCCTGATCCTAATCTGCTATTTCACGGCGAGTACAAGCGCGCTGGGGTTGATCTGATCCTGTCGAACGATGGGCATGAGTTCATTGTTCAGGACTATTTCAGGGGCGAGAAGCGCCTAGCACTCACCTCCCCTGATGGTGCTCATCTGAGCGGAGATCTTGTCAACGCGCTCACCAGCCAAATTCAGTATGCTCAGGCCGGGCCCAGCATGGCCTCGGCCCAGATTATTGGACACATCACGAAGTTGGCGGGGAGTGCCACCGCGATCCGCAATGGCGTACCGGTCATCCTGAACAATGGCGACGACGTCCAGAAGGGCGACGTGCTTGTGACCGGGTCGGATTCGACTCTCGGGGTCACTTTCATCGACGGCACAGTGTTTGGCCTGTCCTCAAACGCGAGGATGGTGTTGAACGAGATGATCTACGACCCCAATGGATCGAGCAACTCGTCGCTGCTCAGCCTGGTCGCGGGCACAATCAGCTTCGTCGCTGGTGAGACCGCCAAACACGGCGACATGAAGATCGATACTCCGGTTGCGACCATGGGCATCCGTGGGACGGCGGTGCTAACCCAGATCAGCTTCATCGTGCCGCTGGGTGGCGGAGATCCGCAGCCCCAGGCCAATTTCCAGGTTCTGGTCGAGCCCGACGGCACGACAGGCTCCTACGTCTTGTTCGACAAGATCACACTGCTGCCGATCGGCACAGTCAACCAAGCTGGACAGATGATCCAGATCAGCGGCGGCAATGTCTCGGTCTCCAATGCATTATTGTCGCCGGAGGTTCAGAAGCTCATATCCGACGTGTTCTCACTGAAATTCAGCGCAAATTCGGGCAACACCAGGCTCACGACGAATTTCACCGACACGGTCATCCCCGACAGCCGTGGTCTGGCGATGAACAGTGCAGGCGGCCAAGCCGGTATCCCGAATTTTAACTTTGCGATCGCCCCCGAAAAAACGGCTGCATTCAATCAAACGGGCGAACTGTTCATTCCGTTCATCTCGATCAAATCTGTCGATGTGATTCCTGCGTCAGACAAAGCGAGTTTCACAATTGCCGATCAGGTTATCATCACCGATTCCAACCCTGCTGATGTTCTCGTTCCATACATCGCAGGAACCGGCTCAATCAAATCTGTTAGCGGGCCCCCCGCCGCTCCACTCGGCGCCGATCTGGCAAAGCTTCTAACTCTCAATGCTGCCACTGGCGCAATCAGCTATGATCCGGCAAAGTTTGCTTTTCTTGGCGCCAATCAGAACGTCGTGATTGTAATCGAATTTGATAGCAGAGTCGGATCCGAAATCTTTCATAGGGCTCTATCCCTCACCATCACCGGAAGCAACGATCCGGCGATGATCTCGGGAATAGGAACCGGTGCGGTGAAGGAAGACGGCGGGCTGACAGCGCACGGTGTGCTGATGGTCCAGGACATCGATAGCGGACAGGGTAACTTCCAGACGCCGGCTTCACTGGTGGGAGCCTACGGCACTTTTACGTTCGATCCTGCCACCGGCGAATGGAGTTATACGCTCGACAACTCGGCCGCCAAGGTCCGGGCGCTCGCCGATGGCCAAGTCGTCCACGACACCCTGACTGTGAAGTCTGCCGACGGCACCGCCTCCCAGCTGATCGACGTCACCATCACCGGCAGCAACGATGCCGCGGTGATCTCCGGAACAGCTAATGGCGCGGTCAAGGAAGACGGCAAGCTGACTGCGGGCGGCACGCTCACGGTCCAGGATATCGACACGGGCCAGGACCATTTCCAGACGCCTGCCTCCCTCGCCGGCAGCTACGGCACGTTCACCTTCGATCCTGCCAGCGGCG
>NZ_JBVVPS010000044.1:0-34044 GCF_055811355.1 Bradyrhizobium sp. WSM4873 | reverse complement strand
GTGAAGTCGGCCGATGGCACCGCTTCGCAGCTCATCGACGTCACCATCACCGGCAGCAACGATGCCGCGGTGATCTCGGGAACAGCGGTTGGCGCAGTCAAGGAAGACGGCAAACTGACCGCGTGTGGTACGCTCACGGTCCAGGACATCGACACCGGGCAAGACCACTTCCAGACCCCAGCATCTCTCGCCGGGACCTACGGCGCGTTCACCTTCGATCCTGCCAACGGCGAATGGAGCTACGCGCTCGATAACTCCGCCGCCAAGGTCCAGGCACTCGCCGGCGGCCAGACTGTGCACGACACCTTGACTGTGAAATCGGCTGACGGCACCGCTTCGCAACTGATCGACATTACTATTGCTGGAAGCAACGATGCCGCGGTGATCTCAGGCAAGCTGAGCGGCAATGTGGAGATACCCGATGACGGCCCGGGCAGCGGCAAGTTAATAGATACCGGCAAAGTAACCGACACCGACATCGACAATACTCCCAATACCTTCATACCGAAGCCTGCCGGGTCGGCCACTAGCAACGGCTACGGCACTTATCAACTGACGGCGTCCGGCATTTGGACCTATACGCTCAATTATTCAAACCCGACGGTACACAGGCTCGATGAAGGCCAACATCTCAAAGACACCTTCACCGTTCAGACCATTGATGGCACTGCCAAGGTCGTGACAATTACGATCAGCGATGATGATCCGCCGCATCGAGCTCCGGCTGGCGTCGCTGGCTCCGAAATCAATCTCGGTTTAGCCGACCCGTTCTTGCAATCTGGCGCCACAGTCACTGTCACACTCGCCGGCGTTGCGGACGACTGGATCGTAACCCATGGAGTTCGAAGCGCTGATGGTACTTGGTCGGTGCAAACAGCCGATCCCGGATCTCTGTCGATAACAACACCGGGTACTTTCGAAGGCGCCGCGCTTCTGAAAATAACTGAAGTGGTAACCACGCAGGACGGTACAAGTACGAACCACGTCGTGGCTGACAATGTTGAAGCTTACGCCCAAGGAACACCGATCTTCGCCTATGCAGGCGACGATTTCCTTACGGCGGCGAGCGGTCATGACTTGATCGTGTTCTCGCAACCTATTGGTCATGACCTACTCTACAATTTTGATGTTCGTGCCGATCAAATCGATCTGATCGGCTTTTCCGCCACCGACTTCGGCGCCGTTCAAGCGCACATGCTGGACGATGTCTCCGGCAGCGCCGTCATTGCGTTGGGTGACGAGCAATCTATTACGCTATCCGGCATCTCATCGTCTTCGCTAACGGCAAGCAATTTCGTTTTCGATCTGGCACCATCGTTCAGCAATGTTGGTACGATGTCAGTTTCTGACGGAGCCTTACTCCCGATCAGTGGAGAAATGAACAATACCGGCACCGTCCTAGTAAGCGCGGCAGGCGACGAAACCATCGTGCAGCTCATTCAACCCGGATTGACGCTTAAGGGGGGCGGGCAATTTTTGCTCTCGGATGATAACAGCAACATCATTTCGGGAACGAGCCCGAATGTCACCCTGAACAACGAGGACAACATCATCTCCGGTGCAGGCCAATTGGGCAACGGACAACTGAACTTCATCAACGCCGGCAACGTCAACGCGACAGGCAACCAACCGCTTACCATCGACACTGGCTCGAATGTGATCCACAACGCGGGAATTTTGGAGGCTTCTGGACCAGGAGGCCTGATCGTTGTCAGCGCAGTCGACAATTCGGGCTTCCTCTGGGCAAATGCTGCCAATCTGACGGTCAAAGGTGCCGTTAGCGGAAACGGCACAGCGATTATCGATGGCCCAGGCCAGCTTGAGTTCGAGGCCGCTTCAAATGCCAACGTGGTTTTTGGCCTGGCTAGTGGCGGCACCCTGTCGCTCGGAGATGCCTTCCATTTCAACGGTACGATTTCAGGGTTCAACGATTTGGACGTTATCGAGTTGAACAACTTCAACCCCGATTCAGCCACTATCAGTTACGTCCAGAATGCGAACACCGGCGGCACGCTAACCATCGCAAACGGAGCAGAAGTCGCTCACCTGACTCTTCTTGGCGACTACACTGCGGACTCTTTCAATCTTGTTTCCGATTTACCGGGCCACGCGCTGGTCACGTACGCCCACCAAGGGATCATCTCATAAGCATTTTTTTTGCATCGGGGAGGTAGCGATGAGGGACTATCAATCCATGTCGTTGGACGACCTCTTGCTTCATCATCATGAAATTAGCGAGACGATCCAACAACGAACCAATCTAAAATCTCACCTGACCAAGCCGCGGAAGCCATATCCGCGTGTCCGTCCAAAATACCGAAACCCAAACAACCCGTCACAGACGTGGTGTGGACGCGGTAGTCAGCCGCGATGGGTACATGACTTACTTGCGGCAGGAACAACACTTGAAGATTTAAAACTCAAATAGCCCATGATCCTGTCGGACGTCGGCCTTCGATGCTGACTTGTTCGATGCTGCGGTTTGAGGCGGCTCATGATCGCGACTCGACTTGAGCACCAGCAGCTCGGAGAGCTTCACCACCGCTTGCTCGCCTCTTTTGGCAGATCAGCAGGAGTTAGCTTTGCCAACCATCTGCTCGCTACGACCGATGACGATCAACGGCAGAAGCCCCCGGATCTTGAGAAGCGCCCGAATTATCCCAGCCGAATCAAACGATCGAGTTCACGGTGCATAGCCTGGCTCCAACCTGGCATCGACACACCGAAGGCCTGGCGGAGCCTTGACGTGTCCAGCCGCGAATTGGCAGGCCTGATTGCTTTGGTGGGAAACTCACTGGTGGCGATGGCGTGAATCGTCGCAGCCTTGACTGCCTGACCTCTCATTTTGAGGCCATCCACGATCGCTGTTGCGAAGCCATGCCAGGAGGTTGTGCCGGCGTTTGCCAGATGGACGAGCCCCTCTGCCGCCGCGAAATCCTCGGCCAAATCCGCAGTGTTTTTGCGTCGATCAATGATGGCCGATGTCGCCTCTGCGATTGAAGCCGCCGCCGTTGGGGCGCCAAACTGGTCCGCCACCACCCGCAATTCGTCACGTTCACGCGCCAGACGCGTCATCGTGCGAAGGAAGTTTGTTCCCTGTGCGGCGTACACCCAGGACGTTCGCAAAATGAGGTGGGCTGCGCCAGATGCCTGGATTGCTCGCTCTCCCTCCCACTTGCTACGCCCATAACTTGAGAGGGGTCCGCATCTGTCCCCTTCGCGCCAGGGTGTCTCGCCCGATCCATCGAAGACATAGTCTGTAGAGAAATGGATCAGGGGAACGTTACGTTTACGGGCCCAAGCGGCCATGGCGGCGGGAGATGCTGCGTTCACGCGCAGAGCGAGTTCTGCCTCATCCTCCGCCTTGTCGACGGCTGTGTAAGCAGCTGGATTAACGATGAGGTCGGGCGCTAGGCCATCTAACGCTTCAGCTACGGTCTCGGGCCGAGAAAGATCGAGTTCCGCACGCTGCGGCGCCAAGACCATGTGCGAAGTATTCAGCAGAGGCAACAGCGCTCCACCAACCTGCCCACTGGTCCCGGTCAGAAGGATTCGCATTACACTTGCCCGTAAGTCGGCAAATTCTTCACGTCCGCGAGCAAAGGCGCCTCCGCGTCACGCGGCGACAATGACGGGTTGGGAATGCCCCAATCGATCCCGATGGCGGGATCATCCCAACGGACGACAAGTTCGTCCTTTGGGCTGTAGAGATCATCGCATTTGTAAAAAAAATCCGCCGTTTCAGACAGCACCGCGAACCCGTGCGCGAAACCTCGAGGCACCCACAATTGCCTCCGATTTTCCTCGCTAAGTTCAACCGCCACATGCCGCCCGAAATTCGGACTTCCAACACGGACATCCACAGCAACATCCAATACCGTGCCCCGCACGACACTGACGAGCTTGCCTTGTGTCGAGGGGTTTTGGAGGTGAAGGCCGCGAAGCACCCCATAGGACGACCGCGACATGTTATCCTGTACGAACGGGCGGCTGACACCGTGTTCGGCATAGCGGTCGAACCGGTAGGTTTCGAGGAAAAAGCCCCGCTGGTCACCAAACAGCTTGGGTTCAATAACCAAAACCTCAGGAAGCGTAGTCGCAATAACATTCATTGTGATATATGAGGGGCTCGAAAACCTTGTTTACTCTAGATTTATAGCGAACTTGTGCCGGCTATTCCATCTGATACGTTTTAATTGGTAAATTTGTGAGAGGGCCATGAAGGGCATCATACTCGCCGGCGGAACTGGCTCGCGCCTCTACCCCGTGACAACCGTTGTATCCAAGCAATTGCTTCCGGTTTTCGACAAGCCGATGATCTATTATCCCCTTTCCACGCTGATGCTGGCGGGGATTCGCGACATTCTGATCATTTCAACCCCTCTGGATAAACCTCTGTTTCAACGCCTGCTCGGCGACGGATCAGACATCGGCGTACGGTTCTCATACGAAAGCCAGGACGCTCCCCGTGGATTGGCTGACGCCTTCATCGTCGGCCGCGAATTTGTAGGCCAGGATTCGGTCGCCCTGATCCTAGGCGACAACATCTTTTACGGCCATGGCCTTCCAGAGATGCTCGCCCACGCCGGGGCGCGAAAAAAGGGCGCGACCGTGTTTGGCTATTACGTGAACACGCCTGAGCAATATGGTGTCGTCGAGCTCGATACCACCGGCCGAGCGTTGTCAATCGAGGAAAAGCCCAAGCAACCCAAATCTAACGTCGCGGTTACGGGCCTTTATTTCTACGACAATGACGTCCTGGACATCGCCGCGAATGTGAAGCCGTCCGCCCGCGGAGAAATCGAAATCACCGACGTCAACAACGCCTATCTCGAGCGCGGTGACCTCTTTGTCGAGGTGCTCGGGCGCGGATTTGCGTGGCTTGATACGGGTACGCATGCCTCTCTCGTGGAGGCCAGTCACTTCGTACAGATTCTGGAGCAGCGCCAGAGCTTGCGGGTCGCTTGCCCTGAGGAAATTGCCTTGCGGCAGGGCTACATCTCTCTGAAAGCGTTTGAGAAAGTGGCAGAGAAGACGGCCAAGAGTAGTTACGGCGAATACTTGAAATCGGTTGCCCGGTCTTTCCAACAGTAATTTCAATCACGGAGGGCGCTCCAGATGCGCTTCAAAGGCTCAACGATCTTCGTGACTGGGGGGGCCGGCTTCATCGGCTCTGCCGTGGTGCGACATTTGTTACGCGATACACATGCGCGCGTTGTCAACATCGATAAGCTTACCTACGCGGCTAATCTCGACTCCTTACCTGGCGCCGAAGGCAATCCGCATTATCAATTCGAGAAGCAGTGCATTTGCGAAGGCGCGTTACTTCGCAAGTTGTTCGAGAAGTATCAACCTGACGCGGTGATGAATCTCGCCGCCGAGAGCCATGTCGACCGCTCGATCGATGGTCCAGGTGAATTTGTTCAGACCAACATCGTCGGCACTTTCACGATTCTGCAGGAGACGCTACGCCATTGGCGAACCCTCTCCGCCGAGAAGCGTGCGGCGTTCCGCTTCCTCCACATCTCCACCGACGAGGTCTTTGGCTCGCTAGGCGATGAAGGGCTCTTCACGGAGACGACAGCCTACGCCCCGAACTCCCCCTACTCTGCCAGCAAAGCTTCGTCTGATCATCTGGTACGCGCTTGGCGGGAGACTTACGATCTGCCGACGCTGGTGACGAATTGTTCGAACAATTACGGGCCGTTTCACTTTCCGGAGAAGCTGATCCCGCACATGATCATCAAGGGTCTCGCGGGTGAACCGTTGCCGGTCTACGGCGACGGCAAGAATATCCGCGACTGGCTCTATGTCGAGGATCATGCCAAGGCTCTGACCACGGTTCTCGAACGCGGCAACATCGGCGAGACCTATAACGTCGGTGGCCGTAATGAACGTACCAATCTGCAGGTCGTCCAGACAATCTGTGACCTACTCGATGACATGGCTCCCACAAGCGACGGATCGCGCCGTCACCTCATTTCGTTCGTTACTGACCGTCCCGGCCACGATCATCGCTATGCAATCGACGCATCAAAGCTCGAGCGACAACTTGGCTGGCGCGCGGAAGAAACTTTTGAAAGCGGAATCGAGAAGACCGTGAAGTGGTATCTCGATCAAAAGCCGTGGTGGGCCGCAATTTTGGAACGGGGCTATACGGCCAAGCGCGTAGGCATAAAGCTTTAGATCTGCGGCATCAGTCCTAAGCTGACTTTTTAGCCCTCTGCCGGTTGCGGCTGATGGAGGGGTTCAACCAAGATGTGCTCCACAACAATATTGCCGCTGTTCTCCAAGTGACGCCGCGAATGGACCCTCTGAATGCGCGTTAAATTCGATAAACCATCGCGCATCCAGAACTCATCAGTTTTTCGCTTGCGAATGAAGCCTTGCACTTGCTCAAACCACAGATCCACATAACGAAGTCTGTTTCTAACATGCGCTGGCGTGGGTTCTCCATCCGGAAAGCTTCCGGCATCAACATGAGCTAAGCGCCTGAAGCGACCCGCGCGATGCTCGATGCTGCACCCAACTCGCAGCAGCCTCTCTCGAAGATCCACGTCCTCGAACCCCCATCCCCAATAGTCGTTCGAAAACCCATTCGCCGAGCTAAAGTGCTCCTTGCTCATTAAAACGACTGCGCTAAAGAGCTGCCGGATAAATTCCGGGGTGAAGCTAGAGTTGAGCCCGTCCGATATTACCATCGCAGGCCTCTCTGCCAGGCGATAGTCCGCGTCTTCGGGCAAGAGGTCTACGTCATGGAAACAGACATAATCGACGTCTGGCGCCATTGCCTGAAATCCAACGTTGTTGACGAAGCCGCGATTGAACGGAAGATTGCCGGCCTGCTCTGAAATCATAATCCGGACGGCAACTGTCGAGCAGAGCGCGTCCCGAACAAAGAAGGCCAGTAAGTGCGGAATGAGTGCCGCAAGGTGTTCCGCCCTGTCGCGATAGGGAACAATGATCCCGAGAGTTTTCGGCATTCATTTCCACCTTACAGGCGGCATACGGCGGTCACCGAGTGATACACCGCCATTCAGCCCCTGCTAGAATTAAGTCCAATCCCGTTTTTGGGTATATAGACCGTCTATTCATGGTAGAGCCGACAGTAAAGTTCATTTTTCACGGCCGAAATTAACCTTCTGACGCCGGTCCATTTTTCCTCAGCTAGGGCCGTGTTAAATAGATTCGTTGACCGGCCATATTGGCTCCCCTCATCTAAGTCATTCGATGCAAGGTCCATTAGAAAATAGCGAAGCAACCGAGAAGTTGGCCGGACGTTCAGCTCCAGACGCCGCCGAAACTGCGCGGAGCTTGATCGAGCAAGGCCGCCAACTCCGGAAAGGCAATGATCGTGTCGGATCGCTGGCGGCGTTTGCCCGGGCAACCGATGCTGACCCTTCGAACGTAACCGCTGCGATCGAATGCGGCTATGATCATCTTCACCTCGTCCAGATCCCCGAGGCACGGGACGCTTTCGAGCGCGGCCTTGCGCTCGATGCGGACAACAAGTCAGGCCTGATCGGCTTGGGTCACACCTTCAGGCATCTACGTGATCTCGCGGAGGCCGAGCGCTGCTTTCAGCGCGTGCTCGAACTCGAGCCCGGTCATGCGGGCGCATCCATGGGGCTTGGTTATGCTTTGAAATCGCTGGGCCGCATCGATCAGGCGCTTGACGCGTTCCTGTCGGCCGCAAAGACCAGCCCCACGAACACTGCCGCGAAGGTCGAGGCTGCGAACATCCTTCGCGATAGCAACCGTATCGATGACGCCATTGCCCTGTTGCAAGACGTCATTGAGCAGGCCCCATCAAATGCGGGACATATCTCGGCTCTCGCGCGGCTGTTGAAGCAATCGGGCCGCAATCGGGAAGCGGCTGAGACGTTTCGAAAGCTCATTACGGTTGACCCCACCAACATTACTTATCGCATAGAACTGGGTCATATTCTTCGTGACATCGACGCCCTCGATGAGGCCCTCGAGGTATTGACCGCGGTCCTCGAGCAGGAGCCTGCGAATGCCAGTGCATGGGTCGCGATGGGCTGGCTGCATCGCAAGGCTGCAAGGCTGGACCCTGCCGCAGAGGCGTTCCGGCGTGCGGTTGACCTGCAACCGACAAATGCCGGGTCGCTGCACGCGCTTGGCATCAGCGAGCGAGACCGCGGCAACCATGGGGCTTCGCTGGACTGTTTCAACCGTGCTCGCGATGTCGATCCAAGGGCACTCTATATTCGGCAAGAGATCTGCAATTCGTTGCGAAATCTCGGACGTTTTGACGACGCCGCCGCCCAATACCGGGACGCCCTGAGGGATTGGCCGGCATCACGAGAGTTACACCTTGGACTGGGCTATGCGCTCCGAAGCGCCGGACGCAGCGACGAGGCCCTGACTGCTTTTGATGCGGCCGTGGGAGACGATCCGGCGCATCCGAACGCGCCCATCGAGGCCGGTCACGTGCTCTTGAAGCTCGGCCGGCCGACCGAAGCGGTTGAGCGTTTCCGGGAAGCGCTTACGCGCGCGCCGGGGAATCCGTCGGCCTTGGTAGGCCTTAGCTACGCACTTCGCCGCCTGGGGCAGTTAGATCAGGCCGAGACAGCCCTGCGCGAGGCGCTGGCCACACAACCAGACCATGGCGGCGCCCGCGTGGCGCTTGGTCATCTGCTTGACGCCCAATACCGGCTGGACGAAGCGGCCGAGCTGTTCTTGCAGGTCATCGCCAGCCAGCCCGATCACGCCGAGAGTTACGCAGCTCTCGGCAACATTCATCGGCGGCGCGGAGATCGCGATGCCGCGCTCGCGTCGTTCCGCCGGGCGGCGGCTGCTGAGCCAGCCAACGAAATGCGGCTCCTTGATGTGGCCGTCGAGCTGAGAGATCTGGGCCAGCTGGACGAGAGTGCCGCGGTCATCGATCGAGTGCTTGCCTCGGCTCCCACGGAAGCGCGTGCGTTGATGCAACGCGGCCAGCTGCTGCGCCGGCAGGACCGCCGGGACGAAGCGCTGGTGGTGTTCAAGCAGCTGATCGCCCATCACCCGGACAATGCCCAAGCGATGGTTGAAGCGGCGAGCGAGGAGCGTGCGCTTGGCCGGCCGCAGCTTGCGACGCAATGGCTTGATCAAGCCCTTGTCGCCGAGGCCGATCACGTCGGAGCCCTCGTAGGGCTCGCCGAATTGGCTATGCAAAGCGACGATGCAGAAGGGGCGCTGGAGATTTATCGCCGCGCAGCGGCCGCACATCCTACAAATGTTTGGGCATGGCTTGGCGGTGCGCGAGCTGCTTTCGAAGCGGGCTCGCGCGATGAAGCTTTCCGCTTGATCGCAGAAGCTCGTGAGCGGCTCGGATCGCATCCCGAGATGGCTGGGATGGAAATCGAGCTGCTGCGCCAACTGCGAGAATGGACCCGGGCGCAAGAGACGATCGATCAGGCTTTGGCCGAGGCGCCGCGTCCAAATTTCTGGCTCTGGTCGCATAAGGTCCAGATAGCGACCATGACCGGCGACTACGTGCTGGCCGAGCAGGAGTTGAATGGCCCGACGCCGGCCTCGAGCGTAACCGACCACGCGCGGGTCGAGTTGCTTCGCGGGCAGCTTGCCGAGGCCAGATTCGCCTACGGCGAGTCGATCCCGGCCTATCAGGAGGCCATTCGCCTCAATCCCAGCGATGCATGGGCCCATTTCGAGCTCGCGCGCGCGGCATTGATGAGCCTCGACATCGACACATCACGGAAAGCGCTCGCGAACTTCATTCGTGTCAGCAGATCCTCGCTTCTCCTCAAAGGTCAGTCCCTCAGCCCGTCGCAAAATCACGTCGGACAATTGCTCGACGAGTTCGTCCTGGATGCCGACGCCTTGGCGGAACTGCAAAGCATCTTGTCTGGCGATCCCGCAGTTCAATTCGGCCGATTGCGAGCGATGCTCGCGGCTTATCCGGACTACACGCCAGCTGCGATGCTTCTGGCGATCGCGCTGCGCCAAAATGGCCAATTTGTAATACCGCCCAAATCGGATCCGGGAGCTCAGAGTCCAATCCCGCGGCACATCGTGCAATTCTGGGATCGGGATCCGCCGGAGGATGTGACTGAGCTGATGGGATCGTGGCGGGAGCTCAACCCAAGTCACCGCTGGACTTGTTTCGATAATGACAGCGCGAGAGAATTCCTCAGGCGTGAATTCGGTGTGCAGGTCCTTCGTGCCTACGATCGCGCCGTCGTGCCGGCTCAACAGGCCGACCTGTTCCGCCTCGCCTGGCTTGCGGCGCGAGGCGGCATCTATGCCGATGCCGACGACCGATGCCTTGCAACGATCGACAGCTATCTTCATCCAGAGGCGACACTTGCAGTGCATCAGGAGAACTACGGTTCGATCGGCAACAATTTCATCGCCGTGACGCCGGAGCACCCTGTCATCGTCCGCGCCCTCGATATGGGCACCGCGGCCATGAACCGCGGCGATACCGATCTGGTTTGGCTTTCAACAGGCCCAGGTCTCCTGACCCGCGCATTTGCGCTGGAGTGGGCAAGCGGACGCCCCGGCGGCCTTCTCAGACGCACGCAAGTACTCGATCTCGGCCATCTCCAGCGCGTTATCGGCATCCACTGTCCTGTCCGGTACAAGTCGACAGACAAGCACTGGAGCCGCACGGCGTTTCGCCGAAAAGGGAAGCCACGCTAACCGAGCTCTAAAAGGTCATCTCCATTCTGGCAGGAGGTTTATCATTGTCTAATCCACCCTCGCATTGGACGTTACCTTGGCGCAGCCGGGTCGCAAACGAATTCGACCAGGACAAATTCGTCTTCTTCTTGACGCCCTCTATGGGCTGTTCGAGGAGCCCGCTGGGTCGGCGCCGACGGATTGAGGCAGGTCACTGCAACAGCGTAGCCCTCTCGCCAAGGCGCTGAAGGCGGAAGCGCTGGCGAGACGCAGTTTGAGCGCAGTCGGACGCAGCTGCAGATCGACCTCCGGGGGCACCGGGCCGAGATGAGAGGCGCGAAACTCACGGCGTTCGTGTTCATCTCAACAAGGCGATTAGCCTGTCATTGAACTGAACCGATCGCTCATCGCGTCGTGGCGCACACGAGCGCCCGAGGATTGTCCATCAAGACCGAGCGCCGTGAATGTGCTCTCCAGCCGGCAAACCGATCCCACGCCGCTGCTCTAGGTGTCGCAGGCGGCAGCCAACCCAAGCTTTCTCAGGAGCGGCGCAAACCGATCGTTTGGGCATTCCTTCGCCAAGCTCGCTTGAACTACTTCGGCAGCTCGCTTGACCCGCTTCTTTGCGACGCCCGCGTGCTTTTGAGCCTCAGGCTTTGGAGCATACGGGTCGCGCCAGTGACGAGGAATGAAATCAGGTGTTTGGCTAGGACGGCTAATCGGAGGAGCGGGAAGAGGTCCCTGCTCTGCAGCTATGAAGCTCACCTCCGTTATCTGCTTCGGCAGATCCAGGTCATTCCCTACAAGAGTTTCCAGCCTATCGGATTTCTTCGTGCTCGCAGCCGACGCCGGTGCAGCGAATACTAGAAGCACCTCTGACTGAGGGGGTGGATCCGACCTGCTGCCCCCAGCGGCGATCGCGCAGATTGCAACTGAGCCAAGCACCCCAAGTACAATAGCTTTTGGCATTTGCCAGTCCCCACATTGGCAATCTTAATAAGATGCCACGAAATGGGTCCGGAATGAGGCGAAACTTGCCATTTTGGTTAATTCGAAAGCGGGGCATTTGGCGACTAGTAGCACTGGCTCACCGAAATCAGGCAAAACCTGCCTGAAATCCGCCGACAAAGCGACTGGGACGACCGAAAGATAACCCGGCGGTCCGAGTCGAAATCCGATCAAATCCGGCCCCAGTCCGAATCACTGGAGCGCGCGCGGCGCAGCCGCCGATGGTGCTTCTGTTCTTTCAGCGCATCCTGAACGCGTCAAAGGCGTGCGCCAAAAAGATCACGACACTCAGGAAGGCCAACGTGGCAATTGCCATCTCTGTCATGGCCTCACCCATTTTCTCGAGATGCCCAGAAGAGCCGCCTGCACGAATTGTTCGTAAAGTACATTGATAAGCGCCAGCATGACCACATCCCGTTGTTTATCATCGCGTGGAACGTTAGGGTGGGAGTGTTTCAGGATCGCTTCGTTGCGCCCGGAAATGGTTTCTCCGCCACGGCGAAGGGGCTGGCCTATGGTGCCCCGACGCGGCGCCCGTAAGCTCTCGACGGCGATCCTGAACTTCTTGGACTGGCGCCGCCGCCGGTCCGTGTCTGCTACCCCAACCCATTCGGCTTCGGCACTGCGCCTATCAGTGTTCTTATACAACACGCCCCTTTCCGTTTTCGGCGACGCGCAGCCGCAAAGGACGGGTGTCTTGTCGGGCCGTTGCAGGCATGGCCTACGATGTTCTTGACAGCCACCACGCGAAAGCCTCTGAGGAGTGGACGGCGTGTGCAGAAGGCACTATTTTCGCGACATGATGCGGAAATTAATCATTTTGATTGCCTGGTGCGGCCTCGGATCCATCGCCTTTGTAACACTCTCTCCGATCGGCTTGCGCCCTGAATTAGGATCTGCCGGGTTCGAGCGTTTCGCAGCTTACGGTGCCCTCGGCGTTCTCTTCGTAGTGGCATATCCTCGCCAATTCACAATGGTGATGGTATTCATATTCGGTGTGGCCGTTTCGCTCGAGCTGCTGCAACATCTCACGCCTGACCGCCATGGCCACATCGCGGACGCTGCGCAAAAGGTTATCGGCGGGCTTGTTGGTTCGAGCGCCGCGAAGTTCGCCCATCTGTGGCGAGACCGATCCTGAAAACGGCTACCGCGCCGGCGTTAGGGCTAGCCATGCAATTGCGTGGGCAAGCGTATCAGGCACCGGCTGTGGGAGTGCGTTAATGCATGCGTTCATTGCTCTCTAGTTTCTATTGTCGCGGTGGCCTCGCCGCGACTCGGTTTGCTTATCTGTCAAGTGCCGGCGGCCGGCGCCGGACTAAGCGCGTGGCGATATACCCTATGCCAAATGCTGCTGCACTGGTGGTCGCTTCATACTCGTCGCAGCCGCCACGGATAAGACGACGCGACCATCTACTGGTGGAGAATGAGATTTTGCTCGCACGGACTCACCGAAGAGACCTCGGCAAAAGACAACCCTGCTTGCCGCCAAGTCTCCCCTGCTTACCATCTTGTTGGCCGCTACCCGCTGTGGTGACGCCCTCACAGCGCTTATTGGCGATTGGCGTCCCCAATCAGGCAGGTTCGTCCGAAGTGCCTAATGGACGCTGCGGCGCGAACGACGTGCACCGAAAGACTATTGTGACTAGGAGTTAATTTTGGGCTGGATCGCAAATCTACTCCGCATTCCGGACATCGGCCTGCGACCTCGGGACGGCACCCACGTGGACCTACAGCCGTTATCGGCGCGCGGCGCTCGATGGTTGAAGCACAACCTGTTTCGCTTCCCCGGTGCGGTCTGGTCCCGCAAGCGGGATTGTGTGGAATTGGCAGAGGGCGACGTTATCGCATTGCATCTCGTGGTCGAGCGCCTGAAAGAGGCTGGTGTTCGGGTGCGATTCTATGGGCGGCTTCGGCGCTGGGACGGGAAGGCGCCGGTGTGGACCTTGCTGGTGCGTGGAAAACGATGATCCGGCGGCGTCGAAGTCCATTGGCTCATCCACGCTCTGCAAAGCCGTGCGGCCGGTTAACCTGCAAGCCCCGCATCAATGTTAATCCGCGAGTTTGGTTGTGTGCGTTCTACTCCGCGCTAAGATTCGCTTACCGGACATTGCATCGCCCGGGCCCACCATGGCGAAAGTCGGCGCGCTCTCATATTCGGCGCGTCGTCTTCGTTCGTCCAACAACGCGCGCGAGTTGATTTTGCAGAGGCCGTCAAAGGAACCGCTCGATCTCGTCGAAATGCGTCGAGAGATTAGCGTCCTGCGAAGCCGCCATTCGGAAAATGGCCGCGTCACGAACCTTTTGAACAAGCTGATGATCAAGGTTGCACATCTCATGGAGCCGGAGAACGCCGCTCACGCCGAACAGCTGCGCAAAGCTTACGAAAGAACGATGGCAGAGGTGGAGAGAGCCGTCGCGCACAATGAACCCAAGCCGTCCAGGTAAGCCTAATCATATTGCAGTAAAGCGCCACTTCATCGGAGGGTACCTACAGTCGTGAAAGAGCTTTCGTTTCGCGTACGGGCGCTTTTGCTGCGAGGGGTCGCTTGCCATTGCCAGGCGGCGCCGCCCAACTTTGCCAGAGGCACGGGTATTAGAACGAGGGCCGGCAATCGCTACTGGGTCTCTCTCGATGCTACTGGCTCGGTTGCGGGCAGGTACGGCGTACCAATAAACTCACCGCGCGCCCTTCAGACGCCACCGCGAGAGGTATTCTGCGACCTCCTTTGGACTGAAGATCAAGGTTGCCTTGAGCTGAGCTGAAAATTATGATCGCCGTCCTTTTGAAGAAAAATAATAGTGCGGAGGGCGTCGTATGACCGGGTTCGAAGCCAAGCTTGAACGTTTTGAATGCCTCGCCACTGAATGCGAATTGATCGCTGAGCGAGCGAATGAAAACGATCGACAGCTGTACCTACGCGCTGGCCAGCGTTATCGCGATTTGGCAAAGGATATGCGCGAACTGATCGCTTCCTTCGACATCGCCGCGTAAAGTACAGCGTTCTGCTTAGCGGGAAGCTGTTCAACGGCCCACACATCCGTCCCCGAGGCGACTAGGGGTCTTGCGCCCGGTGAGTGGTTCAGCGCAGCCGATGGGGTATTAGAGGACCCCAGCCTAAAACAGATCTTTGAGGCGCGTTGAAGCATGGTTACGCGCTGGTCACGCCTGCTTAGCCGGGGGTGCAAGTCAATCTGCCTACCGTTCCGGCGGCCTAAGTCGCTTTGAGCGCTCACGTCGGCGATCAGAAATATGCTCGCGAACGCCGTAGCCAACGCCAAACCCGGCACCGAAGATAAGCAAGATGACGACAACGTCTGCCATTCGATGCGTTCGCCGCTTCCGAGAGAATGCCAGAAGTGGGCCGCCAGCTTACCAGCCAATCCGCTGGCGGCCCGTGCCAGTGCTGAAAATTCTGGCCTTAGGCGGTCAGACGACTGGCACAACGATACTGCTGTGGACGTCAGGCGACTTGCAAGACTGCGCTGGGATTAAGGTAACGCAGCAAGGTTACCCGGATCCTTCGCACGCGGTGTCCGAAGCGTTCTCGCGCTAACAGTGGCCAGCCGAAGTCTCTCCCTGAGAAGGAGAACTTCTTCGTATTTTTTCTCAGTTTGCAATTTTGTCGCCAAACGCGCGATTTGGTTGTTGTTGAGGAGTTGGACGCGCGCAGCAATATTCGTGTGCTTATTCGACATAGACCACCCCCACTGCGTTGTGTTCCAGGCACTTTGTATGGCTGTTCCAAGGTTTCAAGACATCGCATACCACCCGTTGGGAAGCGGGATGAATGGCCAGTACGCGACTTCAAGATTGTCGTTCGCGGCGGCGGGCTTCGTCGCAGCTGTCGGATCGGCGACTGCTTCTTCCACCTGGGCGACACTCGCCGCGGTGCGCGCGGCGCGCCTAAAATCGATTTGCATGAACAAAGCTCCCCGTCGGAAGCGCGATTAAATTTGTAGTGTACTAAAAAGGGTCGATAAGAATTAAGACAGGACGATATATCGGGTTCGCGTCGCAAGCAATAGTAGCTCGGCTCTGACTTAAGTCGAATTCCGCCGTCGCGCAGCCGCGCCGTACAGAACGCGAATTCACCGAGCGCCCTTCAGACGACACGACGTCGAGCACGTCGTCATCACGCCGTTGTCGCACCTAATGCAAGCCTTGACGCATTGATCATAGTTCTTCGGATCAAAAGGCGAGAACATTTTTGCAGCGCATGCATTCGTCGAGTTCGTGACGTCTTCCTCACGCGAGCAGGCCGAAAGCCCCGCAGCGACGGCGAGGATAACAACCGCACGGATTATTCGCTTTCGAGCGCGCTTCACGTTGGGTCAGACCAGGGCGTGCTGGACCGAAGCTACCTGTCTTGGAGACTTCGAGTGCATGGCGGCGAGATATCGAGATGTCGTTACTGCGGCAAAAGCGACGATAATAGCAAAGGCGACCCTGAAAACAATAAAAGCGGTACGAGGACCAATCATGTTTGAAGCGCTCCACCCCAGGGGCGCTCCCGGCAATCACCTTAGCGACATGGTCCCCAACAAATCAAGCTTCGTCTGACGGCTCGGAAGGAGCTTGGCGAACTTACGAATGCCGGAGCCGGCCGTGTAAGTGTCCACTTTTGAACAGTTCGCCCACCGGAAGCTGTGAGCCCGACGCTGCGCGCTTCTGCTCGACAATCCAGAGCACGTTGAGATGCGAGTTCACTGCTTGCGCTCGAGCGGTTCAAATTGATTGCCGGATCTAATTAGGGCAGTCCTGCTTTCCGATTAAGGATATTTGAATTCCAACGGCGCATGGAAGCCGAGGCGGCGTATTGTTGTCCTTATGCGTTTGAACCGCCAACTGACGATTCTGACGGGAGTGGGCCTTGCTCTGACAACGTACGCAGCAGTGGCCGCGCTGAAAGGCTGGCCGGTCATCGGCGGGCACCACTACGACGATCGCGTGATGCTCATTGAGCGATTGTCCGTATGGGCCCTTTTTGGATCTGCGTTATCGCTCCTTTTGCCGGGCAGGATGATGATCGTTTGCGGCTTTCTCATAGTGACTTCACTCGCAATAGAACTGTCGCAAATCGTTCGCCCTGACCGCTATCCCAGCCTCTTCCACGCTGCGCAGAAAATCCTAAGCGGCATCGTGGGTGCAGCGACCGCACAAATCGTTCTTATGTTCTTGCCGCGTCCTCCATAGTCGGTCGAATTGCCTCTCATTGCCAAGTAACACTAACGCACAGTTGTTCTTGCGCCGCTCGACAACGGGCCCGATGCTTCATGCAGTCGCGAAGTCGTCCTCGTCTTGCGTAACGGCGGCTTCGCGGCGAGGGGTCGCCGCCCCCTCGGTCGGCGATCCCGCCCACAATGCTGCTGAGGTTCGGAGGCAAAGTGTGTGTTGAATGGACGGGTTTTGAACGGCGACGCGTCACACGCAAAACTGTCGACCAGACAGTCATGCTCTCGCTCGCAGGCGGAGCGACAGTCACGCGCTGCGCGATGTAACCTCTCAGTTTTTGGGGCGGCCTACTTCTAGAAAATGCTCCGATCCGTCGACTAACTTCGACCTATCGTTCGACCATTTTCGAACAGGCCTCGCCTGCCACCTCATATGG
Organism: Bradyrhizobium sp. WSM4873; assembly: GCF_055811355.1. Taxonomy (NCBI): domain Bacteria; kingdom Pseudomonadati; phylum Pseudomonadota; class Alphaproteobacteria; order Hyphomicrobiales; family Nitrobacteraceae; genus Bradyrhizobium; species Bradyrhizobium sp. WSM4873. Next base: position 16,780 of record NZ_JBVVPS010000044.1, on the reverse strand, counting down.
CGTCGCGATGATCTCGCCGGGGTGGCGTTTGTCCATAAGCGTGCCGCGATCTAACGCCGGTGCAGCGCGCGCTGATCGCGAAGCGGAGTTATGAGGTGCACGGGTCGGCAAAGTCGCCTAGGTCCTGATCTTGACCGGGTTGCCGGGACGTCACTGGATAAAAGCGCCGAACTGGACGGGCAGGCGGCGATGCCGCGCGGCTCGCCCCGGGCTCTCTAGGCAGAAAGAGCTGCATCGGCAGTCCGATGATGATACCTGTCTGGTCAGCTCCGACGTTGCTCATCCCAATGTCGGAGTTAGGACCGCGTTGAAGGCGCCACCTCGACGCGGTCCGCCATTATTGACCGAAGCATTACACAGCGGTCGCACAGCTAACGTGCCTTGCAAGCCCCGCCTCTGCTGATCAGAACGTGCGGCCGAAGCCTACTACTCCGTCCATGCTCCCGGGCTGGTGCGGGGCAGGCTACGTCGACGCATTCTGCCCAGCTTTGCGGCGAGTCTTGCGCCCGATCCCGATCCGGCTGTCCTGGCAGCGGTGCAGGCCCCACAGATCACCCCAGCGGTGAACTTCCGCACGCCGATAAAACTGCGCATCATGGAGCACAGGCGGGAGCCTTCAAGGCTGGTGGTGATCGCCAAGCCGATCGAAGCAAAAGATGGCAAGGTTACGGTGGTCTACAAGGAGTGAGCGCAAAACGCTGGAGCTGCAAAGGCAGCGTCGACCATTTCGAAGTTCCGGTCTAAGGAGCCGAGAGCTCACGTGCCCTTCCCTCTTGCTCACCACCTACCCAGTGCCCCGGAATTGTACAGTCGCCGAGCTTGCGCTTCCCTGTTGCCGATGTGATGGATTGAGCGCGACATCGAATGCAATATAGCATGACAAGGCTCCGACTCCGTGCCGCGGACTGATTGGGGTTGTGAGTACAAGGTCCAGTCCAGCTGCGGCTGCAAAGGGGCGAGGCGCCGACCATCGCACCAAACTTCCACGGGGCTTCTTCTTCGCAGCGGCCCTCCCTTTGCTTCTACTTCCGCGCGCAGTCTCAAATCCAAACTCAAGGCATAGCCGAGCTCGTCGAGCACGTATCCTGATAGATCATCATGATAGTTCGCTCGCCGAACGGCTCTCTGTGCGTATGTCAATTAAACTGACATAGGTTTGGGATTGCCAGATTTTCCCGGCAGTCGTCAGATTCTTGTTGGCAGAAGCGAGTCAACTTGGCATGCTCCTGTGACCGGGGCTCGCACGTTCATCTCGCATCTATTTACACCCGGGACTGAAGCAACGGCAACGCTGCGGCAGCTGTTTTAGTACGTGTTGTTTAGATCAACCAATGAACTTCTGAGGCCGCCTTTAGGTGGCCTCTTCGTTGGGAATTCAATTCTGCAGGGATATTGCAATGGCAAAACCAGCCGTTTCCCGGGATGCTTTTTTTGGACTATTCGCTTTATACGCGACGAAGGCTCATCACGATCACAAAGCCGAAGCCGAGAAATGCCTTTTGAGGTTGTTCGGGTCTGCTGAATACATTCCTGATCGCTCGCTGCAGCAATGCTCTGAAAAAGCCGATCTACTCGGTCCAGAAAACGTCGGTAGTGTAGTGGGGCCGCGCGCCCCTGAACTCGCGAGCGGCGGCACGCGGTACGACCATGCCAGTGATTTTCTCCACTCGCTCCTGAGAGACCTCGGGAGAAAAATGCAGTGATCAGATGCGCCGTTTCCGCGCGCTCTTGCCGCGCCTCTGATCAACTTTGACCGCATAGGAAGTCTTCTGCCCTCACGCAGTTCGTTAGACCGGCGCGTTCGCCTATTAGCCCCTCGACTTTAACCTGCGCCTTCTCCCTTGGGTCCGGGGAGGTGCGCGGCGCCTCAATCTTCGAGGCGAGCGACCAGGCCGCTGGAGAAATTTGATTCCGATAAGGAGCGGTCAATAACATCTGGAAGATTGCCTTGCTGGCGCTGTAACGAGCTGCAGTCCTGCTGAACTCGCTGCCAATCAACAAAGGGGTGCCTGATCGGTCAATGACGGACCATCGCCAGGCACGACCGCGCCTATGTTTCGACAGATCAAAGAGAGCAAAAGCGTCAGCGTTCATCTATGGATACCTTGAATGCGCACTTGGAAATAAGCCAGGACACATTGCGAAATCTGACGGGGAGAACTTTCGGGCAACGCTGGGGTTCCACGCCCGGATACATATGATATTAGTTGAAGATTAAAACGTTCGTTGCTACTCGACGATCTCCGGTAGCTATCCATGCGACCGAAAATTTTGCGTTGCGAATTTACGGGATGCTTCAACTCCGACTTGCCCCACCGAAAGCCTACAGATGTCTCATTTACCTGCCGACAAGATCGCGCTCTTCATCGATGGAGCCAATCTCTACGCGACGGCGAAAACTCTGGGCTTCGACATCGATTACAAGCGCCTGCTGAAGGAGTTTCAGAGCCGCGGGACGCTGCTGAGGGCGTTCTACTACACCGCGATCATCGAGGATCAGGAGTACTCCTCGATCCGGCCGCTGATCGACTGGCTCGACTACAACGGCTACACCGTCGTCACCAAGGCGACCAAGGAGTTCATCGACGCCTCCGGCCGCCGCAAGGTCAAGGGCAACATGGACATCGAGCTCGCCGTGAACGCCATGGAGCTCGCCGAGCACATCGACCAGATGGTGCTGTTCTCGGGTGACGGCGACTTCCGCTCTCTGGTCGAGGCCGTTCAGCGCCGCGGCGTGCGGGTCACCGTGATTTCCACGATCGCCAGCCAGCCGCCGATGATCGCCGACGAGCTGCGCCGTCAGGCCGACGTCTTCACCGACCTCGTCGAGCTGCAGTCCAAGCTCGGTCGCGACCCGTCCGAACGCCCCGCCCCGCGTGATCGTGAAGCGCGTGGACACATGCCAAAATTCTTGCAGGAGCCGAAGGGAAACGACCCACACGACTAGACCCTGAAGGCGGCGCCCGCATTCCGCAAGTGCGGATGGGCCGGTGGCATTTGTCGCTTTGAGCTATCTTCGCGATGGCTCGATATCGCTTGCGTGAAAGGGGGCGGCATCCGGCATCATATTTTGCTGGCGAAGCGAACCTGCTGTGGCTCTGAAGAACCCCGACGCAATTGCCGTCATCGTGACCGCCCTCCGGCATACTCACGGCGACGAAGCTGCGCGAGCCATGCTGATCGGCGGCATGAGCTTGGCCGCCTGACAGAGGCGACGTTCTCCGCACCGGTCGAGCGACGCGATGCCGTTCGATACATCAATTTGCCACCTCGAACGTCCGCCAGCCGCTCGGACGCTGACATCTGTTGCAAATGAGGGTTGGTGCCGTGTCCGTGCCGCCGCCTTGCGCCATTGCTGGTCCCCCAAAAGGTGAGAACAATAATTCCAATGGCCGGCGTTTACACCTCCGGACGAGTACCGGGGGCCCGATCGAAAATAGGCCCCGCCAGCGTGAGCCGCTATTGATGCTGAACCGAGACTCAGTTTTGATCTCCATCATTGCGGCCAAATGCCTGGGGGAGGCGATCGTGAACGGCGAAGCCGGATGCACCGTTTGTAGCCAAGCTCGACTGCTCAAAGCTGTTTTCCCCGTCACCAAAGGCTACGAACTGAAGCGTTATGAATGCGCTAGTTGCGGCAGCGATCTGTGGCTAGTTACGAGAGTGTCCCGATCATCAGCGCCTAAGCAGCAAAGCGGAAGATCCCGACGAGGTACGCGGCTCAAGACCATCGAAGCGGCCTTGAAAGGCGCCGCTCGTGCCGCAGCTAATCAAAAACCGAAAGCCCCGCCAGCGTGACTGGTCCCCGCAGCTTTTCCATTTCTGTACGATCAGCCGCGGCGTTCCGATTGCCATTGGAGAATGAGATTTCCCGCCCACCCGCAGGGCAGCCGCGACAGGCACCATTATGATACCGATCGCTCAGACCTCCCTGGCGGTGTGAATTAACTCGCCGCCATGCCGACTTGCACCGGGGACGCGACCCCGACCTCGCACGAAGCCATTTCCCGGCCCCGCGAAATCTTGCTGAAACAGAGGGGGTCGAAAGTGGCGTAATCGAACACGGGGATGCCATGTTAGTCCTGATGAACCTGATCTGGCGGCGCCTTGCCTACACCATGCTGACCGGTATGCGGTCCAAGCTTATGCGCCAATGACGAGAAGGGCAGCCGCGTAAGAAGGCATCCGTGCCGCGTCAAGGACGGTCCGCCAGCCCGCCCCGGAGCCCTCCCCCTGGGCGCCAGGATTCAAGGAGCCGGCGGGCTCCGTACCAAAGGGTATCCGTTAGACTGGCAGCATCGAAGCCGCGACATTCGGGGCGATGCCACCCCGTTCCACAGGTGCGCATTTCAGTCAGGTTTGCCAAAAAGCCGCCCCAGGACGGGAAAGACCTGGAGCCGAATACGTTCCCTAGCCGCGCCAGGCCGATTCACGCTCGCCGCCACGACACTTGGATACCGGCATTCGGCTTCGGAAGGCACCTTGCGAGATGCGCGAGATGGGCCTCCGCGAATGTCCTGGTCCACTGCCATTGCGGCCATCACGTTGCACTAAGGGCCGATCGTTGGGCCGGACCACGTTCGCTTCTCTGATGTCGAGCCGCGGTTTGTGTGCGCCGGATGCGGCAACCGAGTGGCTGGGGGTCAGACCAATTTCACAGCCGCAAGCCGCAGCCTCTCAAGCGCTCGCTAGCCAACCCGTATTTTCCCAAGACAAGGCGCCCCAGCTTGCGTAATGCGCGTTTACGCACTCGCGGCCCGACGCGTCCTTGTCCGGTAAGACGCGCCGGGCCTAACCATTCCCTGCTTTCCCCGTAAGGTTTGGCTGAGCCAGCATAGAGCGATTCTACAGGCGATTTATACGTCTACGTCTCTGTGCAGCGCTCCTCTCGCTTCGGAGCAAAAATCCCATGTCTCGGGCCACACGTTTGACGGACGCGATATACCTCCCAAGCTCGGTTGCGATTTCACCCGCGGTCGAGCCAACGTTGACCATTTTGATCAGCATCTGTACCTCGCCCTTGGTCCACTGCTTAGGTTTGTGGTTTCGCACGCGCCAGCTCCGGTTCGCCCGGAGCGGAGATTAGCAGAATCGTTCCACTCCTGGAACGAAATGCCCACTGCGTGGATTTCGGTTCCACCGAATTTGTATTTGCAAACGAGACGAAGCTGGGGCAGAATTTTCTGCACCGGGGCTGGCTTCATATTTCACTTGGTTCTTTTAACCCGGCTGCATTGACCACGCGGGGCCGCAGCGATTTAACCTCCCGCTGCGGCCTTCGCCGTATGGCCGCCAGCGTGACCGGCGGTGGGTTGTCCGAAGATGGCGCTCGAAGCGCCTGCTTAGCTTTGCTTCCCGTGCATGCAGGCGATCACGAACTCCCGCTTTGCGCCACCTTGTCCCTTTCCTCTTCCGCCCACACTCGAAAAACCACGTTCGGTGGCGAGCTGCTGGCATTTCTCCAATTTTTGCGGGTTGCGAGGCGCGCCCTGCTGAGCCTGTACAGCGCCTGCGACCAAAGCCAGAGCAATGAAAGCAAATAATGCCCACCTCGCTACCTGCAGTTGATCAAATCGCTACAAGAAAATAGCGGCCTGCCTCGGCATCATCCCCAATCAAAGCAAGCATACGACAATAACTCGCCCTTGGATTGTAGCATGGCAATGCTGGCATGAGCCGGCGGGCTTTGGGGTATATTTTTAAAAGCGAACTGAACCTTCACCCGCGCGCCTATACTGACGAGTATCCGGGATTTTTGCTAATCCCGTCCCGGGGCTGGACGGATATCAAGCCGCCGGGACAAGGTATTGTCTGCCCGGCGGCTCTATTCTGCCCGCTCAGGGGAGCACCTGCGTGAGCCGGCGGAGCTTCAAGCGACTTTCTCCCACCTACGATAAGCGGTAGCTCGCCCGCGTTCCGAGCTACTAGGAATCGACAATTTGCGAGATTCCTAAGATGCCAGCTTTGCTGGCGGCATGCGCGCTCGTCGATATTCGAAATGGTCTGGCCATTATCCGCCCCGCAGCCCTGCGGAATGGCTGGCCGACATGTGACCTGCAGCATCCAACGCCTAAACGGCCATTGCGATCGCAGGGTCGACGTGCGGCTCGACACACTCCCGCAAGCTCAGCCGTGGTCGCGGGTCGGCTTGCGTCTCGTCTGCTCAGCATGCGGCGCCGCAGGATCTGTGCATATCTCCCAAACTGGCATGACAGTCGCGGGCAAGTCAGGCCAAGCATGGGCGCTTGAGGTTTTGATTCCAGCGATGAAGCACGTCACCGAGCGCCGTTTTGCCAATCCGGAAGCCGCCGCGCGTCAGCTCGTTCAGCTGGCTTCGGGCATCGAGGCGGTACAGGACGGCAGAATCCATATCGAGAAGATCAACTACCCATTCCTCTACACGCTTAAGGCAAGCGGGGCAGAGTTCGGCGCCGGCATCAGGGGCGCTGTCGAGAAGGGCTGGCTGGAGCTGCACGAGAGCGGTACCTACGTGCGGCTGCTTAGGCCGAGCGAGGATTTGCTGGCGAAGGAATGACGTGGTCCGTTTGACGAGCCGATCGCGCTGCCAGACGGCGAGTACATCAGCAGCCTGCTAAGAAAAGAACACCCCGCGCCTGAACGGCAAGCCGATGGTAGCGCTAATCCTCGTGGAAGGCGGCGGCCCGACGATGTGCGCTCGTATTGGCGTCATGCGCGCTGCACAATCGGCTCCGCTATCAAAAGCCCCCCGCTTAACTTGCGTGAAGGCACCCTTCCGGCGCGCGTTGTATCCACCCGAATGTTGGGGGACCGAATCAATGCTGAAGCGAGTGGCCAGAGCCGAGCAGCATCCACGCTGCGATAACTGCGAATCCCGACAATCCTGAGAACCTTCATTCTCGACACCCAGTCCGGTCGCGAAGTCGGGGTGTACCAATGCCCCAACTGCGCCAAGCTGCACTGGAAAAACTGACGCAGATCAAGACGAAACGCGCGACCCTAATTAGCTGGTGAGGTGAGGCGCTGCGATCAGCTCGGCTTCGCTCCACGTTCGAATTCAACCGTCAGATTTTTTAGCGAGACCTTGACGGCGAACCCAGCATCGAGCCAAGCGCGTGCTTGACTGTGACCCGCGCGGACGTTCTCGTTGCTCCACCACGAGGTGAACTTTCGAGCCGACGCCGGGAGCTTGCGTCCTAGGACGTCCTCTATTTCGGCGAACGTTAGCCGAACGATCGGTCCACGCTCATTCGACAGCCGAACATGCAGTGGGTGGTAAATGGAATTTCTAGGGTTCATGGCCTCAACACCGCAAATGTAAAGCCTTCATCATAGAACATCCGCGCGGCGCTGCACTGATGGCAGACCGCCTAGACCTCGCAATAGCGGCAGTGCCTGCGGCTGAGAAGGCGCCCGCCCAATCAAGGGCGGCCTTACTCGTTCTCGGTTTGGGAAATTGCGCGTTCCAGCTCGGCTGCCAAGATCGTGTAGTGCGCGACGACCCTCGCGAAGGCTTCGCGCTTGATGACGGACTTTGCGGCGTCTCTCAATTGCTCGCACTTCACGATCTGCTCGCGCAGTGTCGCAAGATGTTCGAGCATGTCTTTCATCGCGTTCCCCAACGGGAACACGCTAACGGCGAAGTCGGAAACCTGCAATCGGGCCTCAGTGCTCGGTCCGGCCGAGCTTTCGACGCGACTGTGCCAGCTGCTTGTCGAGCTGCTCCTCGACGAACAGCAGGACGAGGCGTCGAGTGTCCCTGTCGGTGATGTTCTGAAAGGCTTTGATCAGGCGCAGCATCTGCAGATCTTCAACTGGTTGGGTCACGGCAAGACCTCATCGGAAAAGCGGCACATTAAAATATGTTTAATTATGCCGCTATTATTGCCGAAAAGAAACATGGAATTTGATTGAAAGTTAAACACCGCCGGCTCGCCGCCCAGAGCTGGCGGAGCGGCCCCGGCCACCCTCAAGAGCCCCCTGAAGCCGGGGCCGTGTCTCCTTCGACGGAGGGAGTATTTAGCCTTGCTCGATGTTTCGTGCGGCCAATTCCTGGTCCAGCTGCTTCAAGCGAACGAGTAGATTTTCAACGATCTCCATGCAGTCAGAATGCCTCAACGAATGCACGCCACGCGCCGCCAGCTCGCGCTCCAATATTGTAGCCACTATGCTTTGAATGCTCACTAATCCCCCGCAGGAAAACATTTGCGCCGCCAGATACGGCTCAACAAAGAATTGGGTTCACTCAGGGGAAAGGCCGCAGCGTGGTTGCAGCCCCACTGCGGCCATCCCAGGCAACTGCAAATAGCTTGGTGCTCAAATCTCGCCGGTGTTCCGACAGTAAACACCCCGTTCCGAAAATGGACTCCATACAACTACCGGTGGCGCCTTGTCACATTAGAGCGAACATGGCACGGCTTGGCTTCCAGCCCCCAATGCTCCCCACTGCCGATTCAAATGGGGATCAGAGCGCCGGAGCCTCGAGAGTGAAGGTCGCAGGAACGGCTAAAGGGCTGCTCCTGCGACCGACGCCGCGGCGTTCCGCACGGCTCCGGCGTGCTAGCATGGCGACCGACCAGCGTGAACCGGTGGGACCCGATTAGATCACTGCGGAGGCTTCTTCGTTGCGGTTGGTGGCTTCGCTGTGCCGCTCTTCGGGGTACCATAATTCGCCGTGGTACGAGAGCCATAGCCCCCAGGCTTACCATCCATTTTGTTAGCCGATGCTGGCGATGTCATGAACCCGGCGGCGATCACAGCGCCTCCGAATGCAAGAATTACGAACAGGGCAAAAGCTCTCATAATCGACATTTGCTGCTCCAATATGCATTTTTAAAAAGCCGTCACGTCGAGATGTACGTAGTTCGGCAACCTATCCCAGACCAACCTTGCCAGCGAGTCTTTCCTCGGGGCAGAGGCCCGCCAGCGTGAACCAGCGAGCCGCAACTCGCCCTTAACGCGATTGACGCAAGCTACCCGACGGGACGGGGCCCTGGGGGACTTTGTGCTTGTGGTTGAGGACCCGCCAGCTTCAGCCAGCCCCGGCGGGTCGCCCCACACCTTGACTGTTAAGCCTGTGCCGATTGTGAAATAGATCATATTGCGAGCCAGATATGCTGCGATACGATCATTACACCGGGGCTGGCTGATATTTCACTTAGTCCTTTTCACCCGGACCCTTTGACCGCGCGGGCCGCAGCAGCAGTCCCCTGCTGCGGCCTTCGTGTCCACGGCGCTTAGCGCGATCAATCTGGCCGCCGTACTTTGTACCATGACTTCGGCGTCCTGTGCCATTGGAGAAGGATTGTGTCCAAACAGAAAAATTGCCTGATCGTTCGTGCTGCAGGAAGACAACTGGACCTGTTACGCGGCGAAGCCTCCCGCATCGCGAAAGGCGGTAACGTCGATTGGTGGATCGATCAGGCGGAGGTCGGCACTCGCTTCTGCTTCGAGGATGCAAAAGCAAAGGAGTCATTCGCTCTGGCTTGTGACAACTTCGGTATTCCCTGCCAAGACGGCTAGCCCGCAGTCGATGCTGTAAGCCGGGCGGTGGGACCGCGCACCATCATAGAAGTCCAGCGCTAATGCGGCCCCCGTGCCCGGAGGGCCGCACCTGACCGCAAGCACGGGAATCGAGCCCGTCGGCGCCGGCGCCGACAGCGGGTCACGAAGCAACGCAACGGCCGAGATGAGGACGAAGCTGTTCCGGTCTGAACTCGTTCGCACCCGCTCTGAGGGCACGCCCTGAGATCAGATTGCGCTGTGTAGAGCGCGCCTGAATGGGACGCGAGATCAGAACCAGCTGCGGTTATTTTGGAAGCATGCCTGTTTGATGCGGTCCCAGATGAAATCCCCGCCGCCGCAGGGTGGACGGGGGCGCGAGGTCGCCGGGCATTCGTTCCGAACCTTGGCTCCCATACCCCAGCCGTCAACGACACATGCCCCACCGCTTGTCCTATGACAGCCCTCGCCACAGCCACCCGCTGCGTGCGCCCCACTAGCAGCAACGAGAACCGTGGTCGTGAGGAGCATTCCTTGTAAAAGTTTTATCACTGCCAGACTCCTTGAAAGCGAATGACCCGAGCGAGAAGGAAAAGATCATAACTCCTGCCGTGCCGCTTAGCTACGATCAGCGCGGCGCGAGCGTCCCGGTTCGAAGCTGTTGATCCAGCATTTTACAACCTGTGGAAAAAGCCGTTAGGTCAGCGCAGCTGCGGTTTTCGAATCATCCACCTGTGTCCGTACTGGAGGGACGTTCTGTTCCAGGTGCGCGTGTGAGCCACTTTTTCTCAGTCCTGCTCTTGCTGACGAACTTGATGCTGACGCTATGTTTCGGCGTCGCGGCGTGGGGCGTTTCCGATGAGGGCGCGCTGGTAAGACCGTGGGAATGGCGTATGGCTGGATGCAACCCTCGGCCAACATTTTTGATCTCGCGCGCTGCTGAGCGCAGGCGACCACCTGCCCCGCTATGCGCCGCGACGCTGCTACGCTCTCAAGCGCAAGCCGGTCCTGAAGCATCTGACGTCTAGAGTGGGTCAAATCGGTCTTGTCATAGCTCGAAATGACACAAGTACGTCTCCAATCGTCTAGAAGCGGACGCGGGATTGGAAGGGCTCCGGGCTGAAAATGACCAGCCTCATTAGCTGAGGAGGTCCCCATGACCGATATCCCAAGCACCATCCCTGCTGTCTCGAAACACGTTCCTTGGAACAAGGGCAAGATCGTCGGCGAAAGCCGCCGCTCCGTCCGAAGCACGTCTGGTCGATCCGAACCAAGCTCCAGGTCGAAGGCCGAATGCGCGATCTGGCACTGTTCAACGTCGCCATCGATAGCAAGTTGCGCGGCTGCGACGTCGTAGCCTTGAAAGTCGATGACCTTGCGCCGGGCGGATACACCAACGAGCGCGTCTGGCGTCCGCTCCGGGTCTTGGTCGTGTAAAAACGCTGTTGCATGACGCGGACCGGCGCGGTCGAACTCAGGCTATCGCGGTCCGATCAATTTGGGCAAGTTTTACGGCCGCTCGACCAGAACTCATCCTGAGGCAATGTCGGGGCTCTTTTACGCGCCCCATAAACCGCAACGGCGCGCGGCAACGCCCGTATCACGCCCTCACCGCCGCCAGCAGCGGTTTCATCCCGACGATGTTCAGCACGCGTGTCAGATTGTAGCCGAGCACGCACAGCGCCATCTCGGTCGCAACTTTCGGCAGCGTCACGCACAAGAAGTGCGTCGCGCCCATGCGCATCTTCAGTGTGCCGAACGGATGCTCGACGGTCTCGCGGCGTGTGCGCATGGCGTTTGGATCTTGTCGAGCCGCGCCTGAGCGGTTCGAGAACGTCCTCATGCACCCATCGCTTGATACGGCGTTGTGGGCTCGGCGTGCACTTCGATTTGAGTGGACAGGTTTTGCAGGCGTTCGTCCAATAGTTGCGCAGCTTCTGGCCGTCTTCGTCGTTGGTATAATAATATTTGAGTTTCTCACCGGCAGGTCAGCGATAAACATCCTCATTTGGCAGATAAGCAAAGTCCTGTTTGCCGAAGCGTCCCGAAGCCTTCGCACTCGATGTCATCGGCTTGGGCAAAGTCACCGTGATGCCAGATTGCTCGCACGCCACGATTTCTTCACCCTTGAAGTAGCCGCGATCGGCGACAACATCGAGCGTCGGCCTCACGAACGGCTTTGGCTTGCCGGGCTATATTTGCAAGTTGCGACCGGTCTGAGCCGCTTGTTGTCACCTCGTGCGCGACGATCAGATGGTTTTCTGTATCGACCGCCGTCTGCACGTTGTAGCCGACGACGCCAGAACCACGGCCGCTCGTGGCCATCGAACGGCTGTCGGGATCAGTGAACGTTATCTGCTGATCGGGCGACGCCAGAACCTGTTTTTCAATCGCTGCGAGTTTCGCCATTTCAACGGTCAGATTTTTGAGCCGTTCTTTGATCCGCGTCTTTTTTAACTCCAGTGTTTCCGACGGCTCCTGCCGGTCGGCGGTATCGAGCTGAGCGAGATAGCGCGCAACACTCTCCTCCAATTGCGTGCGCCGCCGCTCGACTTTGCCGCGCGTGAAGTTCTTATCGCGATTATTGACTGCTTTGAATTTGCTGCCGTCGATCGCAACGCTGGTTGTCGCGAGCAAGCCCATCTTGCGGCACACCTCGACGAAGCGCGCGCAGGCCTTTTTGATGCCGGGACCATTGTCCTTGCGGGAATCGGCAATCGTTTTGTGATCGGGCGCAAGCCTGGCGAGCAGCCACATCACTTCGACGTTGCGGCCAGCTTCACGCTCAAGCCGGGGCTCGAATGCGCACGGTTGAGATAACCGTAAATGTAGAGCCCTAAGAGCGCGGCCGGATGATACGACGGCCTACCTGTGCCGGCAGGCTCAACGCCACCGAACCCAAGTTCAGCCAGATCGAGGGCTGCAACGAAGGCGTCGATCACGCGAACCGGATTGTCATCTGCAACCCAGTCGTCCAGGCATTCCGGCAACAAAGTAGATTGCCCGCGATCAGCTCCTTGAACAAAACGAGCCATGCCAGCCCCCGCCGATTCAGTGCGGGAATCATAGCAGGCACGGCGTTTCCACACAGCCAGGGTCAGAAGCAGTCCAGGACCAGCTGCTCGCAGAAGGTCAGCGATGGGCCAAATCCTGACATTGATGCTGCGAACAATCCTCTCCCAGTCCCGCCTAAAATTGAGAGCAGCGCGACTGCGAGCCCGGTTAAGCTGAAAGGGCCGATGGAGGGGCACGCTTGTTAAGGTCCGGAGCCCCCGCCGCAGGTCCCTTCACTGTTGATCGGGCTCGATTCCGCGCCGCAATGGGCAGACGATGGCTTAAGGCCGGCGGGGTATGCCCTTGTTTTGGCCGCGCAGCTGCATTGAATGGCAAGCCGGGTTTGGGGAGAGCATGAAACAGCAGCGGGAGACAACACCCTTATGGGTGTGGGTTGCATTCGTCCTGATCGGAGTTGGCGTAGGCATTTACGTGACCGGCTACGTGATGATCGAAGAGATGATCGCCTCCTTTAAAAAGTGATGTTCAAAACCATGATTTGATCGGGGCGAGCGCGGTTTGCCGCAATCAGGACGGGAAGGCAGCGCGCCGTTGCATGGTTCTTCATCACGTTGCCTCCTCCTTACTCAAAAAGCGAGCCAGTTTGATGGTATTTTGAGCGCCCTCTACATTGCCTTCGTGATCAGGGAACCTAACATGGTCCTTGGTGCATCACAGTTCTGGAGATTTCATGAAATACATTGCCGTTATCACAGCCGCTGCGCTGGCAGCAGCGATTGCCACGCCTGCGCTTGCAGGGAGTGCGACGCAGAGCCCCGAGTGGCTCGCGAGGCAGAAGGTTTGCAAGAAGGAGGCTTCTGCGCAGGGGCTCCATCTGTCGAAGAAGCGGGCGTATGTCAAAGAATGCATGGCTAAAGGATAGCATTCACCAGCATCGCATCAACAACCCCGCTTCGGCGGGGTTTTTTTTCGTCCGTCGTTTGTCGCCACTATCCTCGCCCGCTTCATGAGCTTCGTGAGCACTCTTTCGCGGCTCAATTTGGAGCTTTGTGCAAACTGCGACGTATTACGTCCGTGCCATCAGCGACACCCCGCTCTGCCTCTCGATTCAGGAGCAAACCGGAATATTTCAAAAGTGATCTGCATCGGATCGATGACGTCCAACGTTTTCGCCAGGGGTGGCTTGTCGCTACCTTGCTTCGTCAGGGTCAGGATCAAGCAAAATGCACAGGTGCGTCTATTTTGAAACGCGCAACTTGGAGATCGACGTGCCGATCTGGGTGAAGGCGGTGTCGATCTCACTCGGGTTGCTCAGCATGAAGAAGTTTGCCGAGCCGCTCGCACATTTGGGCAGCACGGGCGACACGCCGGTCCCGTCATCAAGCTGGACCGTGTAGATGGTTGTGTTCTTAGCCTTGACCGCGGCGCACAGAGTCTCCATCCGCGTGTCGATCTTGCCGCGCTCGGTCGAGGACGAGGTCATGGACCCGTCGCCGTTCCAGCGGTTGACCGTGTTCTGGCCGTCGGTGAACAGGATGATCACGTGCTGGTACACGTTGTTGACGTTCTCGGCCGGTGCGTTCAGCGGCGCCTGCTGCAGCAGCGATAGCCAGCCCCAGTGCAGGCCGATGGTCTGATTGGTGCCGCCGTTCGCCGACATCGCGTCGATAGTACTCTTGACGGTGCTGGGTGTGCTGGTCAGCGCCAGCATCTTGGCAGGGCAATACGGGTCCTGGTCGGCGACAAATTGAGTCGTCAGCGCCGATGGCCACGCGTCGGAGACGTCATAGCTCTGATCGCGATCGGAGACGCAGCCGTTCCAGTTGGAAGTCGAAGGCGAGCCGACGGAATGGCTCCAGGTGTAGCCGTGCCCCTTGCACATCGCCATCGTATACCAGGAGCTCCGGCCGCTGCTGCAGTAGGAGTTGCCGGACGAATCCTCCGACCTAGGGTCCCATAGATCCCAGCGCAGCCACGCGGCCGAGGCCTTATCGGTGCCGACGTTGACGGCGCTCGCGAAAGGAATCACGGAGAGCATGACGTCGCCCGGGGTTTTCGCCAGCGCCGCGAGCTTGTCGACAAGGTTCTTGGATGCGGTCTTCAGGTTGCTGATCTTGGTGCCCGCCATCGAGCCGGTGTTGTCGAGCACGAGCGCTACGCGCAGCAGACTGTTCCCCCAAGTCGAAGTCGAGCCGACGCTGAAGTCGAGGGTTGGAAACCCGGCAATCTGCATAAACTGGCTCTTGATTTCCCCCGACGCGGTCATCGTCACCGTCGATCCCTTGCCGCCGTTGTTGGCCGTGTAGGTGGCGGATGCCTTGACGTTCTGGCTGTCGGTCTGGGTATAGAGTGCGGCGAAGTAAGCCGCGCCAGCGGTCGGGACTTGGTCAGCCGTGATCTTGCCGTCGGACAGGTTCTTGGCGACCATTAACGCGGCCGAATCTAGTGCACCCTGCATCGCGGTGCGGGCGCGGGTGGCACGGCTGTAGTCGATCGCAGCGCCAACGAACGATAAGATCGGCAACAAGGCAATGGCAAAGATGACTGCGATATTGCCGCGCTCATCCCGGGCGAAGCGACCTAAAGGGATGGCGGCGGAAGAAGGGCTCAAGTTCATCGGGCATCCCCTGCAACCTCCAATAGGCAGGAGACTCTAAAGCATACGTTAAGTTAGAAGCGAAAAAGCTGACTAACTGCCTTCAGCACGCGGCTCAGCCATGGGAACGACGAGTTCCGGTGTGGGTCTTGGTTGTGTGGAAACGGATAGCTCAAAGGCGGTCGTGGTCGACAAGCCTCACGTTCCAGGCGGCGACTGGATTGCACCCGATTGAGATAACCGTAGATGTAAAGCTTCAGAAGGACCGCAGGATGATAGGAGGGCCGGCCCGTCTCCTTGGCGATCACACGCTCGAACCCCAGTTTATGCAGATCGAGCGCCGCGACGAACGCATCGATCACATGGACCGCGTTGTCCTCGCTCACCCAATCCTCCAGGCAGTCCGGCAAGAGCGTCAGCTGGGATCTGTCCGCGCCTTCAACGAAGCGTCCCATCCGTATCCCCCAATCAGGAAGTGGAGGAATCGTAGCCGACTCGTGGCTTTTCACACAGCCAGGGTCAAAAGCTGACGGTCGGTGGGCAGCGGGCCAAGGTCCGCGATGGGCCCGTTGCTGACTTTGCCGTCAACGCCGCTCGCGTCCGGTCTTGGAGGGGCGAGCGGACCAGAACGCGCTTGCCGCTCAGCAGGAAGCAATCTCAAGAATCTGGCCGCCCTTGTCGGCGCCGGGGATGACGACTTTTGCCTCTATAATTCGGCTCATCACTCCGTCTCCAACGTAACGAGCCGATTTCCGCCGCGGCATGACTGGAGCGCTCCAAGAGCCTTCCGGGACCAGTTCTGTAAGGACGGATCGCTTCTCCTGAGCGCTGGACTGGCTCAGAACATCAAGCGCGGCTTGCGCGCCACGCACATGATCACCTTTCCAAGCGAAACCGGGTCCATCATATCGGGGCAGGCGAAGAGAGCTTAGAAATGGCTCGACGCGCTCAGCGGGCGCTTCCGGATGATACTCAATTTGCCGAAACCGCCGACGAACACACTTCACCCTCTCGCCTTGAACCGCTGCCGTTGGAAGCATCCCAAAACCGTCGCTGATCGGCCTGACGGCATCCTGCACCGATACTGGATTTCCTGTCTCAGAGCTGACCCAGAACTCGATCGTCCTCTCAGACAGATCCTCGCGCGCGCATGTCGCGTCCTCGCGCAATCGTGTCGACGCTCTTGACCCGCTTGATGTCGGGAAGGAGCATCGCGTTCAACTTCGCCGTGGCAGCTTCGGCTTCGGCTATAATTGTCAGGAGAGCGAGAAGGCGGGGCCAAATTTCCGCTGCTCCCTCCTGAAGCAAAGAAGCTACGCGGCGGTTCTCCTGGTTTTGCGCTCTGATTTGAGCAAGCTGCCGCGTGTGAGGCTCTGCCTCCTTAGCGGCTTCGCTTTTGCGGCAGCGGTCGAAAGTTCACCTCTTGGTGGAGCCGTTTACGCCATCCAGCTGGCACCTTCGGTAACGCCAGAACTGTCGACGAAAGCAGAAGAAAGAACCCTTTGAGAATTGAGCCCCTCAGTCGTCCCTGGCCATCGTGAAACCTGATTAGGAACTCCCGTGCCTTGCGACGATTGCTTGTCCATATATGGAAGGAAAGAGCATGGTCCGGACGTCGATAATCGTTGCAGTAGCCTCGTTAGTACTTTCCGCAGGCACATTCGCTCAAGGTGGCGGTGGGGGCGGAGG
>NZ_JBVVPS010000043.1:39142-54196 GCF_055811355.1 Bradyrhizobium sp. WSM4873 | reverse complement strand
GCAGGTTCCCGGCGAGAGGATGCCGCAAAAAGGGATTGACTAACCAAGGCCCGTTACAGAAGCCCGGATGGAGCGCATGCGTAATCCGGGTTCGTGCCACGCGGGACAGCCGGGAGATTCGGTTGGTCCGCCCCGGATTGCGCTTCGCTCCATCCGGGCTACTCACGTTCAGCTTTTAGCACCTGCCCAATTCGCCGCGCGCTTTTCCGCAAACGACGCCAGCCCCTCCGCGGCTTCTGCACTCTGGCGCTTGACCGAATGCAGCTGCACGAGCCGATTGTAAGCCGCATCGTCCACCGCCATTCCGCCGAACGAGCTCTCCAGCGCGAGGCGCTTGGTCTCGGCCATCGCTTCAGGTCCGTTGGCTAGCAACTGCTCGACCACCTTGGCGCCGGCGGCTTCGAGATCGGCGAGCGGCACCACCTCGTGGACGAGGCCGATGCGGCGAGCGTCGTCGGCGCCGAAACGTTCACCTGTGAGCGCGTAGCGGCGGACTTGCCGTACACCAATGGCATCGCAGAGCTGCGGGATGATGATGGCTGCCGTCAGGCCCCAGCGCACTTCGGTGATCGAGAACAGGGCGTTGTCGGCCGCGATCACGACGTCGCAGGCCGCGATCACGCCGGTGCCGCCGCCAAAGCAGCCGCCCTGTACCAGCGCGACCGTCGGGATCGGCAGCGTGTTGAGCCGCTGCACGGCCTCGAAAGTCGCACGCGACGCGGCCTCGTTCGCTTCGCTCGATTGCCGCCGCACGCCGTTGATCCATTTGAGGTCGGCGCCGGCCCGGAAATGCTTGCCGTTGCCCTTGAGCAGCACCACGCGAAGGTTGGGCTTGCTGCCGAGATCGTCCATGGCCGCGAGCACGCCCGCGATCAATGCGCCGTCATAGGCGTTGTTGACCTCCGGCCGGTTCAACGTGACGGTCGCAACCCCACGCGCATCCAGGGTCCACAGGACGGGGCTGTCGGTCATCGGTGTTCCTCCGCTCGCTTGTTTGACGCGCACTATGACCGAGGCTCCGCACCTTGATCCATATCTTTCGAGCGTAGGGCAGCCGCGTCCATCGCATGGCGGCTTGTGTCATGCTGCCGCGGGGCGGCATCAAGGGATCAGGACGGGACATCACATGCGCATCTGCATTTTCGGCGCGGGCGCCGTCGGCAGTCATCTCGCGGTCAGGCTGGCCCGCGCCGGCCATGAGGTCTCGTGCGTGATGCGCGGCGCGCACCTGGAGGCGGTCCGGGCCAACGGCCTGAAGCTGCGCGTCGGCGATTCCGAGGTCAGCGCCAAGGTGAACGCGTCAGGCGATCCGGCCCAGCTCGGCCCGCAGGACGTCGTGATCAGCACCTTGAAGGCGACCGCGCTGACCGGGCTGGTCTCCAGTCTCAAGCCGCTGCTGCAGGACGACACCGCCATCGTGTTCGCGCAGAACGGCATTCCCTGGTGGTACGGGATCGGCCTGCCGCCGCGACACCCGACCCCGCCCGACATCTCCTTCCTCGACCCGGGCGGGCGCCTGCGCGCCTGCATCCCGAAGGAGCGGATCGTCGGCGGGGTGGTCTTCTCCTCCAATGAGGTGATCGCGCCTGGCGTGGTGCAGAACCTGACGCCGGACCGCAACCGCCTGCTGATCGGCGAATGCGACGATCGCAATTGCGAGCGCATCACAACGCTCCGCAGTGTCTTCACCGACGCGCGGCTGGAATCGCCGCCGGTCGCCGAGATCCGCGAGGCGATCTGGTCAAAGCTGCTGACCAACATGTCGCTGTCGGTGCTGTGCCTGCTCACCGGCCAGACGGCGCGCGGCGTGCGCGATGACCCCGCCTTTGCGGACGTCATTCCGCGGATGCTGAACGAGGCAAACGAGATCGCTCAGCACTTCATCCCGGAGGTCAAGCGCGTATCACGCAGCGGTCCCGCCCCCAACCACAAGCCGTCGCTGCTGCAGGATTACGAGCTCGGCCGCGCCATGGAGATCGACGTCCTGGTGAAAGCGCCCCAAGCCTTTGCGCGCGCCGCAGGCCTGTCGACGCCGACCCTCGATCTCATCGCCGCGCTCGCGATCCAGAAGGCGCGCGACAAGGGACTTTATTCCGCCTGAAATTCAAGCGAGCCCGTCGATCCAGGCCGCGAGCGCATCAAGCACCTCCGCAAGCGCCTCTTCATTGCTGCGGCCGGACTTTTTCAGCACCGCAAAGGAGTGATCGCCGCCTTCGATCTCATGTAGCGTCGCCTTCGGGGCAAGAGCGGCGATGACCGGCCTGAGGAGGCCGAGATCGGCGAGCCCGTCGCGGGTGCCTTGCAGGAACAACATCGGGATCTCGACACTGGCCAAATGCTCGGCACGCTCGGTCGACGGCTTCTTGTCGGCGTGCAGGGGAAAACCGAGGAAGGCGAGCCCTTTGACATCAGGCAGTGCGGCCTTCGACTGCGCCTGCGACGTCATGCGCCCGCCGAAGGATTTTCCGCCCGCAACGAGCATCACACCGGGGCAGAGCCGCGCGGCTTCCTCGACTGCCGCGCGGATCGTGGCGTGGGCGACCGCCGGCTGGTCCGGACGGCCCTGCTTGTTTTCCATGTAGGGAAAATTGAAGCGGAACGTCGCGATGCCCCGACTTGCGAGCCCCTCCGCAATCTTGTCCATCGATGCGTGCCGCATCCCTGCACCGGCACCATGCGCCAGAACGTAGCAGGCGCGCGCATTGTCCGGCTGCATCAGGATCGCGGAGACCGTGCCGATACGGGCGATGTCGAGCTTGAGCTCTTGAATTTTGACAGCCACAATCAACCATTCCGACAGACGCTACTCCGGCCGCCTTGGTAGCGTCACCGGCGCAGCCTGAAAACACAATAATTGCCGCCGAAGGCTAGCCTACCAAGCCGGCTAGCTGCATTGACCGAGGTGACCATGTCCTACCGCTCCTCCTGGATGACCGAAGAGCTCGAAATCTTCCGCGACCAGTTCCGGAAATACCTGGTCAAGGACCTGGCCCCGCATGCCGAAAAATGGCGCGAGCAGAAAATGGTCGACCGCTTTGCCTGGCGCGGGCTCGGCGAGATGGGCGCGCTGCTGGCAAGCGTGCCGGAGGAATATGGCGGGCTCGGTGCAACCTTCGCCTATGACGCCGCCGTGCTCGACGACCTCGAAAGCACGGTGCCGGAGCTGACGACCGGTGTCTCCGTGCACAGCGCCATCGTCGCGCACTACATCCTCAATTACGGCTCCGAGGAGCAGAAGAAGCGCTGGCTGCCGAAGATGGCTTCGGGCGAGATGGTCGGCGCCATTGCCATGACCGAGCCCGGCACCGGCTCGGATTTGCAGGCCGTCAAGACCACGGCCAGGAAGCAGGGCAATTCCTACGTCATCAACGGACAGAAGACTTTCATCACCAACGGCCAGGCCGCCGATCTCGTCATCGTGGTCGCACGCACCGGCGATGTCGGCGCCAAGGGCATTTCGCTGATCGTGGTCGAAACCGCGGGCGCCGACGGCTACAAGCGCGGGCGCAACCTCGACAAGATCGGCTTGCATGCCTCCGACACCTCCGAACTGTTCTTCGACAACGTCGCGGTCCCGCCGGACAATTTGCTCGGCGGCGAGGAAGGCCAGGGTTTCGTGCAGCTGATGCAGCAATTGCCGCAGGAGCGCCTAGCGCTCGCGGTCGGCGCGGTCGCCGCGATGGAGCGCGCGATAAAACTCACCGTCGATTACACCAAGGAACGGAAAGCGTTCGGCAAACCGCTGATGGATTTCCAGAACACCGCCTTCAAGCTCGCCGAGCGCAAGACCGAAGCGATGATCGCGCGCGTCTTCGTCGACTGGTGCATCGAGCGGCTGGTCGCCAAGGACCTCGACACCGTCACGGCCTCGATGGCGAAATACTGGTGTTCGGAGAAGCAGGTCGAGACCGCCGACGAATGCCTCCAGCTGTTCGGCGGCTACGGCTACATGCAGGAATATCCGATCTCGCGCATCTTCATCGATTCCCGCATCCAGAAGATCTATGGCGGCACGAACGAGATCATGAAGCTGTTGATCGCGAGGTCGCTCTAATCAGGCAGCTGTGAGCGGCTACTTCATCCGCGGGTCGGCCACGAGAAAGTCGATGAAGGTCCGCACCTTCGCAGAGAGATATTTGCGGCTCGGATAGACCGCGAATAGCTTGCCCTCGAAGATGACTTGCCCGGGCACGACGTGCTCGAGGCGGCCGGCGGCGAGATCCTCCGCGACCAGCCATTTCGGCAGGAAGGCGAGGCCCATGCCTTCGAGCGCTGCCATGTGCAGCAGCGTTTCATTGCCACTGCGCAGCACCGGATTGAGCTTGACGGTCTCGGTGCCGTGCTCGCCCTCGAAGGAGAAACTTTCACCCGGGTACAGCGCGTAGTGCAGCATCGCCTGGCCGGCGAGATCGGCAAGTTTGGTCGGGCGCCCCGCGCGATCGAGATAAGCGGGCGCGCCGACCATATGGAACGCAACCTTGGTAATGGGCCGCGCGATCAGCGCCTCGTCGGGCGCTGCGGTCGCGCGAAGTGCGAGATCGAATCCCTCCTCGACCAGATTGACCATCCGGCCGCTGAGATCGACGTCGAGGCGCACTTCGGGATAGCGGCTTTGATAGTCGGCCAAAATTCCCGCGAACATCGCATTCGCCATCCACACCGGCGCGGTCAGCCGCAGCGTGCCGCGCGGAACGACCGTCGTATTGCTGACGGCGGCTTCAACCTCGTCGAGCGAGTCGAGCATCTGCCGCGCCTGCTCGAAATAAAGCGCTCCGCTTTCGCTCAGGCTGACGCGCCGACTGGTGCGGTTGAGCAGTCGCGTACCCAGCCGCTTTTCGAGCTGCATCACGTGTTTGCTCGCCATCGCGGGCGAGATGCGCAGGCGCTGCGCCGCGGTCGCGAAGCTCTTCAGCTCGGCGACCAGGCAGAACACCCTCATGCTGACCAGAGAATCCATGAAATCATCAACACCCGGGAAATGAACCAATCCCAAGACGTATAATGATCAAATATGAGGAAACTATCAAATGGTGGCGACCGTCACCTTTTGGAGAACCACCGTGTCCACCACCGCCTTCGAGACTGCCTCCCCCGGCCGCGCCATTCGTATCGGCCTTTGGATCGCACAGGGCCTGCTCTTTTTCGTTTTCACCGCAGCCGGGCTAGTCAAGCTGCTGACGCCGATTCCAGAGCTTGCCGCGATGATGCCCTGGGCCGGTCAGTATTCCGCAACGTTCGTCCGGTTCATCGGGCTCGTCGATCTCGCCGGCGGAATCGGCATCCTGCTGCCGGCGCTGACGCGGGTCCTGCCCCGGCTGACGGTGCTGGCCGCAGTGGGCTGCTCCATGTTGCAGGTGTTGGCGCTCGTCTTCCACATCTCGCGCGGCGAGGCGCCGGTCACGCCGCTCAACGTCGTTTTGCTCGCGCTCAGCCTGTTTGTGCTGTGGGGGCGCGACCGCAAGGCGCCGATTGCGCCGCGTCAGTTCTGAACAACCGAAGGCGGCAGCCATGATCTCCGCCAACGGATGGTCCCGCAGGGGCCTGCTCGCCGGCACCGCGATCCTCACGGCCGGCGGCACCGCCGCCAAGGAGGATCGTCTCGCCGACGGCGTCGTGATCCTGATCGACAGCAACGAGCCCTATGTCATGGGACACGCGATCAGCTACTCGGCTAACCTCTCGAAGCACTTTACGGACAGGGGCGCACGATTGCTGATCGAGGTCGTCGCCAACGGCAAGGGCATCGACGTCTTCCGGGCGGACAGGACCCCGCTGGTCGAACCGCTCGCGACGCTGCGGCAGTCGGTGCCCAACCTCGCCTACAGCATGTGCGCGTCGTCAAAAGCGATCGCCGAAGCCAAGGAGCAGGTCTCGATTCCGCTGATAGCAGGTGCCAGCCTCGTGCCGTTCGGGATCGGCCGCGTGGTCGATCTGCAACTCAAGGGCTGGGCCTATATCCATGCATGAGACCGTGCGCGAAAGCGGTCCATTGCCGTCGCGGCGATCGATCATGATGGCCGTGCCGGCGCTTCTTGCCTCCTTGCGCGCGGCCCATGCGCAGGAAAGCTGGCCACCGGTGTTCGAGGCCGGCCGCGGCCAGTTCACGCTGGTGCGGCCGCGCGCGCCGATGCCAACGCTCAGGCTTCAAGACATTGGCGGGAAGGACGTCGCGTTGAGCGCGAAGCCGGGCCGCATCACCCTCGTCAATTTCTGGGCGACCTGGTGCGCGGCCTGCCGGCTCGACCTGCCCGCGCTCGCAAGTCTCGCGGGATCGCGGCCGGACCGGCTCGACGTTGTCGCGATCTGCACCGATACGAAAGACCTGCGCAAGATCCGCACGTTTCTCGGCGGCCTCGCCGTGCAGAGCCTCGCTTGCTATGTCGACGCCTATGGCGCGGCGGCCGAAGCGTCGACCGCGATATTCTCCCTGGTCGGCATGCCCATCACCTATCTCGTTGGAACGAGCGGTCAGGTCGAGGGCTACATCGCCGGTGCGCCCGACTGGCTTTCTCCGGCAGGCGCGCGGCTGCTGCAATTTTATCGCGAGCGGGGCTAGCGTCGCTCTATTTCGGATGCCACCAGCGGCCGCCGATCACGACACCTTCGGAGACGATCTTGCGGTCCCCGATCAGGTGCTCGCCGACCACGTCCTCATAGTCGAACTGGCCTTGCTTGATCGAGATCAGCGTGGCATCGCCGGCGCTGCCCGGCTTGAGGCTGCCGAGTTCGGGCCGCCGCAGTGCCATCGCGGCGTTGACAGTGGAGGTTGCGATGACGTCGGACAGCGGCATGCCCATGCACAGGAATTTCGACAGGGTCGTGACCTGGTCGAAGGCCGGGCCGTCGATGCAGAGTTGATGAATGTCGGACGAGATGGTGTCCGGATAGAAGCCGTTGGCGAGCATGGCGCGTGCGGTCTTGAACGCGAACGAGCCCTTGCCGTGGCCGATGTCGAACAGCACGCCGCGCTCGCGGGCGTCGAGCACCGCCCGCTTCACCGTGCCCTGCGCGGTCGCGGGCGTGTTGGGGAAAGGACGGAACGCATGGGTGAGCACGTCGCCGGGGCGCAGGCGCGCCAGCACCTCCTCGTAGCTCGGCGGCGGATGGTCGATATGCGCCATCAGGGGCATGCCGACCTCGTTCGCGACCTCGAGCGCGATATCGAGCGGCACGACGCCCGACGTGCCCGAGGAGTGCAGCCCCACGCGCACCTTGATGCCGACGATGAGGTCGCGGTTGGCGTCGGCCACCTTGGCCGCCTCGATCGGATTCATCAGCCGCAGCTCCTCGCTCTCGCCGACCATGATCCGGTGCGAGAAGCCAAAGATGCCGGCGTGCGAGACGTGAAGATAAGCGAGGATGCGGACCTGGCTCGGCTCGATCACATGCTTGCGGAAGCCCGCGAAATTGCCCGGCCCCGCGCTGCCAGTGTCGACCGCGGTGGTGACGCCGGAGAGACGGCAAAACTCTTCGGCGTCGATGCCAAGCGACGTGCCGCCCCAATAGACGTGGGTGTGGAGATCGATCAGCCCCGGGGTCACGATGTAGCGTGACACGTCGCGCACGTCGGTGCCCGGATCGGCCTTGAGCCCGCCGCCGACCGCCGCGACCTTGCCGCCGGCAAAGGCGACATCCGTCACGGCATCGAGCTTCTGGGACGGGTCGACCACATGGCCGCCGCGCAGGATCAAGTCGAAGGGCATTGTCGTCTCCGGATATGGCAGCGAGGCGGGGCGAGAGTCAGCCCGGGCCAGGAAGGAAGCTTCGCGCTTCTAGCAATTTTTGCGCCGACGAGCGTAGCAAACGCGACGATTGCTCACTGAAAATCTGGCGATCCCGGGAAGACTCGAACTTCCGACCTACGGTTTAGGAAACCGTCGCTCTATCCGGCTGAGCTACGGGACCGCGGAACCC
Source organism: Bradyrhizobium sp. WSM4873 (assembly GCF_055811355.1). Classification (NCBI taxonomy): domain Bacteria; kingdom Pseudomonadati; phylum Pseudomonadota; class Alphaproteobacteria; order Hyphomicrobiales; family Nitrobacteraceae; genus Bradyrhizobium; species Bradyrhizobium sp. WSM4873. Next base: position 46,282 of record NZ_JBVVPS010000043.1, on the reverse strand, counting down.
GCAGAGCGGGTTACCGGGGCTTCATATCAAAGCGGAGGCGGGATCGGAAGCCCTCCGCGTTGCTCAATGCGGAGGGCGGCCGGCCACCTCACGCCCGGATATTGTTGTCCTTGACCACCTTGCCCCAAATGGCGACCTGCTTGTCGAAGAAGGTCTTGAAGGCGGGACCGTCCTCGAGCAGCAGCCTCATCTGCTGCGTCTCCTTGAGCTGGGCGGCGGTGGCGGGTTCGCTCAGGATCTCCTTGGACGCGGTCGCCAGGCTTGCGACGATGTCCGGCGGCGTCCCCGTCGGCGCGAAGATGCCCCACCAGGCCAGCGTCTCGAAATCCGGGAAGCCTGCCTCGATCGCGGTCGGCGTATCCGGCAGGCCGGGCAGCCGCTCGCGGCCGAGCTGCAGGATCGGACGCAGCATGTTGGTGCCGAGCTGGGCTGCGACCAGCGCCGCCGATCCCGCGATCAGATCGACATGGCCGCCGAGCACGTCGTTCATCGCGGGGCCGCCGCCGCGATAGGGCACGTGCATGATCTCGACGCCGGCCTTATTGCCGAGCACGGTCATGGCGAGATGGCCGAGCGTGCCGATGCCGACGGAGGCATATTTCACCGCGCCGGGCGTCGCCTTGCAGGCCGCCACCACGTCGGCGAAGCTCTTGTAGGGACGGCCCGCACCGGCGGCGATCACGTAAGGCGCGGTGCCGACCAGCAACACCGGCATCAGCTCGCGCTCGACATCGACGGGCGGCTTGTCGAGGATGGAGGGGATCACCGCGTGGGAATCGAAGGTGACCAGGAACGTCGAGCCATCAGGCGGGCTCTTGGCGACCTGCGCCGCGCCGAGCGCGCCGGCGGCGCCCGATTTGTTCTCGACAATGACGATGCGGTTGAGCTTGGTCTGCAGATGGCTCTGGAGCAGCCGCGCCATCGCATCGGTCGATCCGCCCGGCGGAAACGGTACCACCAGCGTGATTTTTGAAGCCTGCGCCCACGCCGGCGTCATCGCGAGAATAGCCGGCGCTGCGAGCAGTGCCCGTCGTGTGATCGTCATGGTCCCCTCCCCTGTTTTCTCGCGCCCGGCTTTTGCTCTTGGCGCTTTAAGTCGTTCCGAACCCGGATCCCGCTTTCCTGTATTCTGGCCGCGGCGGACTGAAAATGTCCAGTACGCGGGCGCCGTCGGGGCCGGCGCGCATGGTGTGCGGCACATTGCCGGGCGTGCGCCAGAAATCGCCTTTCTTCACGGCAATCTCCTCATCGCCCTGAACGCGGATGGCGGAGCCGTCGAGCAGCACGCCCCATTGCTCCTCGGGATGATGGTGCAGCGTGCCTTGCGCATGCGGCGCCAGCGTCACCACCGACAGCATCGCCTGCTCGCCGGAGAAGATGCGCGTGGTCACGCCTGCCGCGAGCTCGCGAAACAATCCGTCGCCGGCGTCGTCGAGATTGTGGAATTCGTCCTTCTGGCTCACGCCATCCTCCCCTTCTTTTTTTCGCTGATCAGGATTTCCCATACGAGCCCTGATAACGGCCCTCGCGGATCGCCTTCAGCGTCTCCTCTTCGCGCGCGACCTGGGCGCGCACGGCGTCCAGCAGCGCCGCAGCACCTGCGGCGGCAAACGACACAACGCCGTCCTCGTCACCGACGACGATGTCGCCGGGCGAGATCACGCTGCCGCCGATCGAAACAGGCACATTGATCTCGCCGGGGCCGTTCTTGTAAGGGCCGCGGTGGATCACGGCGCGGGCGTAGCAGGGAAAGTCATCGGCCGCGAACGCCGCGACGTCGCGGATCGCGCCGTCGATGACATAGCCTTCGGCTTTGCGCCATTGCGCGATGTTCTTCATGATCTCGCCGACCAGCGCGCGGGTCTCATCGCCGCCGCCATCGACCACGATGACGTCGCCGGGGCCCACCAGCTCGAGCGCGCGGTGGATGGCGAGATTATCGCCGGGACGGGTGCGGACCGTGAAGGCTGTGCCCACCAGCTTGGCGCCGCGATGATAGGGTTTTAGCCCCACTGCGCCCGGCAGCCGGCCGAGATTGTCCGAAATGACCGAGGTCGGCGCGCCGCGAAAACCCTCGATGATCTCGGCCGGCGGCTTCGGCACAGCGTTCGCGGCGATGGTGATGGTCATAATCTCAGTCCTTCCCGTGAATTCTCTTAATCGGCGTGCGCCCGCGCCTTCGCCGGCCAAATCCGGAAGGCGCGCCCCTCCTTCATCCACGCCGCGCGCTCGTCGCGCAACAGGGTGCGGCGAACTTTTCCGGAATCGTCGCGCGGCGGGGCGGTGACGATCTCGAAGCTCTCGGGGTGCTTGTAGCGGCTGAGCCGGTCCCTCAAAAAACCCGCCATGCCGTCGGCGATCGCCTGACCGTCCGCATCGCCCTGCGGCTCGATGATAGCGTGCACGCGCTGCCCCAATTCCGGATCGGGCAATCCCACCACCACGCAAGAACGCACGCCGGGGCACTCGGAGACGGCAGCTTCGACCTCGGCGGGATAGATGTTGGCGCCGCCGCGCAGCACCATGTCGGCGAGGCGGTCACCGAGATACAGATAGCCTTCCGCATCCAGCCTGCCGATATCGCCGAGCGATTCCCAGCCGTCCGCGCGGCGCTTCGGCTCGGCACCGAGATAGTGATAGGTGGCATCCTTGCCGTCATTGTTGAGGAAATAGATCTCACCGCTCTCGCCCGGCGCAACGTCGTTGCCGTCCTCGCCGATGATGCGCAAGCGCGCCATTTCGCCAATCTTGCCGACCGAGCCCTTGTGCGTCAGCCATTCCGTGCCGGAGATGATGCAGGAGCCCTGTCGCTCGGTGCCGCCATAGAGCTCCCAGATCCGCTCAGGCCCAAGCCAGGCGATCCAGTTCTCCTTCAGCCAGGGTGGCATCGGAGCGGCCATGTGGAAGACGGTCTGCAGGCTCGACACATCATAGGCGTTGCGCACGTGCTCCGGCAGCGCCCAGATCCGGTGCATCATGGTCGGCACGAAATTGACCCATTGCACGCGTTCGCGCGCGATCTGGCGCAGCGCCTCCTCGGCGTCGAACTTGACGAGGCCGGTGAGCTGGCCACCGGTGAACAGCGCGTAGTGCGACACGATGAACGGCGCATTGTGATAGAGCGGGCCGGGATTGAGCAGCGAGACCCCAAAGGGAATATTGAGCGGCGGCGCGGCGACCGTGTCGATCACCGCCGGCTGGTGATCGAGGATCACCTTCGGGCGGCCGGTCGATCCGCCGCTGGTCATGGCTTTCCAATAGCGCGCCACCGGTGCGGTGAGCGGATCGTCCGAAAACCCTTCCGGCACGAAATCCGCGGGCAGACGGTTCGGCGCGTTCCAGTCGGCTTCGCCGCCGACCACCAGCGCCGGCTTCAGGATGTTGAGCACCGCCGCGGCTTCGCCGCGTGGCAGCCGCCATGACAGCGAGGTCGGCGTCGCTCCGCATTTCCACACCGCAAACGAGGTCTCGAAGAACGCATTGCCATTGGGCAAACCGATGGCGACGAAGTCGCCGGGCTTGACGCCCTTGGCCATAAACGCGCGCGCGCGCCGGTTGGCGCCGCGTTCGAGCGCGTCCCATGTCAGCGTGTCCTGCCCGTGACGGACGGCGATCGTGCCTTGCGGTTTGCGCTCGGCGTACCAGCGTGGCACATCGGACAGGGGCAGCAGCATCAGGCGTTTCCACTTCGTTTTCTTGGCGTCGCCAGTGAGGCGACCGCAGGATGAAGTGACGCTGTGACTCCTGCGCCACGTCAAGCAAAAAATGTCAGCATCGCAGCCATGAAATTCCCGGGTTCCATGGGTGACAAGCCGGCCATAAAGGGGCAAAAATCAGTCCGACTCAGTTCGGGTTGAGTTTTGCAAGGAATGCTCTCGTAGAATGTCGGACGTAGTTGCATCGCGTCGTGCGGCGCTTGTGGTTGCCGCAGCAGGATTTTTTCTGCTGGCGCCGTCGCATGCCCAGGCACAATGGTGGAAGCGCGCGCCTGTTGACTTCGAGACCTGCGCCGACGCCGCCGAGAAAGCCACGACCAAATCCGAGAAGACGGCTGCGCTTGCAGACTGCAACGCCAAATTCGCCGGCCGGCGCAAGGCGGGCGGCGGCTATTCCTATTACGATTTCCTCCAGGACCGCACCTTCGACATCGCCGGCCCCAATCCGACGCCGGAGGAGCAGAAGAAGATCGACGAATCCTACACTGCCTATCTCGCCAATCAGCGCCGCAGCAATGAAGCCGCTCGAGCCACCGCGCGCCAGCAGCGCGAGCAGCAGGAACAACAGGTGCAGCAGCTCCAGCGGGTCGCGTTGCGAACCGAGGTCGAGCGCGTTCCGGTGCCGGTCGAGCGGCCCAAGGTCCAGCAGGCCGCCATCGGCGACGCGCGGCCGCGGCCGAAGGGCGCACCCTGCACCAAGGGCTCGTTCTCCTGCGAATGGCCGCGGCTGTCGGATGGATTGAACGACATCAAGAAGCTGTTCAGCCCGACGCCGAGCAAACCCGCGAAGAAGGGCTGAGCTGCGCCCACAAGCTCAGCCGTCGTCCTGGCGAAAGCCAGGACCCATTACCCCAGGAAGCAGTTGGGCGGCAGACTCGTAGTTCGGTACTCCGACCGTTCACTATCGATAGATTCCGCGGTATGGGTCCTGGCTTTCGCCAGGACGACGGCTGAGGATGCGGCCTCAGTTCGTGTGCTTCTTCTTGCCGCGCTTGGGAGTTGCAACCGGCGCATTCACCGGTGCCGTTGTCGTCGGTGAACTGCCCAATTGCGACCTGCTCTCCTGCAATCGCCTGTCGTAGCCGGGAGAGTTCATGACCGTCGGCGGCCGGGCCTCCGCGACCGAGGACGCGGCGCAGAGCACGGCCAGCGCGAATCCGATCGTCAGACGAAGCTTCATCATTGCTCCTCCCGTCGCGCAGCGTGCACTCATGCGTTACCCGCGAATCTGCTGCGGTGTCAGCCGCGGCGAGCCCTTGCCCGCGGCTTCAGCCTCCTTGATCAGCGCAACAATGCGGCGCGACAGCGGCACGTCGACACTGTTCTGCTCGGCGAGCGCGATGATCGCGCCTTGGAGATAGTCGATCTCGGTCTTGCGGCCGTGCTTCAGATCCTGCCACATCGAGGAACGCGCCTCGGGATCGATCTTCATGGTCCGTCCCAGGATCAGGTTGAAAATCGGATCAGGCAGTCTCAGCAAGGTCGGCGTCCAGGACGACGGGATCGGCGTCGTCGAGACCGGGGTGATGCCGGCGGCCCTCATCGCAGCCAGTCCCTCCGCCATCTGATCGGCGAAGAGTTTTCGCCAGTCACGGTTCGCCAATTGCGCCGCGAGCGGCATATCGGACAAGGCGCTGAGCGCGTTGTTCAAATTGATGATCAGCTTGCCCCATTGTACGCCGGTGATGTCGCGGCTTGCGCGCATGGCGAGCCCCGGCACCGACAGCGCTGCGGCCGTGTTCGCATCATCTTGGCCAACATGAATGTCGCCGGAGGTCGAGCGGTGGAAGCGGCCCTCGCCCATCCCGACCACGTTGAAAGGCACCATGCCGGCGAGCACGCGGCGGCCGCCAAGACGCTCACCAAGCCGCTCGCGCAACACCGCGACATTGCCGACGCCGTTTTGCAGCGACACGATGACGGCGTCCTGCGGCGCATGCTGCGCGATCTGGTCGGCGACACCTGCCGTGTCGGCGCTCTTCACCGTGACCAGCACGATGCCGGCGCTGTGGAAGATCGCGGGATCTTCCGACAGCGCGAGGCGGCCCGGGTCGAGCTTCGTCTCGGAGCCGTCGAAATCGGTCAGAAGCAGGCCGAACCGCTCGATCTCGGTCTTCACCCGCGGCCGCACCAGGAACGCGACGCGGCGGCCGGCAGCCGCCAGGGTGCCGCCGACGAAACATCCGATGGCGCCCGCGCCGGCCACCACGATCGGTCGATCCGTAACCACCTTGGCTGCCCCCTTAACGATCTGCTCTCGATAGCAGAGGCTGCGGCTGCTGCCCATTCCCGCAGTTACGGCGCAATCGCCTTGTAACCGTCATGACAGCCTCATATGTTTTCGAACGGGGCTTGTTACCGGCAAGAAAGCGCCAAAGGAGAACGCCATGGGTTTGCTCGACGTCCTCAACGGCATGCAGAACGGCCCGCGCGGGCCAAGCACGCCGAGTTCACAATCCTCATCCAGCGGTGGCATGTCGCCCATGACCATGGCGCTCCTTGGCCTGCTCGCCTGGAAGGCATTCAAGCATTTGAGCGGCAATCAGAGCGGCAGCGCGCCGCAGCCGTCTCCGGCACCGACGCCGACGCATCTCCCCCCGTCGGTGAATGCGGGCGCTGGCGGCGGCCTCGGTGATCTGTTGAAGGGTGGCCTTGGCGGCCTGCTCGCGGGCGGCGCGGCCGGCAGCGTGCTCAGCGGCGGTCTCGGCGATCTCCTCAACCAGCTCCAGCAGAGCGGCCATGGCGACGCCGCCAATACCTGGGTCGGCAAGGGCGAGAACAAGGCGATCGCACCGGGCGATCTCGCCAATGCGCTCGGCGCCGACCAGATCGAGAGCCTGTCGGCCCAGAGCGGCCTGTCGCGTGACGAGCTGCTCTCCGGCCTCAGCCAATATCTGCCGCAGGTGGTCGATCATCTGACGCCGGACGGACGGCTGCCGACCGAGCAAGAGATCGCGGGCAGAGTCTGATTTTAGTTTAGTCAAAGCGAGGAAGCACTGTCATGAGCATGGGCGGCTTGTTGTGGATCATCGTCGTCGGCTTTGTCGCCGGCCTCATCGCGCGTTGGCTGGCGCCGGGACCGAATAATCCGAGCGGCTTCATCCTCACCACCATCCTCGGCATCGCCGGCGCGTTTCTCGCGACCTTCATCGGCCAGGCCATCGGGCACTACAGTCCCGACCAGGGCGCGGGATTCATCATGGCCACGATCGGCGCCGTGGTGGTGCTGTTCATCTGGCACCGGCTGGTAGCGAGCGGCGTGATCAAGGGATAGCCTACGATCGATGGCGCGGCCTATCCACAATTCCGCGTGGGGGGGGGGGCGGGGCGGGGGGGGCGGGGGGTTTTTGGCCCCGGCCCGCCCCCCCCCCCGCCCACAAAAAAAACACCCCACCAAAGGCCCCCCCCCCCCCGGGCGTTTTGT
>NZ_JBVVPS010000043.1:2491-39132 GCF_055811355.1 Bradyrhizobium sp. WSM4873 | reverse complement strand
CCCCCCCCCCCCCCCCCCCCCCCCCACCCCCCCCCCCCCCCCCCCCCCCCCCCCCCCCGCCGCCCCCCCCCCCCCGCCCGCCCCCCCCCCCCCCCCCCCCCCGGCGGGCCCGGCCGCGCGGGCCCCCCGCCCCCCCCCCCCCCGGGCCGCCCCCACGATTGCGTTTGCCGCGCTAGCCGCGCGCCCTCACGTCACCAAATGCATCCCCGCATCCATGCGCACGACCTCGCCGGTCATGTTGCTGGAGGCCGGCATCGCCAGGAAGCAGACAAGCTGCGCGATGTCTTCCGCTGATGATGCGACCTTCAGCGGCACCTTGGCCACGACGCTGTCGCGCACCTGCTTGGCACCAGCCTCGCCACGGCCCTTGGTGAACCATGGTGTGTCGATATAGCCCGGGCATACCGTGTTGACGCGGATCAGCGGCGCCAGCGCCCGCGACAGCGACAGCGTCATGGTGTTGAGCGCGCCCTTGCTTGCCGCATAGGCAATCGACGATCCGACGCCGCTGATGCCGGCCACCGAGGAGATGTTGACCACGGCGGACGGTCGCCCCGAGGCCTTGGCGCCGGCCTCGAGCAGGCTGCGCGCTGCGCGCACCATCTGGAACGGGCCGATGGTGTTGACGCCGTACAGGCGCTGGAAATCTTCCGCCGACAATCCATCGAGATCGGCATGGGCGACATGCTTGGTGGTGCCGGCATTGTTGACGAGCATGTCGAGCCGGCCCCAGCCGCTGGCCGCGGCGACGATCTTGCGGCAATCGTCATCCTTCGAGACGTCGCCCTGCGCGACCAGAACTTCCGGTGAGCCCGCCTTGCGGCAAAGCTCCGCGGTCGCCTCGGCTTCCCTCTGGCTCGAGGAATAGTTGATGACGAGCCGCGCCCCACTCCGTGCGAGAATTTCCGCGGTCGCGGCACCCAGGCCGGAGGCGGACCCCGTCACGATCGCGCACAAACTGTCCTTTGCCATCCGGATTTCCTTCCCCTTGATTGAATGTCGACGTTCTGTTTAGCGAGTTTGCCGCGCCCTGCAAATCGAGCAAACTTCCGCTAAGCGGAATTAGCCATCTATAGTCCCTTGCGTCCATGCCCGCGCTGCAGGTTGACCTGCGATCAGCGCTTGTCAGGGCCATGGCTTTTTCGGATCATCGGGCGCAAGAAGAACCTGCGCGTTCGCCCACGGGGCGGGAAGCGCCAATGGCAAAACACGGGGAACGCTGTGGCGGAGAGTGACAATATCGTCGTCGAGACCGCGGAGAAAATCTTCGCCGATCTCGCCGATCCGCAGACCGTCAACAATGACAAAAAGGATTCATGGCAGGCGCCGCTGTGGCAGGCGCTGAGCGAAGCCGGCCTCCCGTTGGCCTGGGTGCCGGACGATCTCGGCGGCTCCGGCGCGAGCCTTGCCGACGGCTTTGCGCTGCTCAACGCCGCCGGCCGTTTCGCGGTCGCGGTTCCCCTGGCCGAGACCATGGTGGCAGGCTGGCTGCTGGCGCAGGCGAAGATCGCATCCCCCGAGGGAGAGATGACGGTGCTGCCGGCGTCGCCGAAGGATCGTATCACCCTCGATGCCGATGGTGCGCTCTCTGGCCGCGCCCGCGGCGTGCCCTTTGCAAAGGCGGCAAAGCACTTCGCAGTGCTGGCCCACGGCAAGGACGGCGCCTCGATCGCGCTGGTCGACGCGAGCAAGGGTCGGATCGAGACCGGACTCAATGTCGGCTACGACCACAGCGACACCGTCACGCTCGACAAGGTCCAGCCCGTCACCATCAAGCCCGCCCCGAGCGGCTTTGACCAGACCACAATGATGCTGATGGGCGGCGTCGCGCGCAGCCTTCAGATCGCGGGCGCGCTGGAATCGATGCTCGACATCTCCGTGCGCTATTCCAACGAGCGCGTCGCCTTCGAGAAGAAGATCTCCAAATTCCAGGCGGTGCAGCACAACCTCGCGCGCCTCGCCGGCGAGTCGGCTGCTGCGCTTGCCGCGGCGACCTCGGCCGCGGACGCCATCGCCAATGCAAAGTCGTTCGACGACGCGGTCTATCTCGAAGCCGCCTCGGCAAAAATCCGCTGCGCGGAAGCCGCGGAAAAGGGCGGCGCCATTGCGCATCAGGTCCATGGTGCGATCGGCTTCACACTGGAGCACATCCTGCACCGCTATTCGCTGCGGGCATTGGCCTGGCGCGACGATTTCGGTTCAGAAAGCCACTGGGCCGTCGAGCTCGGCAAACTCATTGCCAACCGCGGCGCCGACGAATTGTGGCCGCTCGTGGCTTCGCGCTGATCAGGGACGAGACAACAATGACTGCTGCCCTCCGTTTCGATCCGATCCGCCTGCCCGAAAAATGCGAGCAATTGCGCAAGGAAGTGCGCGCGTTCCTCGCAGAAGAGATCGCCGCCGGCACCTTCGATCCGCACAAGCCCAACCGCGAAGACACCGACGCGCCGGAATTTTCCCGCCGGGTCGGCGCCAAGGGTTGGCTCGGCATGACATGGCCGAAGAAATATGGCGGCCAGGAACGCTCGTTCCTCGAACGTTACGTGGTGACGGAGGAGATGCGCGTCGCCAACGCGCCGACGCGGCGGTTCTTCGTCGCCGACCGCCAGAGCGGGCCGGTTCTGATCAAGTATGCCCCGGAGCACATCAAGATGGACATCCTGCCGCGCATCTGCCGCGGCGAGATCTGCTTCGCGATCGGCATGAGCGAGCCGAACTCCGGCTCGGACCTGTTCGCCGCGAAGACGCGCGCGACCAAGACCGACGGCGGCTATCTCATCAACGGCACCAAGATCTGGACCTCGTCGGCGCACATCGCCGACTACATGATCGCGATCTTCCGGACCTCGCAGCCGACCAAGGAAAACCGGCGTCACGGCCTGACCCAGTTCCTGGTCAAGATGAAGCAGCCGGGCATCCAGGTGAACCCGATCGGCCAGATCACCGGCCAGTACGAGTTCAACGAGGTCGTCTTCACCGATTTCTACGTGCCCGACGATCATGTGCTCGGCGAAGTCGACGGCGCCTGGAAGCAGGCGACCAGCGAGCTCGCTTATGAGCGTTCGGGCCCCGAGCGCTTCCTGGAGACCTATTACGTGCTGACCGAGCTGGTTCGCGCCGTTGGTCCCAATCCGGACACGCGCAGCGCCGAAGGGATCGGCCGGCTGGTGGCGCAGCTCCACACCATGCGTCGCATGTCGGTCTCGGTCGCGGGCATGCTGCAGGCCGGCAAGGAGCCGGTCGTCGAAGCCTCTATCGTAAAGGACATCGGCACGGTGTGGGAGCAGCAGCTTCCGCACCGCGTGCGCGATCTCGCCGCCTTCGTCGAGGAGACCGCGACCAACCGCGAGGCGCTGGAGCGGCAGCTCGATTTCGCCATCAAAACCGCGCCGAAACTCACCATCCAGGGCGGCACCACTGAGGTGCTGCGCGGCATCATCGCCCGCGGGCTTGGTTTGCGCTAATTATTCGAGGACATCATGAGCACTTACAAAGATATCGGCGTCGAGAAAGTTGGTCACGTCGGCACCATCGAAATCCGCCGCCCGCCGCTCAACTTCTTCGACATTTCGCTGATCAACCAGATCGCGGACGCGCTCGACGAGTTCGATCGCGACATCGAGATTCGCGCCTCGGTGCTGTCGGCGCAGGGCAAGGCGTTTTGCGCCGGCGCCAATTTCCAGGACCCGGCCCGGCAGGCGCAAGAGGCGCGCGAAGCCGGTAAGACGGCCAAGGGCGATCCGGCCGACAGCCTCGGGGCAATCAATCACCTCTACATCCAGGCGGTGCGCATCTTCCGCGCCAAGAAGCCGATCGTCGCGGCCGTGCAGGGTGCCGCCATCGGTGGCGGATTGGGCCTCGCGGTATCGGCGGACTTCCGGGTCACCTGCCCCGAAGCGCGCTTCTCCGCGAACTTTACCAAGCTCGGCTTCCATCCCGGTTTCGGCCTGACCGTGACGCTGCCCGAGCTGATAGGCAAGAACAACGCCGAGCTGATGTTCTACACCAGCCGCCGCGTCACCGGCGAAGAGGCCTTCAAATGGGGCCTCGCCAACGCGCTGGTGCCGCAGGACCAGGTCAAGGCGGCCGCACTGAAGCTCGCCGGCGAAATCGCCGAATGCTCCCCGCTCGGCCTCGTCTCCACCCGCGCGACGATGCGCGCTGGGCTCGCCGACCGCGTGATGGCGGCCACCAATCACGAGCTCGAGGAGCAGACCAGGCTGCGCGCGACGGAAGACTTCAAGGAAGGCGTGAAGGCCACGGAAGAACGGCGCGTGGCGAATTTCAGGGGGCGGTAGCCACCGCTCTACGCGTCGCTTCGCCGCCGCCTTGCCACATGCTCCATCGTCGTCCTGGCGAAAGCCAGGACCCATTACCCCAGGGAGAAGTTGTGGCGCGAAGCTGGTAACCACGAGTCTTCGCCAAACAACTCCCTGTGGCAATGGGTCCTGGATCAGCGCTCGCTCCGCTCGCTTGTCCAGGACGACAGCGGCGTTTGTGGTGCGCTATCTCCTCCCCACCACCAGCGCATCCACGATGGTCACGCCCTGGCCTTCGGCCTGCACCAGCACCGGGTTGAGCTCGATCTCCGCGATCTCCGCCGCATGCTGTGACGCAAGCACCGAGATATCCGCGATCAACTGCGACACCGCCGCAACATCCGCCATCGCCGCCCCTCGAAATCCTGTCAACAACGGCGCGGCTTTCAAGCGCGCCAGCATCGCGCCGGCTTCGTCCGCGCTGACCGGCGCCGGGCGGTAGACGACGTCGCGGAACAATTCGGTCGTGATGCCGCCCAGGCCCACCATCACCATCGGCCCGAACGTCTTGTCCGTCATCGTGCCGATGATGATCTCGACCCCCTGCTTCGCCATCGGGCAGACCAGCACGCCCTGAATCGCCGCCGCGGGCCTGTGCTTGCGCGCGTTGTTGAGCAGCGCCTCGAACGCCAGAAACACTTCGCCCTTTGTGGTGATGTTGACGCGTACGCCGCCGATCTCGCTCTTGTGCGCGATGTCCGGCGACTGGATCTTCAGCACCAGCGGAAAGCCGACGCGGGCGACGGCGTCGTCGAGCTCGCCCTTGTCCTTCACCAGCACCTCGTCCGGCAGCGCGATGCCGGCGGCGCGGAGCAATGCTTTGCTGTCTGTCTCGGACAGAACCGGTGAGGTCAGATGGACGGAGAGATCGCGCGCCGGCGGTCGCGCTTCGTCCGTCGGCTTCGGCAGCTCGAAACGGGCATAATCGACGAGCTGCCGCATCGCGACGCCGACATGGGTGAGGCCCGAGAGCACCACGACTCCGGATTTGGCGAGCTCGCGCCGCGCGAAATCGGACGGCACCGTGTAGGAATAGAACACCACCGGCTTGCGCTGCGCGGCCAGCACCGGCGTCAACTCGGCTTCCTTGAACGGCTTGCGGGCTTCGCTCGACAGCGACAGCACGACCAGGATCGTGTCGATCTCGTCGGATGCGGTGAGGACATCGACGCTCTTCTGCAAGCCGCCCGAGGTCACGCCCTGGGCGGTGACGTCGATCGGGTTGCGCGCTGCGCCGTAGGACGGCATCAACGCCTTGATCTCCGCCTGGATTTTCTCGGAGAGCTCCGGCACCTGCAAGCCTTGCAGCGCCACGGCATCGGCGCCCCAGATGCCGGCGCCGCCGGAGACGGTGACCACGGCGACACGATCGCCTTTCGGCAACGGATTGCTCGCAAGCACCGCTGCGATCGTCAGTGCCTCGTCGAGATCGTTGGAGACGATGAAGCCATATTTGGCGAACACCGCGTCGTAGGCCGCCGACCATCCGGCCATGCTCGCGGTGTGCGAGGCGGCCGCCCGCATCCCGGCGCCGGAGCGGCCGACTTTCGTCACGATGACGGGCTTCTTCAGCTCGGCGGCTCCCCGCGCTGCCGCGAGAAACTTGTCGACGTCGCGGATGCCTTCGATGAACAGCAGGATCACGTCGGTGGAAGCGTCCTGCACCAGGTAATCCAGGAACTCGCCGGCCCCGAGATCGGATTCGTTGCCGGCACTGACGACATAGCTCACGGCAATGCCAAGCGCGCTGGCGCGGTGATAATAGGCAAAGCCGATGCCGCCGCTCTGCGCGACGATGCCGATCCGCCTCGTCGTGGCGACCAGCGGCACCACGCCCGGCTTGACATCCACGGCGGGACTGAACGTCGCCGCCACGCGCTGCATCTGGCTGAAAAAACCCTCGGCGTTCGGACCGGAAATCCGCATGCCGGTGCGCCTCGCCAGCGCCGCGATCGCGTCCTGCATCGCCGCGCTCTCCCCACCCTCCTCGGCAAAGCCGGACGAGATGATGACGGCGTTCTTCACGCCGGCGGCGGCGCATTGCTCGAGCGCGGCAAGCACTGCGCGGGCGGGGATGAGGATGATTGCGAGATCGATCGGCGCGCCGATGTCGGTGATCGATTTGTAGCAGATGAGGCCATCGATCTCGGCGTAGTTCGGGTTCACCGGATAGATTTTTCCGGAATATTCGTTCTTGCGCAGCATCGACAGCAGCCGGCCCGGAATCTTCTCGTGATCGCGCGAGGCGCCGATCAGCGCGATGCTGGCCGGTGCAAAGAAGCTGTCGAGCGGATGCGGCACGAAGTGATACCTTTTCTTGTTCTTGGCCCACCGCGCTCTCCCACCCCCTCATCCTGAGGTGCGAGCGATGGGCCGCTGAGCGTCCCATCGGGAGCCTCGAAGGATGAACGGCCCCGCTGGTGGCCGTCGCCCTTCGAGGCTCGCCGAAGAGGCCAGCACCTCAGGGTGACGGATCACTATCAGACAATCAACTCAGGCGGAACGTCACTCCGCCCAGCAAAAATTCGTTGCCTGCAACGGCATGTCCCTTCGCCCTGGCGGCATGCAGCACGCGCGCCGCATCCGCAACCTGAAACTCCAGTGCGCTCATGATTTCGCTGGCGCCTTTGACAAACCGGAAAGTCGCATTGGGCAGCTTCAATTCGGCATCGCCACTCGGCGCAATGCCGATGAGCTTGCCCCAATGCTCGGCCAGCCCTTGCGGATCCGGGCTCTGCATCTCCACGCTCGTCAACGCCTGTGTCACGTCCTTGCGGATGAATTTTTGCCAGTCGGGGCCGGCCGGTGGATACGGCCCCAAAATGTCGTCGCTGCCTTCGGTGTGGTTGAACTCGATGAAGGCGGCGCGGCAGTCGCGGGGATGGAGCTGCACGCCGTGATAGGGCGCGTGGTCGATGACGTTGGCGGTGCGCACACCAAGAGCATTGGCGTTACGACCGCGCTCGTCGGGATCGTTGCAGCAGAAGATCGCCATGTAGCCGCCGCGCCCGCCGCCCTTCTCGATGAAGCGACCGGCCGTGGTGCCGTCCTTGAACGGCGCGACCACCTCCAGCAGGATCGTGTCGACCGGCAGCAGCGCGTTCTCCAGGCCGTATTTCGCGACGTTGCCGTCGTTGTAGCAGACAGCGAGGCCCATGATATCAGCGATGTCAGTGATCACGGGCGCGAGCTGCGGCGCGACCAGGCAGATCTGCCGCAACCGCATATAGGGCGCCATCGTCATGCGCCCTTGAAGGCCGGCTTGCGCTTCTCGACGAACGCCTTTGCCGCCTCCTTGTGATCCTCGGTGTCGCTGCAGCGGGTGTGGTGGATCGCCTCGCCGTCGAAGCAATCTTCCAGCGCAAGATGCTCGGCATTGTTGATGTTGCGCTTGATGAAGCCGAGCGCGATCGACGGGCCCTGCGCCAGCGACAGCGCGAGTTCGTGCGCGGCCGCGTCGATCTCGGCGTCGGGGACGACCTTCGTCACCATGCCGATCGCATGAGCTTCCTTTGCGGAAAGCACCGGCGAGGTCAGATAGAGCTCGCGCGCCCGCGCGCTGCCGAGCAGCTGGGTGAGAAAATAGGTGCCGCCGTAATCGCCGGAGAAGCCGACCTTGGCGAAGGCGGTCGTGATCTTGCAGGATTCGGAGGCGACGCGAAGGTCGCATGACAGCGCCATCGACAGACCCGCGCCGGCGGCAGCGCCGTCGAGCTGCGCCACAACGGGTTTTGGCATCTGGTGCAGGATGCGCGACACTTCCATGCCGCGGCGCAGGTTCGCCATCTTCACCTCGAACGGCAGCAGCGCCCGGCCCTCGGCCATCGACTTGACGTCGCCGCCGACGCAGAAGCTGCCACCCGCGCCCTTGAACAAGACCGCGCGCACCTCCGGATCATCAGCCGCGCGCCGCGCCGCCACGACCAGCCCGGCGACCATGTCCGGGTTGAGCGCGTTCTTACGCTCGGGCCGGTTCATCGTGATGGTGAGCAGCCCGCCTTCGAGCTTCTGCAGGACCATGTCGTTACTCATGGGGAGTCTCCCTTGTTGTTGTTTGGCTCGGACTATCGACGCTCGTCATTGCGAGCGAAGCGAAGCAATCCAGAAATGTTTCTGCGGAGACAGCCTGGATTGCTTCGTCGCTTCGCTCCTCGCAATGACGGTGTTTATTTCTTCACCAGCGGACAGCGCGACTGCTCCAGCGACTGGAACGCTTCGCTGCCGGGCACGGTGGCGAGCAGCTTGTAGTCATCCCAGCGGCCCTTGGATTCCGACGGCTTCTTGACCTCGAACAGGTACATGTCGTGCAACATGCGGCCGTCCTCGCGGATCTTGCCGTTCTTGGCGAAGAAGTCGTTGATCGGCGTCTCCTTCATCACTTTCATCACCGTCGCGGCGTCGGTCGTGCCGGCCGCCTTCACCGCTTTCAGGTAGTGCGTCACGGACGAATAGACGCCCGCCTGCGCCGAGGTCGGCGGCCGCTTCATGCGCTCCTGGAAGCGCTTCGAGAACGCGCGGGTGTCGTCGTTGAGATCCCAGTAGAAAGCTTCCGCAAGCAACAGGCCCTGCGCGGTCTCGAGCCCGATGGAGTCGATGTCGGTCACGAAGGCGAGCAGCGGCGAGACCTTCTGGCCGCCCTTGGTGATGCCGAACTCGGCCGCTTGCTTGATGGCGTTGACGGTGTCGCCGCCGGCATTCGCGAGCCCGATCACCTTTGCTTTCGAGGCTTGGGCCTGGAGCAGGAACGACGAGAAATCCGACGTGTTGAGTGGATGTCGCACGCTGCCGAGCACCTTGCCGCCGGTCTTGGTCACGACCGCGCTGGTGTCCTTCTCCAGATCCTGGCCGAAGGCGTAGTCGGCGGTGAGAAAGAACCAGGTGTCGAGGCCCGACTTCACGGCCGCAAGGCCGGTCACATTGGCCTGGCCGTAGGTGTCGAACACGTAGTGAATGGTGTAGGGACCGCAGGCCTCGTTGGTGAGGCGGATCGAGCCCGGGCCGTTGAACATGATGATCTTGTTGCGCGCTTTCGCGATCTCGCCAGCGGCGAGCGCGGTCGCGGAGGCCGCGACGTCGTAGATCATCTCGACGCCCTGATTGTCGAGCATGTCGCGGGCGATGTTGGCAGAGAGATCGGCCTTGTTCTGATGGTCGGCAGCCAGCACTTGAATCTTGCGGCCGAGTACCTCGCCGCCAAAGTCCTCCACGGCCATCTTGGCCGCGGTTTCGCTGCCGGGGCCGGTGATGTCGGCATACAGGCTCGACATGTCGAGGATGCCGCCGATCTTCAGAGGCGGCTTGTCCTGGGCCTGCACGGCGCTTGCACTCAGCGCCAACGCAGCAGCAAAAATGCCGGACAAAACATGCTTCATGGAAAAGACCTCCCTTATCGCGCCGTACTCTGATGGCGGCTTGGTTATTGCTCTTGGTTAAAGCTGTTGCCGCAATCATGCCGCATGCACAAGAGCGCAGCAAGCGAAGCTGCGCCACGAGGACGGGATTAGCGCGCATGTTTTCCGCAAAGCGGAATGGCGAAGTGTGGACAGCTGCTTCCACGTCGTTGCTTCGCTGCGCTAGCAATGACGGAGTGTGAGGAAGGCTCTTCGCGCCACGCCACGCTTGAGTTAAGACTGGCATGCAACGCAACCTCACCGGGCAACGTGACGCAACGGCTTCGCCTGATCGCAATCCTGCTCGTCGCGGCTCAGAGCGCATTCGCGAGCCCGTGCCAATTCGAGTCCCAAGGCGAAGGCCGCGTCGCCGCGATTGAGCGCGCAGTCTGCGGCTCGATGACGGCCGGGAAATCCGCCTGACCGGCATCGAGCCGACCGCGACGACGAAGCAGGCACTGACCGCGATGCTCGTCGGACGCGACGTGATCCTGCGGAGCGCCGACGACACGCCCGATCGCTATGGTCGCCAGGGCGCGCTGGTCTTTGTTGGCGAGAGCGACATCTCCGTGCAGGCGATTCTCCTCGCCCAGGGCGACGCCATCGTCTCCGCCGAGATCGCCGATAAGGACTGCGCGGCCGCCCTGATGGCGTCGGAGGCCGAGGCGAGGCGCCAAAAAAAGGGCAGCTGGGCTGACCCGTCGGCCATAAAAAACGCGGAAAGTCCGGACGATATTTTGGCGGGGATCGGGCGTTTTGTGGTGGTCGAAGGCAAAGTCCTGTCGGTCCGGCAAGCTGGGGCAATGACCTACCTCAACTTCGGACGAAACTGGACACGCGGCTTCGCCGTGACTATTTCAAAGCGCATGGTACCCGCGTTCGAAGGCGCCGGGATCGCTCTTAAGTCTCTGGAAAATAAACATATTCGTGTCCGGGGCTGGGCTGAGGGGAATACGGGGCCGCGTATCGATATACGCCTCGTGGGACAAATCGAGTTGCTGGGCGCAAACGAGCCGACAGGGGTAAGGCCCTAAAAGGGGCCAGGCACGGGTTAAGCGACGTGAATGGGGTGCTAGGACGGCACGGACAAGGTGAACGCCGCCTGCGGGCAGCGCCGGCTGCGCTATGCCTCGTGCTGGGGTCAACCCTTGCCGGCTGCGGCGATATGGGCCGCTTCCAGACCGCGGCGGCCCCGCCGACCGTCGCGATGCCCAAGCCGAAGCCGGCCGTCGCGCAGACCCCCGCCACCGAGAAGGAGCACGAGCGCATCCTGGCGAGCTATGGCGGCACCTATGACGACCCCAGGCTCGAATCGCTCGTCACCAAGACCGTCGACCGGCTCGTCGCGGCGTCCGACCGCCCCGACCAGGGTTACAGGGTCACCATCCTCAATTCCGGCGCGGTGAACGCCTTCGCGCTGCCGAACGGCCAGCTCTACGTCACGCGCGGTCTGCTTGCGCTGGCGAGCGACACGTCGGAATTGTCCTCCGTGCTCAGCCACGAGATGGCGCATGTGCTGTCCAAGCACGCGGCGATGCGTGAGGACCAGGCCCGTCAGGCCGCGATCGTCACCCGCGTCGTCACCGACATGAGCAACGATCCCGATCTCACCGCGCTCGCGCTCGCCAAGACCAAGCTGACCATGGCGAGCTTTTCGCGCAATCAGGAGTTCGAGGCCGACGGCGTCGGCGTCGGCATTTCCGCCAAGGCCCATTTCGACCCTTATGGTGCCGCACGCTTTCTCTCGGCGATGGAGCGCAATGCCGAGCTGAAGGTCGGCAAGACCTCGCTCGATCCGCGCGCGCAGGATTTCACCTCATCGCATCCGGCAACGCCCGAGCGCGTGCAGAACGCGCAGACCATCGCGCGGCAATACGCAGCGCCAGAGGGCGGCGAGCGCGACCGCGAGACCTATCTCGCCGCGATCGACAACCTCGTCTACGGCGAAGACCCCAGCGAAGGTTTTGTCCGCGGCCGGCGCTTCCTGCATCCGAAGCTCGGCTTCACCTTCCAGGCGCCGGACAATTTTACGCTCGACAATACCGCGCAGGCCGTGATCGGCGTGCGCGACGGCGGCTCGCAGGCGATGCGTTTCGACGTCGTGCGGGTGCCGGCCGAACAGTCGCTCGGCGATTACCTGAATTCCGGCTGGATGGAGGGCGTCGAGAAGGCGTCCATCGAGGACATCACCATCAACGGTTTTCCGGCTGCGTCCGCCACTGCCAAGGGCGACCAGTGGCAGTTCAAGGTCTACGCCCTGCGCTTCGGCAGCGACGTCTACCGCTTCATCTTCGCGGCACGGCAGAAGTCGACTGAGAGCGAGCGCAATGCGCGCGAGACCGTCGGTTCATTCCGTCGCCTGACGCTCGACGAGATCCAGGCCGCGCGCCCGCTGCGCATCAAGGTCATCACCGTGCAGCCGGGCGACACCGTGGAATCGCTCTCCCACCGCATGGCCGGCGTCGATCACCCGGCCGAGCGTTTTCGCGTGCTCAACGGGCTCGATCGCAACGCGCAGGTGAAGGTAAGAGATCGCGTGAAGGTCGTGGCGGATTGAGGCTGCGATAGCTCGGCAAATTCCGCCGTCGTCCCGGACAAGCGTAAGCGCAGATCCGGGACCCATAACCATAGATTACCGGAATGGGCACGCTGGTTGCTTCAGCATGGCTGCAACAATAATCCGTCGGGCAATGGGTCGTGGCTTTCGCCAGGACGACATTGGGGTGAGCCCTAACCGCCCGCGTCCATATCGCCGGCCTCGCGCTGGCCGCTGAGCCAGAGCGCGAGCAAGGTCCAGAACGCGCCTGACAGCAGGTACGCACCCGAGGCAATGACGCCGAGATTGGTTGCAAGCAACAAAGCGACCAGCGGTGCAAAGCCGGCGCCAAACAGCCAGGCCATGTCGGAGGTCAGCGCCGAGGCCGTGTAGCGATAGGCCTGCTTGAAGTTCGAGGCGATCGCGCCCGACGACTGGCCGAACGACAGACCGAGCAGGATGAAGCCGATCACCATGTAGATGGTCTCGCCGAACGCGCCGGCATCGAGCAGCTGCGGGGCGAAGCCGCTGTAGATCGCGATCGCGATCGCCGATCCCATCAGCAGCGACTTGCGGCCGACGCGGTCGGCGATGACGCCAGAGAGCACGATCGCGCCGAGGCCGAACACGGCGGCGACGATCTCGATGATCAGGAAGCGCACCGGGCTTTCGCGGGTGAACAGGAATACCCAGGACAGCGGAAACACCGTGACCATGTGGAACAGCGCGAAGCTTGCCAGCGGCGCGAACGCACCGAGCATGATGTTCTGGCCTTCGCGCGCCACCGTCTCGGAGATGCGCGAGGGCTGCAATTCGCGGGTCTCGAACAGCGAGGCATATTCTTCCGTCGTCACCATGCGCAGGCGCGCGAACAGCGCCACGACGTTGATGGCAAAGGCGACGAAGAACGGATAGCGCCAGCCCCAATCGAAGAAGTCGTCGGCCGAAAGATTCCCGGCGAAATAGGCGAACAGCCCGCTCGCCACGATCAGACCGAGCGGCGCGCCAAGCTGCGGCACCATCGCATACCAGCCGCGCTTCGAAGGCGGCGCGTTCAGCGCCAGCAGCGAGGCCATGCCGTCCCAGGCGCCGCCCCAGGCCAGACCCTGCGCGATGCGCGCCAGCGCCAGCAGCCAGATCGCCGCAACGCCGATCTCGTGATAGCCGGGCAGGAACGCGATCGCGACCGTGGCGGTGCCGAGCAGGAACAGCGCCGAGATCAGTTTGGCCGTCTTGCCGTATTCGCGGTCGACCGTCATGAAAATGACGGTGCCGATCGGCCGGGCCATGAAGGCCAGCGCGAAGATCATGAAGGAATAGAGGGTGCCGGTCAGTTCGCTCGTGAACGGAAACACCAGGCGCGGGAAGACGATCACCGAGGCGATCGCGAAGACGAAGAAGTCGAAGAATTCCGAGGTGCGGCCGATGATGACGCCGATAGCAATCTCGCCGGGACTGGCCTGGTCGTGGCCGTGCTCGCCCGAGTGGTCTGCCATTGCGGGGGTCTGTGCCATCGCCATTCGTGCGCCCTTAACGTCCTGAAAACCAAAGCCGACCGCCCGGCAAGGCGCCAGGCAATCTAACCATGTCTGGCGCAACATCCCGCACTGCAACATTGGACAAATTGTCCAATGTCCGGATTGCTGCGCCGCAGCTACCCCTTGGTCCCGCAAAAGAAACTCATTCTCATAAGGCTCGGCCCGTGTCCCGTTTCAAGATCCTGGCGCTGCTACCCCTGGCGGTTGCGCTCAGCGGCTGCAACTACGTCGTGCTGGCGCCGGCCGGCGATATCGCAGCGCAGCAGCGCGACCTCGTCATCATCTCCACCGTCCTGATGCTCCTGATTGTCGTGCCCGTGATGGCGCTGACCGTGCTGTTCGCCTGGCGCTACCGCCAGTCCAACACCGACGCCCGTTACGAGCCGGAATGGGACCACTCGACCAGCCTCGAGCTGGTGATCTGGTCGGCGCCGCTCTTGATCATCGTTTGTCTGGGCGCGCTGACCTGGATGGGCACGCATCTGCTCGACCCCTATCGCACGCTCGGCCGCATCCATGCCGACCGCGCCGTGGACCAGTCCAAGGCCCCGCTCGAGGTCGACGTCGTCGCACTCGACTGGAAATGGCTCTTCATCTATCCGGACTACGGCATCGCTACCGTCAACGATCTGGCCGCTCCGGTCGATCGTCCCATCAACTTCCGCATCACCGCGTCCTCGGTGATGAACTCGTTCTACATCCCCGCGCTGGCCGGCCAGATCTACGCGATGCCGGGCATGGAGACCAAGCTCCACGCCGTCGTGAACCACGCCGGCACCTACCGGGGCTTTTCGGCGAACTACAGCGGCGCCGGCTTCTCCGGCATGCACTTCAACTTCCAGGGCCTCGACGACAAGGGCTTTGACGCCTGGATCGCCAGCGCCAAGTCCGGCGGCGGCTCGCTCGGCCGCGCCGAATATCTCCAGCTCGAAAAACCCAGCCAGAACGAGCCGGTGCGGCGCTACGGCACTATCGATTCCGATCTCTACCGCCTGATCCTCAACATGTGCGTCGAGACCGGCAAGATGTGCCAGAGCGAGATGATGGCGATCGATGCCAAGGGCGGCCTCGGCCACGAGGGCCTGAACAACACGCTGCCGCTGGCCTACGACAAGTACGCCCGCCGCGGCACCGCGCTTGGGCCGGAGCCGACCTTCATCGCCGGCACCTGCACGCCCGAGGCGCCGCAGGGCAGGACCACCGCCTCCATCACGGCACCTCTCGACACCGCGCCGCTGCTCGGCGCCGGCCTGAAGCGGCCGACGTTCACGCCGCTGAAGTCCTCGTCCTTCTTCCTCGGACAACGTCCGAAGTCAGATTCGTAAAGAGATCCCGCATGTCTCCTGATCTTCTCAAGCTCATCTTCGGCCGGCTCACCTTCGAATCGCTGCCGCTGCACGAGCCGATCGTCGTCGGCACCTTTGCCGTGGTGGCGACCGGCGGCCTCGTCATGCTCGCCGGCCTGACCTATTTCCGCGTCTGGGGTTATCTCTGGAGCGAATGGTTCACCAGCGTCGACCACAAGCGCATCGGCATCATGTACATGATCCTCGGCATCGTGATGCTGCTGCGCGGCTTCGCCGACGCGCTGATGATGCGGTTGCAGCAGGCGCTCGCCTTCGGCGGTTCGGAGGGCTATCTCAATTCCCATCACTACGACCAGGTCTTCACCGCCCACGGCGTGATCATGATCTTCTTCGTGGCGATGCCGCTGGTCACCGGCCTGATGAACTTCGTCGTGCCGCTCCAGATCGGTGCGCGCGACGTGTCGTTCCCGTTCCTGAACAATTTCAGCTTCTGGATGACGGTCGGCGGCGCGGTGCTGGTGATGGCCTCGCTGTTCATCGGCGAATTCGCCCGCACCGGCTGGCTGGCTTATCCGCCGCTGTCCAACATCGGCTACAGTCCGGACGTCGGCGTCGACTATTACATTTGGGGCCTGCAGGTCGCGGGCGTCGGAACGACGCTGTCCGGCATCAACCTGATCTGCACCATCGTCAAGCTGCGGTGTCCCGGCATGACCATGATGCGGATGCCGGTGTTCACCTGGACCGCGCTCTGCACCAACGTGCTGATCGTCGCTTCCTTCCCGGTTCTGACCGTCGTGCTCGCGCTGCTCTCGCTCGACCGTTACGTCGGCACCAACTTCTTCACGAACGATTTCGGCGGCAGCCCGATGATGTACGTGAACCTGATCTGGATCTGGGGTCATCCCGAGGTCTACATCCTGGTTCTCCCCGCCTTCGGCATCTTCTCGGAAGTGACCTCGACCTTCTCGGGCAAGCGGCTGTTCGGCTACACCTCGATGGTCTACGCCACGGTGGTCATCACCATCCTGTCGTACCTGGTCTGGCTGCACCACTTCTTCACGATGGGGTCGGGCGCCAGCGTCAACTCCTTCTTCGGCATCACCACGATGATCATCTCGATCCCGACGGGCGCGAAGATGTTCAACTGGCTGTTCACGATGTATCGCGGCCGCATCCGCTTCGAGCTGCCGATGATGTGGACGATCGCGTTCATGCTGACCTTCGTGCTGGGCGGCATGACCGGCGTGCTGCTCGCGGTGCCGCCGGCCGACTTCGTCCTGCACAACAGCCTGTTTCTGATCGCGCATTTCCACAACGTGATCATCGGCGGCGTCGTGTTCGGCGCGTTCGCCGGTATCGGCTACTGGTTCCCGAAGGCGTTCGGCTTCAAGCTCGACCCGTTCTGGGGCAAGCTGTCGTTCTGGTTCTGGGTCACGGGCTTCTACCTCGCTTTCATGCCGCTCTATGTGCTCGGCCTGATGGGCGTGACCCGCCGCCTCCGCGTGTTCGACGATCCGAGCCTGCAGATCTGGTTCATCGTCGCCGGCATCGGCGCCTTCCTGGTCTTCCTCGGCATCCTCTCGATGCTGATGCAGTTCGCGGTCAGCTTCCTCAGGCGCGAGCAGCTCAAGGACGTCACCGGCGATCCCTGGGATGCGCGCACGCTGGAATGGGCGACCTCCTCGCCGCCGCCGGCCTACAACTTCGCCTTCACCCCCGTCGTCCATGACAATGACGCATGGTGGGACATGAAGAAGCGCGGCTATCAGCGCCCGCTCACCGGGTTCAAGCCGATCCACATGCCCAGCAGCACCGGCACCGGCATCATCCTCGCCGGCCTTGCCACCGCGATGGGCTTCGGCCTGATCTGGTACATCTGGTGGCTCGCAGCCGCGAGCTTCATCGCAATGCTCGCTGTCGGCATCGGTCACACCTTCAACTATCACCGCGATTTCGACATTCCGGCCGAGGACGTCATCCGGGCCGAGGACGCGCGCACCAAACTGCTCGCCGGAGCCAAGTAAATGACTGTCGCTGTCAATCCCACGCAAACCGGCGAGCCGGTGTTCTACCTCGCCGACGAACATCCGCATCCGGAAGGCTACAGCACCTCGCTCGGCTTCTGGATCTATCTGATGAGCGACTGTCTCATCTTCGCGATCCTGTTCGCCACTTTCGGCGTGCTCGGCGGCAACTACGCCGCCGGCCCGGCGCCGAAGGATCTGTTCGAGCTGCCGCTGGTCGCGGTGAACACCTCGATGCTGCTGCTGTCCTCGATCACCTACGGCTTCGCCATGCTGACGATGCAGCGGAACAAGATCGCCCAGACCCAGATCTGGCTGGCGATCACCGGCCTGTTCGGCGCCGCCTTCATCGGCATCGAGCTGTCCGAGTTCGCCCACATGATCCATGAAGGCGCGACGCCGCAGCGCAGCGCCTTCCTGTCCGCCTTCTTCACCCTGGTCGGCACCCACGGCCTGCACGTCAGCTGCGGCCTGATCTGGCTGGTGACCCTGATGGTGCAGGTCTGGAAGTTCGGCCTGATCGAGGCCAACCGCCGCCGCCTGATGTGCCTGTCGATGTTCTGGCACTTCCTGGACGTGGTCTGGATCGGTGTCTTCACCTTCGTCTATCTCCTGGGAGTTCTGCGATGAACACCGATACTCACGCCGCCCACGCGGACGATCATCACCATGGCGACAGCCATGCTCACGGCTCGTTCTCGACCTACATGCTCGGCTTCGTGCTCTCGGTCGTGCTCACCGCGATCCCGTTCTGGCTGGTGATGAGCGGCGCGCTTCCGAGCAAGCAGATCACGGCGCTCGTCATCATGGCCTTCGCGGTGGTACAGATCGTCGTGCACATGATCTACTTCCTGCACATGAACACGACATCCGAGAACGGCTGGAGCATGATGGCGCTGATCTTCACCATCGTCATGGTGGTGATCGCCCTGTCGGGTTCGCTGTGGGTGATGAACCACCTCAACAGCAACATGATGCCGATCCACCAGATGACCGGGATGAAGTGACCGAGACCAAGGCCGTGACAAGCAAGACAGACGGGGCTCGCGGAAAGGCCGCGCGCCCGCCCTTGTGGCTCGCGGTCCTCTCGCTCGCGGCCATTGCACTTCTGATCGCGCTCGGCGTCTGGCAGATCGAGCGGCGCGCCTGGAAGCTGGCGCTGATCGATCGCGTCGAGCAGCGCGTTCATGCCCCGGTCCAGCCGATCCCCTCGCCGGCGACATGGCCCATCGTCTCCGCCGCAAACGACGAATACAGGCACGTCAGCGTCACCGGCCGTTTCATGCATGATCGCGAGACGCTGGTTCAGGCCGTCACCGAAGAAGGCCCGGGCTATTGGGTGTTGACACCGCTCAGGCGCGACGACGGCACGCTGGTCCTGGTCAACCGCGGCTTCGTGCCGTCCGACCGGCGCGACGTCTCGACGCGCCGGGACGGCAATCCGCAAGGCCAGGTCGAGATCACTGGCCTCTTGCGCGTGACGGAGCCAAAAGGCGGATTCCTCAGGGCCAACGTGCCTGAGCACAATCGCTGGTACTCGCGGGATGTCGCCGCGATTGCGGCGGCACGCGGCCTCGACCATGTCGCGCCCTTCTTCGTCGATGCCGACGCTGGATCACAATCCGGCAGCGGCCCAATCGGCGGATTGACCGTGATCAGCTTTCCCAATAACCACCTGATCTACGCGCTGACGTGGTTTGCCCTGGCTTTCATGCTGGCCGGTAAACTTATCGTCACATTCGGCGGCGGGCTGTTTCGCCGCAGGAAGCCCTGGAGCGGCTTCGTCCACGAAGCGGCCGACGGCTCCAATGCCGGCGCCCGCAGGACGGGATCAGATGCTGGAACGATCGTCGAGCCCACCTGACGACGGAAGAACGCATGGCGCCGTCACGCTGCAATCGCAGGCGGACGCGCGCAGCGAGCTGATCGGCGCTGCCCCGACCGACGACGAGACCAACCGCAAGAACATGGCGCTGCTGATCCAGCTGCGCTGGACCGCAGTGGTCGGCCAGATCGTGACCATCGGCGGCGTGCATGTCTGGCTCGGCATTCCCCTGCCCCTCACCCGCATGGGCGCGGTGATCGGCGCACTGATATTCCTCAACATCTCCAGCCTGGTCTGGGTGCGCCATCGCGCCGCGATCACCAACAACGAGTTGCTGGTCGCCCTGATGCTGGACGTCGCCGCGCTGACCGCGCAGCTTTACCTCAGCGGCGGCGCCACCAATCCCTTCACCTCGCTGTTCCTGCTTCAGGTGACGCTGGGCGCGGTGCTGCTCGATGGCCGCTCGACCTGGTCGCTGGTCGCGCTGACCTGCGCGAGCTTCGTCTGGCTGACCGTCGCCTACCGGCCGCTCGATCTGCCGCCGAACCCGCTGAGCGAGACCTATACGCTCACGGTTGCCGGCATGCTGCTGGGGTTCGTGCTCAACGCCGTGCTGCTGGTGGTGTTCGTCACCCGCATCAACAGGAATTTGCGCGAGCGCGACGCGCATCTGGCGGCGCTGCGCCAGCATGCTGCCGAGCAGGATCATATCGTGCGCATGGGCCTGCTCGCCTCCGGCGCGGCTCACGAGCTCGGCACGCCGCTCGCCTCGCTCTCGGTCATCCTCGGCGACTGGCGCCGCATGCCCGACCTCGCCGCCGACCAGGAGCTGGCCGAGGACCTGGCGGAGATGGAGACCTCGCTGCAACGCTGCAAGTCGATCGTGACAGGCATCCTGGTGTCGGCGGGCGAAGCCCGCGGCGAAGGATCGTCGCCGACGACGGTGGCGGCTTTCGTCACCGCGCTGGTGGAAGAGTGGCGCGACGCGCGCTCGGCGCGCACGCTGTATTTCGTCAACACCTTCGGCGAGGACGTCGCGATCGTCTCGGACGTCGCGCTGAAGCAGGTGATCTTCAACGTGCTCGACAACGCCTACGAGGTCTCGCGCGACTGGGTCGAGCTCGTTGCCGAGCGCGAGGGCGACAATCTCGTGCTGTCGATCAGCGATCGCGGCCCCGGCTTTGCGCCGGAGATGCTGGCACAGCTCGGAAAGCCCTATCAGTCGAGCAAGGGCCGCGCCGGCGGCGGGCTCGGACTGTTCCTGGTGGTGAACGTGGTGCGTAAGCTTGGCGGCAGCGTCACCGCCGAGAACCACAGGAAGCGCGGCGCCACGGTCCGCCTCACGCTGCCGCTCGCCACGCTCGCGATCGGAGGCAGCTTTGACGCTTGACCGTTCGCTCATCGTCGTCGAGGACGATGCCGGCTTTGCGCGCACCCTGAAGCGTTCGTTCGAGCGCCGCGACTACGAGGTCGTGCTCGCCGCCTCGATCGAGGACGTGCGGAAAGTTCTGGAGGAGCGATCGTTCGGCTATGCCGTCGTCGACCTCAAGCTTGGCGGCGCCTCGGGACTGGCCTGCGTCGAGCTCTTGCACACGCACGATCCGGAGATGTTGATCGTGGTGCTGACGGGCTTTGCCAGCATCTCCACCGCCGTCGAGGCCATCAAGCTCGGCGCATGCCACTATCTCGCCAAGCCGTCGAATACCGACGACATCGAAGCCGCCTTCAACAAGGCCGCAGGCAATGCCGAGGTCGCGCTCGACGCCCGGCCGACATCGATCAAGACGCTGGAATGGGAACGCATCCACCAGACCCTGATCGAGACCGATTTCAACATCTCGGAAGCGGCAAGACGATTGGGAATGCACCGTCGGACGCTGGCGAGGAAGCTCGAGAAGCGGCCGGTGAAGTAGGGAGGAGCGGATCGAAGCCGCTCCTCCGCTCCACTGGTCAGGATTGCTTGCCATATCGCGCGATGACGTCGGCCAGCGCGATATGGCCGGCGCAGGATCCTGCTCCCGGATCACTACTCCCGCTCTCCACGGCCGTGGCGTAGATGACCCCGGGATCGGCCTCGAGCAATTGGCGCAGCGCCGCCAGCTTTGGCCAGCGGCTCCTGTCCGCGACGGCGTGGAAGTCGAGCCAGCGCGCCACACCTGCCAGCAAGGCGTCCGCGAGGGTCGGCCGGTCGGCGAGCAGGAACCTTGCCGGCTCGATCATGCCTTCGAGCTTGTCGTGGCGTTCGATCACCTTTCTCCTTCCGAACTCCCGCAAGGCCGAGCGCATGGCGTCGTCCATCGCCACGCCTTCCATTGCGACCCAAAGCGGCGCGAAGGCACCGGTAAAACCGGTATTCACGAACGCCATCAGCTGATGCATGGGATCGGCTTGCGGCGACAGCGGATCAAAACTTATGCGCCGTTCGGTATCCCTGGCTTCGAGCCAAGCCGCGATCGCCATCGTTTCCATCAGCACATCGCCCTGGTCGGTTATAAGTGCAGGCGTCTCGTGTCGGGGATTGATCCTGGCGTATGACGGGCTCAGCATCTCGCCCAGCATGTCGACGCGACACAGGCGATATGGCCTGCCAAGCCATTCAAGAGCCGCAACGAGTCCCATGGAGCTTCCCATCGGGAAACCGTAAAGTAGGATTGGATCCATCGATCTATTCTCCGTGATTTCTGATGATCACGCTGCGCAGCGGTCCCGAACCCTAGTCGCTCGCTCCATCAAGTAAATTGCGAACATTTTTGTAACCTGGAGTCCGCCGATGAAAGATCTCGTTTCGAGATGTCCCATCGAGGAAGTGATGCAGATCCTGAGCGGCCGGTGGCCTACGCTTCTGATCTACTATTTGAAACAGGGCACGAAACGGTTCAGCGACTTGCGTCGGGACAATCCGACCATCTCGCACAGGATGCTCGCCCTCGAGCTTCGCAAACTGGAAGACGCCGGTATGGTGACCCGCACGGAATTCGACGGATACCCGTTGAGGGTCGAGTACGATCTGACCGCCGCCGGCCACACGTTGGTGCCGTTGATCGATGCGTTGGGCGCCTGGTGGTCGACGGTTGCGACTGACGCGGACGGAGACGGCCGCGAGACCGGGCGCGGCGCTTCGGGAACCGCATCGCGGGTTTGATCCCGCTCAGGACCGCAGAGGCTCAAAGCAATTCGGCCCGCTGGCCGTCCCGAACCAAGGCGGTCAGCGCCTCCAAAACAAAAAGCCCGGCCGCAAGGCCGGGCTTTTGATTGGTTGCGATGAACGCGCGAGAGGCCTACGCGGCCTCGTCGGCGACCGTGGCGCCGCCATCGGTCTCGTCGCTGTCGCCCTCGGCGTCCGCATCGCCTTCACCTTCGGCGGCTTCGGACTTGGCACCAGTGCGGCGCGGGCTCTTGGCGAGCTGGGCCTCGATCTCCTTGACCGCTTCGGTCTCGGTCGAGTGCTGCACCACCGCGATCTCGCGCGAGAGACGGTCGAGCGCGGCTTCATAGAGCTGGCGTTCGCTGTAGGACTGCTCGGGCTGCGACTCGGAGCGATAGAGGTCGCGTACGACTTCCGCGATCGCGACGATGTCGCCCGAATTGATCTTCGCTTCGTATTCCTGGGCGCGGCGCGACCACATGGTGCGCTTGACGCGGGCACGGCCCTTGAGTGTCTCGAGCGCGCGCTTTACCAGCGCGGGCTCGGACAGCTTGCGCATGCCGACATTGGCGACCTTGGCGGTCGGCACGCGCAGCGTCATCTTGTCCTTGATGAAGTTGATGACGAACAGCTCGAGCTTCGCGCCGGCGATCTCCTGCTCTTCGATGGCCAGAATCTGGCCGACACCGTGAGCGGGATAGACGACGAATTCGTTGGCCTTGAAGCCCTGACGCTGGGTCACGACCTTCTTTTCCTCGACCTTCGGCGCAGCAGCCGCGGGCTTCACGGCCGGCTTGGCGACAGCGACAGGAGCCTTGGCAGGAGCAGCCGCAACAGGAGCCTTCGGCGCGGCGGGCTTGGCAGCGGGAGCCTTGGCAGCGGGCGTCTTTGCAACAGCGGGCTTGGCGGCAGGCTTGGCGGCAACAGGCTTGGCAACGGTCGCTTTCGCGGCCGGCTTGGCAGTCTTGTTAGGCATTGCGCTTCTTTTGTTCTTCGAGGACTTTGCAGCCGGCGCCTTCGTCGCGGTCCGACCCTTGGATGCGCTACGGCTGGCCGCGGCGACTTTCTTGGCGTCCTTATGGGAAGCCTTCGCTGAAGTACTCTTTTTACGCGTTTTCTGTGACACAGCCTGCGCGCGGAAACTGCCACGCCCCTGTTCGACATTTGGTTTCACGGGAACCCAACGGGGCCGACGGGGCTAACCAGGGTTCGGCTCAATGTGCCCAATATAGCACATTTCCCGCAAAAATCAATGATTTAGGGGTCTTAAGGGCTGGTTTTCGGCGATAACGCCGCTAATAGGGTTAAGTTTGACCCGAATTAGTCGCCGGAGCCGGGGTTCGCGGAGAAATACTTGTCGAACTTGCCCTCCATGCCGTCGAAATCCTTGGCGTCGGCAGGTGATTCTTTCTTCTGGGTGATGTTCGGCCAGCTCTTGGCGTAGTCGGCGTTGACCGTGAGCCACTTTTCCAGGCCCGGTTCCGTGTCCGGCTTGATGGCATCGGCGGGGCATTCCGGCTCGCACACGCCGCAATCGATGCACTCGTCAGGATGGATGACGAGCATGTTCTCGCCCTCGTAGAAACAATCGACCGGGCAGACCTCGACGCAGTCGGTGTACTTGCACTTGATGCACGCTTCAGTGACGACGTAAGTCATCCAACGCTCCGAAAAGCTCTTTTAAAAGTCGCGGCTTGCGTAGCGCGGATGGCCCGGCGCCGCAAGCTCAGGAACGGCCGATCATGACGGCTTTATGCGCTTGATCGACCAAGAATGAATTCAAAGCGCAATTAATTGCGCTGAGAATTCGGATGGCCTTCACCGAGCTCTTCGTAGAGCACACGGGCCGAGGCGGCATCGCCGCGGCGCTCGTTGAAGGCGGTGACTTTCAAGACGCGCACGGTGCGATCGAGCGCGATGGTGAGCACGTCGCCGACCTTGATCGCATGCCCCGGCGATTTCTCGCGTGCGCCGTTGACGCGAACATGGCCGGACTCGACAAGCTCGGCGGCGGAGGTGCGCGCCTTCACCACCCGCGCGTGCCACAGCCATTTGTCGATGCGCTGCCGCTCGGTCGTGGGCTCACTCCTTGCGGCCGGACAGCTGCTCCTTCAGCGCAGCGAGTTTTGCGAAGGGCGAGTTCGGATCGACCGGACGATCGCGCTCGCGCGGAGTGGCGCTCGATGCGTAGGGGCGCAGCGAGGGTCCGCCCTGGCGGTCGCGGCCCTTGTCGCGGTCGCGGCCACGGTTGTCGCGACCCTTGTCGCGATCGCCCCCGAACTTGCCCTTGTTACGATCGCGATCCTTGTTGTCGCGGTCTTTGCCCTCGAAGCGACGGTTCTTGTCGTCGCGCGCCTCGGGACGCGGCGCGGCTTCAGCGCCACCTTCGCGCGGCTTGCGGAAGTCTCTGCCACCATCGCGACGATGACCACCGCCATGGCGATGGCGCTCACCGCGCTTCTCGCCGTCGGCGGCAGGCTGGGCTTCGCCTTCGGCAGGAGCAGTGCCGGCTTCAGCAGCCGCCTGCGGACGCGGCTGGTGATGACGCTGGTTGCGATGACGCTCGTGGCGCGGCTTGCGATCCTCGTGACGGCCGGCGGGACGCCAGACCTCGATGAGCTCGGGCTCGGCGGGCGTGGCCGCGGCCTCCACGGGCGCAGCCGCATCGGCCGACGCCGCGGCTTCGGTAGCAGCGGTTTCGGCAGACGCGGTTTCGGCAGCTTCAACGGGGGCAACAGCCTCTTCCGCAGGTGGCGCGATGCCGGGAGCGTCTTCCGGCGTGACGGAAGCCTCCAGCGCCGGCTCGTCCTGCGCGGGCTCGTCGTGCTGCTCCATGCCCGGCGCGTCTTCGACGGTCACAGGCTCGGCGGCAGCTTCGATCGCGGTGTCCGCGGGCGCTGCGGCGTCCTCGACCGGTGTTTCGGTTGTGGGCGTTTCTTCGCTGGGGGCTTCAGCAGCAGGCGCCTCGGCAACAGCCGTGGCAGGCTTCGCCGGCAGCGGCGGGCGCTTGTCCATGCGATAGCCGAGCGCACGCAGCACGGATGCAAAGTCTTCGCCGGCCGAACCGGTGAGCGAGGTCATCGCCTGCGTCACGACAAAGCTGCGGCCGTCGAACGCACCGGCGGGCTTTTCGCCGGACGCGTTCTCGCGCCAGGCCAGCGCCGGACGGATCAGATCGGCCAGGCGCTCCAGGATGTCGACGCGCACGGCGCGCTCGCCGGCCTGCTTGTAGCCGAGCACGCGATAGGCATCGCGCGGCAGCTGCTTGTCGACCGGGAACGAGGTGCGGCCGGAGCTTGCCAGATGCTGCGCACCCGATAGCGCGGAGGGATCGACATTGTCCTGCTTCAGCGCCCAGAGCAGCGCGGCCAGCGCGCGCCCGGCCGGCTTGAGCAGGCCGGGGAAATAGAGGTGATAGGCGCCGAAGCGGACGCCGTATTTGCGCAAGGTCGCGCGCGAGGGCTGATCGAGGTCCTTCAGCTCGTTGGCGATCTTCGGGCGCTCCAGCACGCCGAGCGCCTCGACGAGCTGATAGGCGATGCCGCGGGCGATGCCGGTGACGTCCTCGGCCTTGCTGAGCTCGAACAGCGGCCCGAGCAGCTTTTCGATATGGGTCTTGAGCCAGAGGTCGAGCCGGGCCTGAACCTTGTCGCGGGGGGCGCCCGTGAGGCGTTCGTCGGAGATGATGCGGATGCGCGGATGCAGCGCGTCCTCTGCGGCAGACAGCCGCGCCACGGCGTCGCCGGTCCAGCGGATGATGCCTTCCGAGGTCAGCACGAACTGCTCGTCCGGTGCGTTGTCCAGTTTTTCAGCGCGCGCGTTGATCTCGCCGGCGAGCACGGCCTGCGCTGCAGCCTGCAACGCTTTCGCATCGGAGCCGGCTTCCGCCGCATCCGGTGCAAAGGTGAAGCCATCGAGGCGGCCGATGACATGGCCTTCGACGATGACTTCGCCGGTCTTGCCGATTTCCGTATTCAAGCTCGTGTTCTCCCGCAGGCGGCGCATCAATACACTGGTCCGGCGATCAACGAAACGCTCAGTCAAGCGTTCATGGAGCGCATCCGATAATTTATTTTCGACCTCGCGGGCGATTCCCTGCCAGCGTTCGGGGTCTTTCAGCCAGTCGGGGCGGTTGGCGACGAAGGTCCAGGTGCGAATCTGCGCGATCCGGGCCGACAGCGTGTCGATATCGCCGTCGACGCGGTCGGCCTGGTCGATCTGGGTCCTGAACCAGGCGTCGGGGATGCATCCCTTGCGCATCAGGAAGCTGTAGAGCGTCGTCACCAGCTCGGCATGGGCGGCCGGCGACAGCTTCCGATAATCCGGGACCTGGCAGGCCTCCCACAGCCGTTCCACGGCGTCCTTGCCATGCGCGACATCGCGCACCTCGGCGTCGCGGGCGGCGTGGTCGAGCACGCGCATGTCCTCGGCGATCGGCGCGCGCGTCAGCGCCTCATGCCCGGGGGCCAGGTTCAGCGAGACCTGGAGCGCGCCGAGGGAAGCAAAATCCAGCTTCGAATTGCGCCATTGCAAAACCTTCACGGGGTCGAAGGTGTGGTTCTGCAGCGCATTGACGAGCTCGGGCTCGAACGGCCCGCAGCGACCGGTGGTGCCGAAGGTGCCGTTGCGCGTGGCGCGGCCGGCGCGGCCGGCGATCTGGGCGAATTCGGACGGCGTCAGGCGGCGGAACTGGTAGCCGTCGAACTTGCGGTCGGAGGCAAAGGCGACGTGGTCGACGTCGAGATTGAGGCCCATGCCGACGGCATCGGTGGCGACGAGGTAATCGACCTCGCCGTTCTGGAACATCGCGACCTGCGCATTGCGGGTGCGCGGCGACAGCGAGCCCAGCACCACGGCGGCGCCGCCGTGCTGGCGGCGGATCAGCTCGGCGATGGCGTAGACCTCGTCGGCGGAGAAGGCGACGATGGCGGTGCGGCGCGGCTGCCGCGTGATCTTGCGGTCGCCGGCGAATTCCAGCTGCGACAAGCGCGGCCGCGTGATCATGGAGACGCCCGGCAGCAGCCGCTCGATGATCGGGCGCATGGTCGCAGCGCCGAGCAGCAGCGTCTCGTCGCGGCCGCGACGGTTGAGGATGCGATCGGTGAAGACGTGGCCGCGTTCCAGATCGGATGCGATCTGCACCTCGTCGACGGCGAGGAACGAGACGTCGAGATCCCGCGGCATCGCCTCGACGGTCGAGACCCAATAGCGCGGCGCTTTCGGCTTGATCTTCTCCTCGCCGGTCACGAGCGCGACGGCATCGGGACCGACCCTTGCTGCGATCTTGTTGTAGACCTCGCGCGCCAGCAGGCGCAGCGGCAGCCCGATCATGCCCGAGGGATGCGCGAGCATCCGCTCGATGGCGAGATGGGTCTTGCCGGTGTTGGTGGGACCAAGCACCGCAGTGACGCCGGCGCCGGGAAGCCGCTCGGAAGCGAAGGGGGAGGAGGAAAAAGGCATCTGGGGGATTAGGTAATGGCGATTGGGGCGAATGTCAGTGCTGTTTTGGGGCGGTGGCGCGAAGGGCCGGCCTCACACACTGCTGTCATCGCCCGGCTCGACCGGGCGATCCAGTATTCCAGAGGCGGCGCAGATCAAACCGAGAGGGCGCGGCGTACTGGATGCCCCGGTCAAGCCGGGGCATGACGGCGGAGAATGCGGCGCCCCTTCCCAAATCCCGCGCAACTGTCTCACTTTGCGACGCTTTTCCCGTTGGCTTTAAGCTTCGGAACGAGTTGAGAACGAATCGCGGCCGAATCGGTGACTCCCTCTTGAGTCCTGTTCCGTTCACGCAAGATGTCGCGGGAGGCTTATTGGGTTTGCACTAGATGGAGTTTTGGCCTGCCGCACAAGCGACGTTTCGATGGCGGAATCGTTAAAGCTGGGGACGGCGCGGAGTCGAATCAGAATCGGGGAGGAGTCAAATGGATTCCCGCATCCCGACCCCCTCCAAACAAGAAGCGCGAAAACAACCCCATGCACAGTAGGCATGTCATTGAAATAGAAGGACTTTCATGCGGGCCAAAAATGGTCTTCCTCGTCATTCCGGGGTGCGCGGAGCGCGAGCCCGGAATCCATCGCAAGACGGTCTCTGTGGGCTGATGGATTCCGGGCTCGCGCCAAGTGGCGCACCCCGGAATGACGGCGGTGGGTGCGGCGGCACCCCCTACTGCGTCTTCGCGACCCTGGGCGGCTGGGCCGTGGTGACGAAGGAGGTCGCTTCCAGCATGGCCGGCCCGAGCGGCGTCGGCACTTTCAGCCAGAACGGGACCAGGATGCGCGTTCCCGCGATCGGCGCGAACGCGACCTCGATGTTGCGCTGGGCGGCGAGATATTTGATCACGGGACGGTCGGGGATGTAGCCGGCGATGGGCACGAAATACAGCGAGCAGACCACGACCTGGCCGTGATAGCCCTTCTCCGCCTTGACGTTCTCCATGCGCTTGAAATCGAGCTTGAGCTCGTAGCGCATGCGGCCGTCGAACACGGCGGCGCTGCCGTGGCAGGCGTCCGCCGACAGCACGTCGCCGCTGCCGGAGACGCGCACCAGCGAGGCCGTCATCGGGTCCCAGACGCCGCGGCGATGCGCATCGGTGACGACGATGCGGTCGGGATCGACCGGCGGCTCCGGCAGAATCGCAAAATCCTTCACATTGCCCTTGTCGAGCGTGATGCGGATCTCTTCGGTCTTCTTCGAGGTGGTGGTGGTGGCCTGGTAGCCGGTCGCAACCAGCGCGCCGTTGACCACGCGGCCCTGCGAAGCGCCGGTGCCGGACCCGCCCGCGAAGGATTTCAGCAGCCCCGAGGTGCCGCCGGAGGCCGCGGCCGCGAACACGTCGTCCTGGATATCGATGTTCCAGGCTCCCTTGCCCACGGGAATGCCCGCCAGCGTCGCCTCGTATTGCGCCTCGAGCTTGCCCTGCGCCGCCGCGGGCTCCGCCGCCCACGCCAAAACCAGCCCGAAAAGGGCCGCCATGACCCAACGGCCGGCAGAGCGCGAATGACTTGCGCGTGGATTCCTTGCGCGCCGCTCCGCTGAGCGCAGGCCATTTGGGCGCAGCTCTTTTGGGCGCAGGCTCGGCGCAAGATGAGGCGTTGTGAGCACGAAACAATCCAATCGGGGCGCGAACGGTTGTTACTTAAGCCAAAAACCGCGCCAAGCAATGTGTCCGGGCCTATCGGCGTCCGGAACTCCACTGCACTCTTCGGGCGCGAATACGCCCTTTATGTGATGGTAAGGCGCGATAATCATTGCCGTTTTGGTGATCCGGGCGGGTCAGAACCGCGCACCTCACGCCGCTGCCTCTTCCCCCTCGCCCCGCTTGCGGGGAGAGGGTCGGGGTGAGCGACTATCTCTGTTGTCAAGTTGCATTGGCGTAGGCGGTGCGCGCA
The DNA here is from genome assembly GCF_055811355.1 of Bradyrhizobium sp. WSM4873. NCBI lineage: Bacteria > Pseudomonadati > Pseudomonadota > Alphaproteobacteria > Hyphomicrobiales > Nitrobacteraceae > Bradyrhizobium > Bradyrhizobium sp. WSM4873. Next base: position 9,653 of record NZ_JBVVPS010000043.1, on the reverse strand, counting down.
TCGCGTGCCTTGGCGTTGAGGCGGACCAGGAGTTTGCGGGCGAGCGCGATGCGAATGACCATCTTTTCCTTTCCCGCAGCGACCAACCTCTTGCGGAAGTCGGCGAGGCTTTTGTCGTAGCGGGCGGCGGTGGCCGCGACGAGGAAGAGGATCGAACGGACCCCCTCGCGGCCCCCGCGGGTGGGTCGTTTGCCCTTTCGCTTACCGCTGTCATTTGCGATCGGGGCGAGGCCGGTAAGCTTGGCGATGGCCTTGTTCGACAGGATTCCGATCTCCGGCAGCTCGGCGTGCAGCCGGGCGACGGTCCGCCCTGCAACGCCCTTCACCTCGCGCCAGGACTCGGCGAGCTTTGCCCACAGCGGATCGTCGTCGATCATGGAAGCGATCTCCCCCTCGAGCTTGCGGGATTGGCGCTTCAGCAGGGCGATTACCTCGTCGATGCTCTCGCGCATTTCCGTGTTATCGAGCAGGCTGGCGCGACGCTGCTTCTGCACGATGAGATCGTCGGTAACCTGCCGGAGCCTTGCCACAAGGGCTTTCAGGCGCTGCTGGGCCCGGCTCGGCAGCGGGGTCGGAGCCAGGCTCTTGGCATCGGCGAAGCGGGCAATGACGGAGGAATCGATCCGGTCGGTTTTCTCCAGAATGCCCATCGCCTCGGCGTAGCGGCGGACGCTGCGAGGATTGGTCAACGCGCAGCTTATACCTCTCTCCCAGAGTTCGACGAATGGCCTTCGCTCATATCCGCCGCTGGCCTCCATGACCACCAGCTCCACGGCGTGTTCACGGCAGAACGCGGCCAACTTCGCAATGCCTGCCGTGTCGTTATCAAAGCTCGCGAACCGATGCCCGGGTTCGATGCAGACATCGAGCTTAGCTTTCGAAACGTCCACTCCACAAATCGTCTTCTTCACGGTAACCTGCCTTGTCCATGCGATTGGAACTCAAGCGACTGTTCGGTCGTACGTGACATGGCGAAGATCCCAGAGCTCACCCACGGTTGTAGCCGGAGGGGTAACGGGCGACATCGCCACGCGCCTTGGCCGGTGGCCACCGGCCAAGGCGCTAAGTCACTTCCATCGCACAAATGCTGGCCGTGCAGATACAAGGGGGGCTCTCCTGGGGGGAGGTGAGAATTGAGTACACTCAACCCACAGCGCCCTCGCGGAGACTCCCTCTCACCCGGAATCCGCGCTAATCGCGCGCATTCCGGCCTCTCCCCGCAGGCGGGGAGAGGCGAAAACAGCAGCCAAAACCTTGACGTCCCGCCGCTTCCCCCCTATACGTCCGCCCGCTCCCTGCAAGGACAGAGAATTTGCCCGTGGCGCCCCGAATGGCGGCCGCACATCGTTGGGAAAGATTGAGGATTTTGCCATGTCTCGCCGCTGCGAATTGACGGCCAAGGGCCCCCAGGTCGGCCACACGGTCAGCCACTCCAACATCAAGACCAAGCGCCGCTTCCTGCCGAACCTGGTCAACGTGACCTTCATCAGCGAAGCGCTGGGCCGCAACGTGCGCCTGCGCGTCTCCACCAACGCGATCAAGAGCGTCGACCACAATGGCGGCCTCGACCCCTTCCTGCTCAAGGCCAAGGCCGCCGTGCTGTCGCCCCGCGCCCTCGAGCTGAAGCGCGCCATCCAGAAGAAGGTCGGCCCGACCCCCGCGCCGGAGAAGAAGGCGAGCTAAGAATTTTCGGATTGGGCTGGGGCCTGCGTCGCAAGGCGTAGGTTTAGCCAAGAAGAGTTTTGCGTGACGGCCGGATCGGAAGATCCGGCCGTTTTTTCTTTTGCAGATTCACATTGCTCCTTACCAAAGAACTATTCCCATTGGTAGCGATAGGCGACATGATGCTACCCAAAATTGAACGGCGCTGGGAGGGCTCCACGATATTGCAGAATTGCGATAACTTCCGAGAATCTAAAATTGAAAGCGCCAAGCGCGCCCAAATCGGAATGTATTGATGGTCGCAGAACCCCAGTTAAAAGTCGGGGCACACGTGCTCGTGCAGCTCGGAAGTGAGTTAGTAACCGACGTGGAGCAGGCGATCCTTGAATGTGTGAAGAACTCCTATGATGCCGATGCGCCAGGCTGCATCATTGACATCGACACTGCGGAAAAGAGCACGAGGACAGAAACTGGACCCGCCTCTAGGCTTCGAGAGTTCAATCACCCATTCGACACCGTGCAAGTTACTCTTTGCGATTCAAGCGGCAAAGCGCTGGAGAACGGCGACTCAATTCCCGACAACAAGCGCATTCAAAGACGGCTCGCCTATACTGGCAGGATAACAATTGAGGACCGTGGAGAGGGGCTTACACCAGCCCAACTCCAATCGTCCTGGCTAGTGATCAGCCAGTCCAGTAAACGAAGCAACGACGGGGCCAAAAAACAAAAAACAAAGGCTGGCCGAACTCCGCTTGGAGACAAAGGCCTCGGCCGACTCGGCTCTATGAAGCTTGGCGATATCCTTTTGATAGAAACCGCCACATCAAGCCATGAGCCATTGTCGAGTGTGCAATTTAGGTGGACCGATTGTGAGTCGGCCCGGACAGTCGACGAAATACCCGTCTATGTCGCTCAGAAGAAAAATGACGAAGCCTTCATCACAGCCTGTGCAACACGGAGAGACTGAGCCTGTGGCGGACGGTATTCTCCGTCCGGACGTAGGACGGGACGGCACTGCCCACGCGGCGTATCTGGATGCCAAAGTCAATCAGGTGCTGGGGCTCGCCAGCGGCTGCGGTGTCCAGGAGGAAATGCTCGCGATTCCGCTCCCCTACCCTCGAAAATCAATGCTCCGCAGCACGATCCCGGGCGGCGTGCCTTCGAACTCCGTCGCCTGATATTTGCGTCCGGTGCAGGCTTCGATGCGTTCGCGCAGGCGCGTGAACTGCTCTTCGCGCTCGCTGGGCCTGGCGCGCGGGCCGCGCTCGAGGTCGTCCATGGCGGAGGTCGAGATCGCGCAGGCGATCTCCTTACTGCCGTCCTGCATCGAGAACTGGACGATGCCGCGGTCCTGGTCGTGGGCGATGAAGCGGCTGCTGGTGAGTGTCATGGGGTACTCCTTTGCGGCTGCGCGGCGTGCAATTGCGCACCGGGGCGCCGGTCAGCCTTCGAAGCACGCTGTGGCACAAGCCTGCACAACAACTGACTTCGGTGGTTATGGGTCCTGGCTTTTGCCAGGACGACGGGTGTGTTTGCGAGCGTTGCGCGATGGCGCCACGAGTTGGCTCGCGTCAGCCGTCGCCGTTGAGCCTTGCGAAATCGTCGAACAGCGCGGCGACCAGCGCGCGGTGGCGGGTGTCCTCGGCGGGGAGGCTCGCGGCATAGAGGTTGAGCAGATGGCGGGCCTTCACGGCGGCCTCCGGCCAGGACGTGGCGGGCACCGACATCATGCGGTTTTCGAGCTCGGCCTCGCGCTCGCGCAGCTCCCTGACCTGGGCTTCGACGTCGGCCAGCGCGCGGCGCAGGTCGGTTGCCTTCTGGGCGGCCATGCCGCGGTGGCTGTCGAGATCGACCGGGACGTCAGTCATTTCAGGCACTCGCATCAATGCGTTGGGCATCCGCCAGGTCGACCGAGCCGATCGACAGCATCTCCGTCGCACCGCGCACGCCTTCGGAGGGCACCGTGATCATGGTGGCGACGCGGCGATAGGACGCGAAGGACAGGCCCTCGATCATCTCCTCGTCGGTGACGACCTCATAGGCGCCGGCCGGCAACTCGCGTTCGAGGCCGCGGATGTGGAATGGATGCTTGAAGGTGATGGTTTCTCGCCGCGAGCGGATGGTCATGCGCGCCTGCCTTTCGCAAAGAAGGAGCCCCAACCGACGCCAGCTGGTCGCGACCATGCGCTCCTTGCGCGGCAATAGCCAGCCTTATGTCAGCGCGGGCCGGGACTTAAGCGGCAAGCGCGGCGCTCGCACGCGGCGTTTTAGTCCTCGCCATCGGCGGGACGCGGGCGTACGCTCGACCACGTCAGCGCAGCTCACGCAATTGCCGCGCGTCGATGTTGCGCTGCATCTTTCGCGCCTCGCGTGCGCGGCGGCGATCTTCAATGGCTCGGGCGGATGCATCTCGTAGCCCGCCAGCGACAATTGCAGCGCCGATCTCGCACGCGGACGAACTCGAAACCCAGGAGGAGACGACGTCATGGCCAAGGGACAGCAACGCAGCAACCGCGAAACCAAGAAGCCGAAGAAAGACAAGATCAAGACCAGCGCCGCAGCGCCCAGCCGAAAGGATGCGGCGTGGCAGCCGGAGATCGGCCAGAAGAAGAAGTAGCGGGGCGGCTGTTTTCCCTTCTCCCCTTGTGGGAGAAGGTGGCGCGAAGCGCCGGATGAGCGACTATCTCTGTTGTCAAGTTGCATTGGCGTAGGCGGTGCGCGCATCGCGTGCCTTGGCGTTGAGGCGGACCAGGAGTTTGCGGGCGAGCGCGATGCGAATGACCATCTTTTCCTTTCCCGCAGCGACCAACCTCTTGCGGAAGTCGGCGAGGCTTTTGTCGTAGCGGGCGGCGGTGGCCGCGACGAGGAAGAGGATCGAACGGACCCCCTCGCGGCCCCCGCGGGTGGGTCGTTTGCCCTTTCGCTTACCGCTGTCATTTGCGATCGGGGCGAGGCCGGTAAGCTTGGCGATGGCCTTGTTCGACAGGATTCCGATCTCCGGCAGCTCGGCGTGCAGCCGGGCGACGGTCCGCCCTGCAACGCCCTTCACCTCGCGCCAGGACTCGGCGAGCTTTGCCCACAGCGGATCGTCGTCGATCATGGAAGCGATCTCCCCCTCGAGCTTGCGGGATTGGCGCTTCAGCAGGGCGATTACCTCGTCGATGCTCTCGCGCATTTCCGTGTTATCGAGCAGGCTGGCGCGACGCTGCTTCTGCACGATGAGATCGTCGGTAACCTGCCGGAGCCTTGCCACAAGGGCTTTCAGGCGCTGCTGGGCCCGGCTCGGCAGCGGGGTCGGAGCCAGGCTCTTGGCATCGGCGAAGCGGGCAATGACGGAGGAATCGATCCGGTCGGTTTTCTCCAGAATGCCCATCGCCTCGGCGTAGCGGCGGACGCTGCGAGGATTGGTCAACGCGCAGCTTATACCTCTCTCCCAGAGTTCGACGAATGGCCTTCGCTCATATCCGCCGCTGGCCTCCATGACCACCAGCTCCACGGCGTGTTCACGGCAGAACGCGGCCAACTTCGCAATGCCTGCCGTGTCGTTATCAAAGCTCGCGAACCGATGCCCGGGTTCGATGCAGACATCGAGCTTAGCTTTCGAAACGTCCACTCCACAAATCGTCTTCTTCACGGTAACCTGCCTTGTCCATGCGATTGGAACTCAAGCGACTGTTCGGTCGTACGTGACATGGCGAAGATCCCAGAGCTCACCCACGGTTGTAGCCGGAGGGGTAACGGGCGACATCGCCACGCGCCTTGGCCGGTGGCCACCGGCCAAGGCGCTAAGTCACTTCCATCGCACAAATGCTGGCCGTGCAGATACAAGGGGTCTGTCTCCGCGAAGCTCCAACGCGAGAGATTCGCGCGTGGAGAGAGACCCCTCACCCGTCTCGCCGCTTCGCGGCGATCCACCCTCTCCCGCAAGGGGAGAGGGGAAGAAGCACCACCTCCTTCTCCCCGCTCTTTTCCGCTATACTCGCCCGGGTAGCATCAGCGGGAGGGGAGTACCGTGGAGCACGAGCGCAACGCCGACCACACATCCGAGCCGAAGAATCTCGTCATCTGCTGTGACGGCACCGGCAACGAGATCTCGGAAAACATCTCCAACGTCCTGAAGCTCTATCGCTGCCTGCGCAAGACCGACAAGACGCGGCCGCGGCAGATGGTGTTCTACGATCCCGGGGTCGGCACGGTGACGGAGCCGTCGACGTGGCATCGCTGGAAAGCCAACGTCAACCTAGTGCTGGGGCTCGCCACCGGCTACGGGCTCGATGACAACGTGCTGTCGGCCTATTGCTTCCTGGTCCAGCACTACGCGCCGGGCGACAGGATCTATCTGTTCGGTTTTTCGCGCGGTGCCTATACCGTGCGCGTGCTCGCGGGGCTGATCCACAAGATAGGCCTGATCTCGCCGGAGCAGGCCAACCTCGCAGGCTCGGGCCTTGTCGCCTACAAGCAATATTCCGGCACCGGGCGCGGCAACGATGTCGAGGACCTCAAGGACATCGCCGTCGACGAACAGGGGCCTCTGCCGAAGGACCAATTCGACCTCGCCGCGCAGTTCGCACGCATCACCTCGACGCGCTGGCCGACCATCCACTTCATCGGCGTCTGGGACACGGTGGCGAGCGTGATCGTGCCGCGGCGCGACGTCTTCTTCCTCGTCTTCAGCCTGGAGGAGCTCGCCTTCACGCTGCGCAATCCGAGCGTCAACATCTTCCGGCAGGCGATCGCCATCGACGAGCAGCGCCGCATGTTCCGCCTCAAGGCCTATGAGGAGCCCCAGGAGTACTGGCGCCACCGCTACGTGCCCGACGAGAAGAAGGAGCCGCAGGACATCCTGCAGGTGTGGTTCGCCGGCGTGCATTGCGACGTCGGCGGCGGCTATCCGGAAGCCGAGAGCGGCGAGTCCAAATATCCGCTGCTCTGGATGATCGAGGAGGCGACGAAGGCTGGGCTGAACTTCAACCCGCGCACGGTGAACCAGCTCGCCTGGGGCATCCAGCGCAAGAACTCACCGTTCCAATACGTGCCGCCGGCTTACACGGGCAAAACGGGCGAGCTGCATGATTCGATGACGGCGGTGTGGCGCGTGCTGGAGTATCTGCCGAAGAGCGCGACCTACAAGGAATGGCCGGAGCGGAAAGTGTTTGGGGGCTTCTACATCCCCGATTGCGAACCGCGCCCCATCCCCGAAGGCGCGCATGTGCATGAGAGCGTATTGAAGCGGATGGCGGTGGAGCCGGGCTATCGGCCGGTGAATCTGCCGAAGGATTATGTGACCGTGCCGATGCCGCTGCCGCCGGGTGTGGGCGCTGGAGGCGAGACGGGGGAGATCGTGGTGGGGTGAGGTGGTTGCGCGGCGGACCATGATGGGGAGCTGGCCGGCGCTCCACCAAAGCCGTGGGGGGGGGGGGGGGGGGCGCCCGCCGCGGGGGGGGGCGGCCCCCCCCCCCCCCCCCCCAAAAAAAAAAAAAAAAAAAAAACACCGAAAAAA
>NZ_JBVVPS010000043.1:0-2481 GCF_055811355.1 Bradyrhizobium sp. WSM4873 | reverse complement strand
GGGTGGGGGGGGGGCGGGGGGGGGGGGGGGGGGGGGGGGGGGGGGGGGGGCCGCCGCCCCCGGGGGGGGCCCCCCCCCCCCCCCCCCCCCCCCCCCCCCCCCCCCCCCCCCCCCCCCCCCACGGCGGAATACAGCCAACCCACCCCGCTACCGCCAATATTCATTAAAATTATCGACCCCGCTTTAGCCGGATCGAATCACCTCTCGTTCATCATGGTCTCCCAGACCACCCGCGCCATCCGCGGAAATTGGAGGAGAGTGCCAATGCATCCGCGACGACATGCCCGCGTCAAGCCCGCGGGCCTCGTGTCCCGCCAGGCCAAGATCATCACCGACCCGCGCGCGCCGGTGATCCCCTGCACGCTGATCGACTACTCGCCCGGAGGGGCCTGCGTCGATCTCGGCGGCCAGGTGAAGATTCCCGATCGCTTCGAGCTGCTGCATGTGAACACCAAAAAGCGCTGCCGCGTAGCGTGGAAGCGCGGCACGAAGGTGGGCGTGGTGTTTTAGAGGCCCCTCCCCGTCGTCCTGGCGAAAGCCAGGACCCATTACCCCAGGGAGCAGTTTGGCGAAGGCTCGTCGTTCGGTACGCCTACCGCCCACAATCGATAAATCACGCGGTATGGGTCCTGGCTTTCGCCAGGACCACGGCGGAGATTGTCGCGGCGCGATCTCTCCCAACCAACAAATTCCTACTTCCGCATCCGCGCCTTCGCCCCCGCGACGATCTGCATCGCCACGCCCGCGATCCAGCCGAACAAGGCGAACCAGCTCCAGGCGATATGCGGATCGAGGCGGAGCACGATGATGGCGACGGAGGCGAGCGCGGTGAGCGTGGCGCAGAGCGTGCCGGCGGAGCTCAACAGTTCCGCGGCGTCGATGTCGCCGTGGGCCTCGTCGAACGGCAGCTGCGGCGTGTCGATGCCGAGATAGAAGCCGACGAAGCCCAGCACCATCATCAGCAGCAGGAAGCCCTCGGTTGTGAGCGCGGGTATCGCGGATCCCACGTAAGCGCCGACGAACAGCCCGCACGCCGCCCCCGCCATCGCAAGCCCCACGCGCTCGATGACGTGGGCAGCTTTCCGGATACGAAACCGCATGGCGGGCCTCCGCGAGGAGTTGGACGCGCGCGAGGTTAGGCCAGATTTGGCGGAGGTGGAAGGTGAGAGGCGTTACGGATGCGTGAGGGGTGTTGCCTCCCTCTCCCGTTCTTACGGGGAGAGGGTTGGGGTGAGGGGCCTCTCTCCGCATGTGAGATCATCGCCGCACCTGTACCCCCTCACCCGCATCCCATCGTCGATGGGATGCGACCTCTCCCCGCAAGCGGGGCGAGGTAAAGAACTCACCGCGCCCCGAACGTGGTCTTGCCGAACAGCGCCTTCTGGGTCGAGGGCTGCGAGCGCCAGTATTGCGGCGGGGCTTCGACCTCGCCGCCGAGTTCGGCTGCGGCGTGCCAGGCCCAGCGGGGATCGTAGAGCAAGCCGCGAGCGAGCGCGACCATGTCGGCCTTGCCGGATGCGACGATCTCCTCGGCCTGCTTCGGCTCCGTGATCAGGCCGACCGCGATGGTGGGCAAACCCGTCTCGCGCTTGATGGCCTCGGCAAACTGCACCTGGTAGCCGGGGCCGAGCGCGATCTTCTGCAACGGCGAGACGCCGCCGGAGGAGGCATCGATCCAGTCGACGCCGCGCGCTTTCAGCGCGTTTGCGAATGCGATGGTCTGCGCCAGATCCCAGCCGCCCTCGACCCAGTCGGTCGACGACACCCGCATGCCGACCGGCTTGTCGTGCGGGAACGCCGCGCGAACGGCGTCGTAGACCTCCAGCGGGAAGCGCATGCGGTTCTGCAAGCTACCGCCATATTCGTCGGTGCGCCTGTTCGAGATCGGCGACAGGAATTGATGCAGGAGATAGCCGTGCGCGCCGTGCAGCTCGATGGCGTCGATGCCGATGCGGTCGGCGCGTCTGGCGGCATCGACGAAGGCATCGCGGATGCGCTTGAGGCCTGCGGCGTCGAGCGCCAGCGGCGCGGCCTCGCCCTCCTTGTGCGGCAGCGCGGACGGCGCCACGGTCTGCCAGCCGCCCGCGTCCTGCGCGATCAGCTGGCCGCCGTCCCAAGGCCGCGCGCTCGAGGCTTTGCGGCCGGCATGCGCGAGCTGCATCGCGACTGCGGTCGAGGAATGTTTCCGCACCGAGGTGAGGATCTGCTTCAGCGCGGCCTCGGCGGCATCGCTGTAGAGCCCGAGGCAGCCCGGCGTGATACGGCCGATCGCCTCGACATGGGTCGCCTCGATGCAGAACATCGCCGCGCCGGACAGGCTGAGATTGTTGATGTGGGTGAAGTGCCAGTCGGTGGGAACGCCGTCCTCGGCCGAATATTGGCACATCGGCGACACCACGATGCGGTTCTTCAAGGTCAGGCCGCGCAGCTTGATCGGGGAAAACAGGGCGCTCATGCGGGGGAGTTCCGAAAGGGAGGGAG
>NZ_JBVVPS010000042.1:0-54416 GCF_055811355.1 Bradyrhizobium sp. WSM4873 | reverse complement strand
CGTCAAGCGCCAAGGACCCAACGGCTTCCCGCCCACCCTCATCCTGACAGACTTCCAAGACACAGGGACCCATACGCACTCAAGTAGTCGTGGCGCGAACTGGTCATGGCTAGTCTTCGCCAAACCAAAAGTCGTGGTTATGGGTCCCGGCCTTGGCCGGGACGACAGTTGTATTTGTGATACGCGTTAACCGCCCCTTACGTCGGCGACACCACGCTCTTCAGCGGCGCGGCCTGCGGCGTAGCTCCACCGGTCAGCCTGGCCTTTTCCGTGTTGGGCCAGAGCAGGAGCAGCCCGAGCGCACCGGAGCCGACCATGATCGCAGCGTTGATGGTGAAGCCGGTCATGTAGCCGTCGAGCATGCTGCCGGCGCGCTGGATCACGCTGCCCATCACCAGCGGCGCGATGATGCCCGAAAGCGTATAGAGCGCGCCGTAGATCGCGAGAACCGCGCCGCGCTGCGACGTCGGCGTGAACTCGCCGAGCATGGGTGGGCAGACGACGTAGATCGCGCCGCACAGGCCCGAGCCGACCACGAGCAGGGCGATCTGGAGGCCCGCGCCTTGGACATGCGGCATCATCGCGAGGATCAGGCCGCCGACGATCAGCGGCACCGAGCCGAGCACGCCGCGGGAGATCCGCGACGTGTAGCCGCGTGCCAGCATCACCTGCGAGATCCAGCCGGTGAGAATGACGATGGTCGCCCCGAACACCCAGGGAAGGATCGACACGAAGCCCGCCTGAGACTGCGAGAAGCCGAGGCCCTTGACGATGAAGGGCGTGAACCAGGTGAGCCCGAGCGACAGCGCCCAATAGGCGCCGAAGGTCGCGGTCACGCAGCCGATGAAGGTGCGCGATGTCAGGAGCTGGAGATAGGGTATTTTCGGTTCGACCACGGCCGATGCGTGGGTGTCCAGCGGGCCTTCCTTGCCGAGCGCGAGCCAGGCCGCGACCCAGATCAGGCCGACGATTCCAAGCGCACCGAACGCATAGTGCCAGGAATGGTTGACGATGATCCAGTTCAGCGCCGGCACCGCCAGGATCACGCCAAAGGCCGAACCCTGCGACAGGATCGCGGTCGGCATCGTGCGCTTCTCGTCGGGGAACCATTTGTAGACCGCGTGCATCGCCACCGAGGCCGCCGGGCCTTCGCCCGCGCCGAGCACGATGCGGCAGATCAGGAGCGTGGTGAAAGAGACGGTGCCGACCATCGGAAACTGCGTCAGCGCCCAGATCACCGCGAGGGTCAACAGCACCCAGCGGGTCGGTACCTTGTTGACGATGAAGCCGACCACGATGGCCGAGATCGAGAACAGGAAGAAGAACGACGAGCCGAGCAGGCCGAACTGCTCGGGCTCGAGCTTCAGCTCGGTCATGATCGGAACGCCCGCAAGACCAACGACGATCTTGTCGGCGAAGTTCACCAGCATGAAAAGAAACAGGAGAAACGTGACGGTCCAGGCACCCTTTGGTGTTTCCCTGGGCGTTCCCGTGGATGTCCCCGTGATCTTGCCCGCCGCGGACTGCGTTGCCTGAGCGCTCATCGTTCTCCCCGTCGTCCCTTTTTGGCACTTTTTTGATGTGGTCCTCTTAGGAGCTAACAACGGCTTCAATAGCAACGCAACCCGGCATTTCCGCAGCAAGTGTGCTACGCAGCAATTCCGCTAATTCCGTCCGGCGCCATTCATCGTGCTGAGCATCCGAAACCTCTCCAAGACGTTCTCTTCGGCCGGTGAGCCGGTCCATGTCCTGCGCGGCGTCGATCTCGACCTCAAGGCCGGCGAACGCGTCGCACTGACCGGCGAATCTGGCAGCGGCAAGAGCACGCTGTTGCACCTGATCGCAGGGCTCGATGACGCTGATGGCGGCACGATCCGACTGGAAGACACCGAAATCACCAAGCTGTCTGATGCGGGCCGCGCGGGCCTGCGGCGCGACCGGATCGGCCTGGTGTTTCAACAGTACAATTTGATCCCGAGCCTGTCGGTCGGGGATAACCTGGTGTTTCAGGCGCGGATCGCGGGCCGATACGACGCAGCCTGGTATAAAGAGCTGATCGAACGCCTCGGGCTTGGCGGCCTGCTCAAGCGTTATCCAGAACAATTATCGGGCGGACAGCAGCAACGGGTCGCGATCGGCCGAGCGCTGGCGACAAAGCCGTCATTGCTGCTGGCGGACGAGCCGACCGGCAATCTCGACGAGGCCACCGCGGAGGATGTGCTGGCCCTGACGCGCGACCTCGTCACGCGCACCGGCTGCGGCTTTCTGATGGTGACGCACAGCCTGCATCTGGCCGCGACACTCGATCGCCACGTCAATCTGCATGTCGGGCGGATCGCATGAGGCGCGCGCTCTGGGTCCTCGCGGTGCTGCTCAGCCATTGGCGGCGCCACAAGATGCAGTTCGCGACGCTCCTGATCGGGCTGATCGCGGCGACCGCGCTGTGGAGCGGCGTGCAGGCGATCAACCAGCAGGCCCGCAACGCCTATGACCGCGCCGCGGCAACCTTCGGCGGCGCGCGGACGCCGATGCTGGTCGCGCCTGATGCCGCGACCTTTCCGCAGGAGCTGTTCGTCAAGCTGCGCCGCGCCGGCTGGCCAGTCTCGCCGATGCTGGAGGGACGGGTCCAGGTCAACGGCCGTTCGGTCCGGCTGCTCGGCATCGAGCCGGTGACGCTGCCTGTCGACGTCGGCAATGCACCTCGGCTCGGCGCCGCCGATCTAAGCAGCTTCGTCGCGCCGCCGGGCCAGACGCTGGTGGCGAAGGAAACCCTGATCGACTTGCAGGAGCAGGAGGGTGCGGCACCAGCGATCAGCAACGGGGCAAAACTGCCGCCGCTGCGCGTGCTGCCGCAGCTCGTGCCCGACGTGCTCGTGGTCGATATCGGCGTGGCGCAGCGGCTGCTGAGCAAGCCGAACCAGATCTCGCGGCTTCTGATCGGCAAACCGAAGGGCAAGCCTGCGCCATTGGCGAGCGTCGTCGGCGACCGCTTGCAGCGGGTTGAGCCGGATGCGGAGACTGAGCTGGAGCGCCTCACCGACAGCTTTCACCTCAACCTCACCGCCTTCGGCCTGTTGTCGTTCTTCGTCGGCCTCTTCATCGTCAATTCTGCCGTCGGTCTCGCCTTCGAGCAGCGGCTGCCGATGCTGCGCACGCTACGTGCCTGCGGTGCCTCGGCGCGACTGGTCAACACCGTGTTGGTGGTCGAGCTCGTGGCACTTGCGCTGGTCGCAGGCCTGATCGGGCTTGCCTGCGGCTATTTCATTGCGGCCGCGCTCTTGCCGGACGTCGCAGCATCCCTGCGTGGACTCTATGGCGCGCAGATCCCGGGGCAGCTCAGCCTGCGACCTGAATGGTGGCTCGCCGGCATCGGCATCAGCATTGCCGGCGCGCTTGTTGCCGCGGCGACCAGCCTGATCAAGGCGATCAGGATGCCGGTGCTGACGACCGCGCAGCCGCGCGCTTGGCAACAGAGGCAGCGCCGCTGGCTGATCCTGCAAAGCGGAGCTGCCTGCGCCGTGTTCGCGGTCGCGCTGTTGCTGCTCCAGTACGGGCAATCGCTGATCGCGGGCTTTAGCGTGCTGGCGGCGCTGATGCTCGGCGCCGCGTTGATCCTGCCCGCGTTCCTCGAACTCATCCTGCTGGCCGGGCAGCGTTTGGCGCGGAGGCCGCTCGCCCTGTGGTTTTGGGCGGACAGCCGGCAGCAGCTCTCGGGTTTGTCGCTGGCGCTGATGGCGCTGCTGCTCGCGCTCGCCGTCAATGTCGGGGTGTCCACCATGGTGGAAACGTTTAGCCGCACTTTCGTCGGCTGGCTCAACGGGCGGCTCGCAGCCGACGTCTACATCAGCGCCTCCGATAATGCGAAAGGCGTCGCGATCCGCAACTGGCTGAAGGAGCGCCGCGATGTCGAGGCGATCCTGTCGGGCGGACGCGCCGACGCGCAGGTACAGGGGCAGCCGGTGGAATTGCTCGGTCTGCCCGATCATGCGCTTTATCGCGAGCGCTGGCCGCTGCTGGAAGCCGCGCCGCGGGCCTGGACACGGCTCGTGCCCGGCAATGCGGCGTTCATCAGCGAGCAACTGAGCCGCCGCCTCAACGTCCGCGTTGGCGATGTCGTTGAAGTCCCGGCGCCGGGGGCGACCTGGGAGCTCGACATCGTCGGCATCTATGCCGACTACGGCAATCCCAAGGGACAGCTTGCGGTGAACGTCGCGGCACTGATCCGGCAGTTTCCGCAAACGCCGCAGACGCGCATCGGCCTGATCGTTGCGAAGGAGAATATCCCCGGCCTGATCGCGGCGCTGCAGAAGCAGTTTGCGCTCGACGATCGCAGCGTCGCCGACCAGGCGACGGTGAAAGCGGAATCGATCCGGATCTTCAACCGCACCTTCGCGGTGACCTCGGCGCTGAACGCGTTCACGCTCGGCGTCGCCGGGATCGCGCTTCTGACCAGCCTTCTCACGCTGGCGAACTCGCGCCTGCCGCAGCTTGCGCCGCTCTGGGCGATCGGCATCACAAGGCCGCGCCTTGCCGCGATCGAATTGACCAAGACGCTGTCGGTCGCGCTCTTGACGTCTCTGCTGGCGGTGCCGCTCGGGCTGCTGGTGGCGTGGTGCCTGATCGCGATCGTCAACGTGAAGGCGTTCGGCTGGCGCCTGCCATTCCATGTTTTTCCGCTGCAACTGGTCGAGCTGGTCGCGGTCGCGCTGTTCGCCTCATTGCTTGCCGCCCTGCTGCCGATGATCCGGCTGGCCCGGATGCAGCCGGCGAGCCTCGTCAAGGTGTTTGCCAATGAGCGCTGACAGGATCTCGCGGCGCACCTTCGCCGGCGGCATCGCCGCGCTCGCGGCTGTCCGCCGCGCGGGCGCACAAGGCTATGCCGGGCTCGGCGAGACGGCCGATGGCTTTGCGAAGGTAACGCCCGGGAAGACGTTCGTCTTTCCGGACGATCATGGACCGCATCCGGGGTTTCGCATCGAGTGGTGGTATCTCACGGCGAATCTCGTCGATAGCAGCGGCGCGGCGTGCGGCCTGCAATGGACGCTGTTCCGGCAGGCGACACAGCCGGGGCCGCAGGGCGAAGGTTGGGCCAATCAGCAGGTGTGGATGGCGCACGCCGCGGTGACGCGCGCCGACACCCATCGTTTCAGCGAGCTGTTTTCCCGCGGCGGCGTGGGACAGGCCGGCGTCACGGCGAAACCGTTCTCAGCCTGGATCGACGATTGGGCGATGAACGGATCCGAGCGCACCGAGGATCGCACCTTGGCGCCGCTGACGTTGAAAGCCTCGGGCGCCGACTTCGGTTACGCGCTGACGCTGGAGGCCGATCGTCCCGTGGTGCTGGAGGGCGATCGCGGCTACAGCCGCAAGTCGGAGCGCGGACAGGCCTCCTATTATTACAGCCAGCCGTTCTATCGCGCCCGCGGCACGCTCACCATCGACGACAGGCCGGTCGATGTTTCCGGCCAGGCCTGGATGGACCGCGAATGGAGCAGCCAGCCGCTCGACGCCGACCAGACCGGCTGGGACTGGCTGTCGCTGCATCTGTCATCCGGCGACAAGCTGATGCTGTACCGGCTGCGCCAGAAGGACGGCAAGGACTATCCATTCGGCAACTGGATCAGCGCCACAGGCGACACGCACATGATTGCGGGCGACGACATCCAGATGATTCCAACGGCGACGGCTGAGGTGGCCGGGCGCAAGCTGCCGGTGGAGTGGCAGATCGCGATCCCCTCGCGGTCGTTCTCGATCCTCTGCAAGCCGCTCAATCCAAAGGCGTGGATGGGGACCGGTTTTTCCTATTGGGAAGGGCCGATCAGCTTTGCCGGCACGCATCACGGCGTTGGCTATCTCGAGCTGACGGGGTATTGAACCGGGACTTCTTCGAAGGAACTAGCGATGTATCACCTCACCGCCCTCGTCACGCTGCTGGCGATCCTGTTCTACTTCTTCATCACCATCAACGTGTCGCGCGCGCGCACCAGAACCGGCGTCAAGGTGCCAGCAATGTCGGGCCATCCGGATTTCGAGCGCGCGTTCCGAATCCAGATGAACACGCTGGAATGGATGCCGATCTTCCTGCCGTCGCTCTGGCTGTTTGCGATCTACATCAGCGATGCCGGTGCAGCGGCGATCGGCGCGCTCTGGATCGTCGGCCGCATCGTCTACTTCATCGGCTATTCGAAGGCCGCCGCAAAACGCGGCCCGGGATTTTTTATTCAGGGTATCGCGGCCATTGCGCTGTGGGCCGGGGCGCTGGGAGCGGCGGTGCTGCGGCTGGTGTGAGGGGCGGGCTGCGACGACTCTCCCCGCCGTCGTCCTGGCGAAAGCCAGGACCCATAACCACAGGGCGTGGTTATGGGCACGATCGTGGCCACTGCTTGTTTCAACAAGCCGCTATCGGGGTAATGGGTCCTGGCTTTCGCCAGGACGACATAGAGAGACCTACTTCGTCAGCGGGCAGCCGCTCTCCTTGGCAGTGAAGAACGCCTTCTCGCCGGGAACGACCGCGAGCTGCTTGTAATAGTCCCAAGGCTTCTTCGATTCCGAGGGCTTCTTGACCTCGAACAGATACATGTCGTGGACCATGCGACCGTTCTCGAGCACCTTGCCGCCTTGCGCGAAATCGTCGTCGACCGGCAGCTCCTTCAGCTTCTTGGCGACCGCATCCGGATCCTTGGTGCCGGCGGCTTTGACCGCCTTGAGATAGCTCAGCGTCGCCGAATAGGTGCCGGCCTGGATCATGTTCGGCATCCGGCCGGTGCGCTTGAGAAAGCGTTCGCCGAGATGGCGCGTGCGATCGTTGATATCCCAGTAATAGCCCTCGGTCAGCACCAGGCCTTGCGCGGCCTGCAAGCCGAGGCCGTTCACTTCGGCGAGCGTCATCAAGAGGCCCGCGAGCTTCTGGCCACCGGAGACGATGCCGAACTCGGACGCCTGCTTGATCGAATTGGTGGTGTCGAGGCCGGCATTGGCAAGGCCGACGATCTTCGCCTTCGAGCTCTGCGCCTGGAGCAGGAAGGAGGAGAAGTCCGAGGAGTTGAGCGGCACGCGCACCGAACCGAGCACCTTGCCGCCATTGGCGGCGACGATCTCGCTGGTGTCCTTTTCCAGCGCGTAGCCGAAGGCGTAGTCCGCGGTGAGGAAGAACCAGGTGTCGCCGCCGGCCTTGGTCAGCGAGCCGCCGGTGCCGACACCGAGCGCGCGGGTGTCATAGGCCCAGTGGAAACCATAGGGCTGGCAGGCATCGCCGGTGAGGCGCGAGGTCGCAGCGCCGACGACGATGTCGATCTTCTTCTTTTCCTTGGAGAGCTCGTGGATCGCGAGCGCGACCGATGAGGTCGTCAGCTCCGTGATCATGTCGACGTTCTCGACGTCGTACCAGCGGCGCGCGATCGAGGTGGCGAGATCCGGCTTGTTCTGGTGGTCGGCGGTGACCAGCTCGATCTTCTGGCCGAGCACCTCGCCGCCGAAATCCTCGATCGCCATCCTGGCGGCCTCGACGGACCATTTGCCGCCGTAATCGGCGTAGACGCCGGACTGGTCGTTGAGGATGCCGATCTTGACGCCTTGCGCAGAGGCCGGCGCGGTCAGCAGCAAAGCCGAAATTGCGACAGCGGCCAAAAGGGCTGATTTCATGTGTTAGCTCCCAGCAGTTTTCTGTTTTGAAATCGCGCGGATACTAGTGAAGAACCCCGGCGGTGCCCATCCATTTCGGCCTAGGCCGTTAGTATGGAGGTGTGCGTCAAAGAAGCGGTGTCGTCCCGGCGAAGGCCGGGACCCATACTCCCAAAAAGTGGTTGCGACGCGAAGCTGGTAACCACGAGTCTTCGCAAAACTCCGCCCGGTGGCTATGGGTCCCGGCCTTCGCCGGGACGACACTGTGGGCGTTGATGCGCTGGCCGCACCGACTACGATCAGGCCACCGCCCTCGGCTTCCCCTCGTTCTTCCCCTCGGCCAGGTTCCGCACCACCACGTAGAAGATCGGCGTGAACAACAGCCCGAACAGGGTGACGCCGATCATGCCGAAGAATACGGCGACGCCGACGGCCTGCCGCATCTCCGAACCGGAGCCGGACGAGATCACCAGCGGCAGCACGCCGAGGATGAAGGCGAAGGACGTCATCAGGATCGGCCGCAGGCGCAACCGGCAGGCGTCAATCACGGCCTCCAGCCGCGGCTTGCCTTCGTTCTCGATGTCGCGGGCGAACTCGACGATCAGGATCGCGTTCTTTGCCGCCAGCCCCACCAGCACGACGAAACCGATCTGGGTCAGGATGTTGACGTCCTGCCCCATGATGCGCACGCCAATCGTGGCGGCCAGCAGGCACATCGGCACGATCAGGATCACCGCGAACGGCAAGGTCCAGCTGCCATATTGCGCGGCGAGCACGAGATAGACGAACAGCACGCAGATCGGGAACACGTAGAGACCCGCATTGCCGCCCGTGATCTGCTGGTAGGACAGATCGGTCCATTCGAAGCTGAAGCCGCTCGGCAGGGTGTCGTCGGCGAGCTTCTTGATGGCGTTGAGCGCGGTGGTCGAGCTGGTGCCCGGCGCCGGCTCGCCCTGGAGCTCGGATGCTGCATAGAGATTGTAGCGCGCGACGCGGTCAGGGCCGGAAACATCCTTGAAGTCGACCACGCTGCCGAGCATCACCATGTCCCCGGAGGCGTTGCGCGTGCGCAGCCGCGAAAGATCGCTCGGCTCTTTCCGGAACGGGAAGTCGGCCTGTGCGGTGACGTGGTAGGTGCGGCCGAACAGGTTGAAGTCGTTGACATAGGTCGATCCGAAATAGGTCTGGATCGTGTCGTTGATGTTGGCGATGGGCACGCCAAGCTTCTGCGCCTTGGTGCGGTCGATATCGACGAAGAGCTGCGGCGTATTGGCCGAGAATGGCGAGAACACCGTGGGAGCGAGCAGCGAGGGCGATTTACGCGCCGCGGCGACAAGCTCGTCGGTGGCCGCGGCGAGCAGCTCCGGCCCGCGGCCCTGGCGGTCCTGGATGCGGATGGCGAAGCCGCCGCCGGTGCCGATGCCGGGCACGGCCGGAGGCGGAATCACAATGATGAACGCGCCCTGGATTGCAGCGAGCCGCTTGCGCAGCTCGGCCGTGATGGCGTTCGCAGTCAGCCCCTTCTTGATCCGCACCTCGGGCTCGTCGAAAACAGGGAACAGCGCCGCAGCATTGCCGGCTTGCGTGCGCGTTGCGCCGGAAAAGCCCGCGAAAGCGGCAACGCGGACGATACCCGGTGTATCCAGCGAGATCCGTTCGATCTCGCGCACGACCTCGGTGGTGCGCGCCAGCGACGCCGCGCCCGGCAATTGCACGGAGATGATGACGTAACCGCGGTCCTGCGCCGGAATGAAGCCTTGCGACGTGGTCCCGATCAGCCAGCCGGCGCTGCCGATCAGCACGACGTAGATCAGGATCATCACCGCCGAATGCCGGATCACGAAATTGGCGAGGCCGGCGTAGCCATGCGCGAGACGATCGAACACGCGGTTAAACACGCCCGTGAAAGCGTTCCAGCCACGTGCAACAAGATTCCAGCGCGCCGGCGGCCGTTTCTCCTCATGGGGGACAAGGAGAAGCGAGGCCAGCGCCGGCGACAGCGTCAACGAGCAGAAGCAGGAGATTGCGGTCGCAACCGCAATGGTGACGGCGAATTGCTGGAAGAACTGACCGGAAATGCCGCCCAGAAACGCGGTCGGGACGAACACCGCGCAGAGCACCAGCGCGATCGACACCAGTGCGCCGCCGACCTCCTCCATGGTCTTCAGCGCGGCATCGCGCCGGCTCATGCCGTGCTCGAGATGCCGCTCGACATTCTCGACCACCACGATGGCGTCGTCGACAACGATGCCGACGGCGAGAACGAGGCCGAACAGCGTGAGATTGTTGATGGAGAAGCCGAGCGCTGCCATCACCGCGAAGGTGCCGACCAGCGAAACCGGGATCGCGATGATCGGAATGATCGCGGGCCGCCATCCCTGCAGGAACACCAGCACCACGACGACCACGAGCAACATGGCCTCATAGATCGTCTTGATCAGCTCATGGACGGACTGCGCGATGAACTCGGTCGGGTTGTAGCCGATATTGAAGTCGAGGCCTTTCGGAAAGGTCTCCTTCAGCTTCGTCATCGTGTCCGAAATGTGCTTCGCGGTTGCGAGCGCGTTCGATCCAGGCCGCTGCGTCACCAGCATCGCGACCGCCGATTTGCGCAGCAGGAAGCTGTTGGTGGAGTACGCGAGAGCACCGAGCTCGATGCGGGCGACGTCGCGCAGACGCACCGTGCGGCCGTCGGAGCCGGCCTTGATCAGGATGTCCTCGAACTGCTTCTGGTCTTTCAAACGCCCGGTGAAGGTGAGGTTCGGCTGGAAGGCGCGGTCGGCGATCGGCGGTTCGGCGATCTGGCCACCCGCGATCTGCACGTTCTGCGCACGGATCGCGGCGAGCACCTCAGTCGCGGTCAGGCCGAGATTGGCGATCCGGTCGGGATCGAGCCACAACCGCATCGAATAGTCGCGTGCGCCGAAGATCTGGATGTCGCCGACGCCGTCGATCCGCAGCAGCTGATCGCGGACCTGGAGCAGCGCGTAATTCGAGATGTAGAGCTGGTCGAACGTGTCGTCGGGCGACAGCATGAACACGACCATCAGGATGTCGGGCGAGTTCTTGCGCGTGGTGACGCCGTTGCGTTGAACCTCTTCAGGCAAACGCGGCTGCGCGATCGCAACGCGGTTCTGCACCAGCACCTGGGCCTTGTCGAGATCGGTGCCGAGCTTGAAAGTGACGGTGATGGTGAGCTGGCCGTTCGAGGTCGCCTGGCTGTAGAGATACAGCATGTCCTCGACGCCGTTGATCTCCTGCTCGATGGGAGCTGCAACCGTGTCGGACACGGTCTGCGCGGAGGCGCCGGGATACTGCGTGGTCACGACGACCGTCGGCGGCACTACTTGCGGATATTCGGAGACCGGCAACGTGGTATAGGCCAGCGCGCCGACGATCAGCAGCACGATCGACAGCACCATCGCCAGGATGGGCTGGTTGATGGAGAGACGGCCAAGATTCATGATTTGCCACCGGCGGGCGCTGGTGCCGTCTGCGGCGCGACCTTGGCACCGACGCGGGCGCGCTGGATGCCGTTGACGATGACGCGGTCGTCCGCCTTCAATCCCTCGCGGATCACGCGCAGGCCCTCGTCGAGCGGCCCGAGCGTCACGGGACGTGCCTCGACGGTGTCGTCCGGCTTGACCACGAACACGATCTTGCGCGACTGGTCGGTCGCGACCGCGACGTCGGGGATCAGCAGCGCCTCATAGGGCGCGCTGCCGATCAGCCGGATACGGCCGAACTGACCGGGCAGGATCGAGAGATCGGCGTTCTTGACCACGGCGCGGCTGCGTAGCGTGCCGGTGGAGACGTCGAGACGGTTGTCGAGGAAGTTGATGGTGCCCTCATGCGACGGCTTGCTCTCGCCGGCTAGCGTCACCTGCACCGGGTTCGCCGTGTCGCGCGAGCTCGGGCGCTTACCTTCGAACCACAGCTTGCTGTACTTGATGAAGGTCGCCTCATCCATGTCGAAATAGACGTAGATCGGATCGAGCGCGACGATCGAGGTGAGCAGCGTCGAGGAGCCGGTATCGCTACCTTGCACCAGATTGCCGGGGCTGACGAGATGACGGCTGACACGGCCCGTGAGCGGCGCGGTCACATGGGTGAATTCGATGTTGAGCCGCGCGGCCTTCAGCGCGCCTGCGGCCTGCGTCTCCGCGGCGTGCGCGGCCTGCAAGGCCTGGCGCCGCTGGTCGACGGCCTGCTCGGAGACCGCGCTGGTCTGGACCAGGCTCAGGCCACGGTCGAGCTCGCGCTTGGCAAGCTCCACCTTGGCGCGCGCATCGGACAATTGGCCGTCCGCCTGCTCGGCCACCGCCTCGAACGGGCGCGGGTCGATGACGTAGAGCAGATCGCCCTGATGCACGATGGCGCCGTCCTGGAATTCGACGGAGTTGACGAAGCCGCCGACACGCGGGCGGACCTGCACCTCCTCGACGGCCTCGAAGCGGCCGGTGAACTCGTCCCAATCGGTAACGGTGCGCTTGACCGGCTGGGCGACGGTCACCGGCGCCGGCGGGGGAGCGCTCGCTTGCGAGGCCGGCTGGCCGCAACCGGTGAGCACGAACGCCGCGGCGAGAAGGCCGACGATGGCGTAAGGCCGAGGCGAAACGAAATCGTGCGTTTTGACAAATTGCTCGCTTCCGTCCGGTCCAGTCATCCCAGGTCCTCGCATAAAAACCGCGGTAATAGCAGGGTACGCCTGCACCCGCGGGCGCCACAAGATGGGTGGCAATGATGAACTCTTCAAGACCACAGCACGCGCAATGCTCGGAGGAATGCCCTGGCCGGATGACGGGTTGACAGGGCTTCTTCGCTTCTCCCGGCAAGAACGGGGAGAGGCAAGATGAGAGTGCGCCAGCGTCTTCGCACATGACGGGCGGAGCCGGCTCGGCTAGATTACCCCTCATAAAACAAGACGAAGTGTCCGGGGAGGACAGGCGTGCACCAGGGACGTGTCGTTTACGGCGCGATCGAGGAAGTCGTGTTCGGCCACCCCGCGGCCGAGGCCGTGGTCGCCCAGATGGACCGGCTGGGGACGCGCCGCGCCTTCCTGATGGTGTCGGGCACGCTCAACCGGCAGACCGACGAAATCGCGAAAATCAAACAGGCCCTGGGCACAAATTGCGCGGGCGTGTTCGATGCGATGCCGGCGCACACCCCGCGGGAGGCGGTGATCGCCGCGACCAATGCGGCGCGCGAAGCGGGCGCCGACCTGATCGTCACCGTGGGCGGCGGCTCGATCACCGACGGCGCCAAGGCGGTGCAGCTCTGCCTCGCCAACGGCATCGACGATGTCGACGGCATCGAGCGCATCCGCGTGCACAAGGGGGTCGCGCCGGAGATGACGGCGCCGACCGTGCGTCAGATCAGCGTCCCGACCACGATCGCCGGCGGCGAGTTCAGCTCGATCGCAGGTGTCACCGAGCGCACCGCCCATGTGAAACAGATGCTGCGGCATCCGCTCAGCGTTCCCCGCGCGACCATCCTCGATCCCGCCATCACGGTGCACACGCCGGAATGGCTGTTCCTGTCGACCGGCATCCGCGCCATCGATCATTGCGTCGAGGCGATCTGCTCGCGCGAGACGCACCCCTATGCCGACGCGCAGTCGGTCAAAGGCCTTGCGATGCTCGCCGACGCGCTGCCACGGGTGAAGGCTGACCCTGCTGACCTCGAGGCGCGAATGGATGCGCAGATCGGCACCTGGCTGTCGATGGGCGCCCTCGCCGCCGGCGTGCCGATGGGGGCAAGCCACGGTATCGGCTACGTGCTGGGCGCGGCCTTCGACGTGCCGCATGGCTACACCTCCTGCGTCATGCTGCCGGCGGTGATGCGCTGGAATGCGCGCGACAATGCCGAGCGCCAGATGATCGTCGCGGCCGCAATGGGCTTTCCCGGCCACGCCGCGGGCGATGTGCTCGATGCCTTCATCCGCTCGCTCGGCATGCCGCGCAGCCTCGCCGATGTACGCGTCTCGCCGGAGCATTTCGACGCGATAGCGGACGCTGCGATGCGCACGAACTGGATTCCGCGCAACCCGCGCAAGATCGACGGCCCCGCGCAGTTGCGCGAAATCCTGCTTCTTGCCGCATGATCTAAAAGCCGGAGGACTGATGTATCCAGGTCAGCATGCCCGCCTGCGCCCGCTCCAGCCCGCCTTCATCATGGCGGTAACAGGCGAGGCCGTCACCTATCGCGAGCTCGATGCGCGCAGCAATCGGCTGGCGCACCTGTTCCGCAAGCACGGCTTGAAGCGGCTCGACCACTATTCGATCTTCATGGAGAACAATTCCCGCTACCTCGAAGCCTGCGGCGCGGGCGAGCGCTCCGGCCTCTACTACACCTGCATCAACTCGTTCCTGACGCCGGGCGAGCTCGCTTATCTCCTGGTCAACAGCCAGTCGAAAATCCTGATCACATCGCTCGCGAAGCTCGATATCGCCCGCGAGGCGATCAAGGTCTGCCCCGACATCAGGCTGTGCATCGTCGCGGATGGTCCCGGCGAGAGCGAGCGCATCGTCGGCCTCACGGAGGTGACCGCCGAGCTGCCGAAGACGCCGATCCCGGATGAATGGCTCGGCACCGCCATGCTGTATTCATCGGGCACGACGGGACGGCCGAAGGGCATTATCCGCCCGCTGCCGGAGGAGCCGCCGAAGCACAACCTGCCGCTGTTCGAGTTCCTCACAAAGCTCTGGCAGTACCGGGAGGGCATGATCTATCTCTCGCCGGCGCCGCTCTATCATTCCGCGCCGCAGGCCGCGGTCAATTTGACGATCCGGATGGGCGGCACCGCGATCATCATGGAAAATTTCGATCCCGAGCGTTACCTCCAGCTCGTCGAGCGGTGGGGTATCACCCACACCCAGCTCGTACCGACGATGTTCTCGCGCATGCTCAAGCTGCCGGAGGAGGTGCGCACGCGCTACGACCTGTCGTCGCTCGAGATCGCGATCCATGCCGCCGCGCCCTGCCCGGCGCTGGTCAAGGACGACATGATCAAATGGTGGGGACCGATCATCCACGAATATTACGGCGCGACCGAAGGCCTTGGCTTCACCGCCTGCAACAGCGCGGAATGGCTGGCCCATCGCGGCACCGTCGGCAAGGTGCTACTCGGCGACCTCCATATTCTCGACGAAAACATGAAGCCATGCCCGACCGGCACGCCGGGACAGGTCTGGTTCAAGACGGCCACGCCATTCGAATATTTCAACGACCCGGAGAAGACTAAGGAAGCGCGCTCGGCCGACGGCAGCATGAGCACGGTCGGCGACGTCGGCTATGTCGACGAGGACCGCTTCCTCTATTTAACGGACCGCGCGACCTTCATGATCATCTCCGGCGGCGTGAACATCTATCCGCAGGAATGCGAGAATTTGTTGATCACCCATCCGAAGGTCGCTGACGCCGCGGTATTCGGCGTGCCCAATCCCGATCTCGGCGAAGAGGTGAAGGCGGTGGTGCAGCCGATGCCCGGCGTCGTGCCGGGCGAGGCACTCGCGGAAGAGCTGATCGCGTTCTGCGGAGCATCGCTGTCGCGGCAAAAGGTGCCGCGGTCGGTCGATTTCGAAAAGGAGTTGCCGCGGCTGCCGACGGGGAAGCTGTACAAGCGGCTGCTGCGGGACCGGTATTGGGGGAACAAGGCGTCAAGGATCGTGTGAGGGGCCACTGTCGTCCTGGCGAACGCCAGGACCCATACCGCGTGATTCCGCAACTGAAGAAGGTAGCAATGCCGAGCGACCAGTCTTCGCCAAACACCTCCCTGGGGTCATGGGTCCTGGCGTTCGCCAGGACGACGCGGGAGCGACGTCTCTCAATTTGTGAGGGAAAACCCCTGCGGCCTTGCGTCATCCGAATTGCCGAGAGAGGAGCAGACCTTGCCGGTTGCCTGACCGCGCGCGCGTCGCTATCGTCCCCTCAAACAGGCCGCAAAGGCCCAAAAGACAACAAGATGTCCAGGGAGGACGAGGATGCGGAGCGTACGAGCGCTCGCCGCGACGGCGGCGCTATCTTTGCTGGCGTTTTCGACCATTGCACTCGCCGGCGAGCCCAAGCAGGGCGGTATTTTGCGGATGTATCACCGCGACAGTCCCGGCAATGCCTCGATCCACGAAGGCGCGACCTACTCGCTCAATGTTCCCTTCATGCCGGTGTTCAACAACCTCGTCATCTACAAGCAGGACGTGGCGCAGAACAGCATGGACACCATCGTGCCAGAGCTCGCCGAGAGCTGGGCCTGGGTCAACGACAACAAGACACTGACCTTCAAATTGCGCCAGGGCGTGAAGTGGCACGACGGCAAGCCGTTCACCTCGGCGGACGTCAAATGCACCTTCGACATGCTGATGGGCAAGTCGCAGCAGAAGTTCCGGCAGAACCCGCGCAAGAGCTGGTACGAACAGGTCAACGACGTCTCCACCAACGGCGATCTCGAGGTCTCCTTCAATCTGAAGCGGCCGCAGCCTTCGCTAATTGCACTGCTGGCCTCGGGCTACACGCCGGTCTATCCCTGCCACGTCTCACCCGGCGACATGCGCACGCACCCGATCGGCACTGGCCCGTTCAAGTTCGTCGAGTTCAAAGCCAATGAATCGATCAAGCTGACTCGCAATCCCGATTATTGGCGCAAGGGGCGGCCCTATCTCGACGGCATCGAGTTCACCATCATCCCGAACCGCTCGACCGCCATTCTCGCCTTCGTCGCCGGCAAGTTCGACATGGCCTTCCCGACCGAAGTGAGCATCCCGCTTCTCAAGGACGTCAAATCGCAGGCGCCGAACGCGGTCTGCGTGGTCGAACCCAACAATGTCGCGACCAACATCATCGTCAATTCGTCTGCGCCGCCGTTCGACAATATCGACATCCGCCGCGCCATGGCGCTGTCGCTCGATCGCAAAGCCTTCATCTCGATCATGTTCGAAGGCCAGGGCGACATCGGCGGCACCATGCTGCCGCCGCCGAACGGGCTGTGGGGCATGCCGAAGGAGATGCTCGAGAGCATTCCGGGCTACGGACCCGACATCAACGCCAACCGCGAGCAAGCAAAAAAACTGATGCAGAAGGCCGGTTATGGGCCGGACAAGCATCTCGCCGTCAAGGTCTCGACCCGCAATATTCCGGTCTACCGCGATCCCGCGGTGATCCTGATCGACCAGCTCAAGAGCATCTATATCGACGGCGAGCTCGACGTGGTCGAGACCGCGAACTGGTTCCCGAAGATCGCGCGCAAGGATTACATGCTCGGGCTCAATTTGACCGGCAATGCCGTCGACGATCCCGACCAGTCGTTTTACGAGAACTATTCCTGTGGCTCCGAGCGCAACTACACCAATTACTGCAACAAGGAGATCGAAAAGCTGTTCGACGTGCAGTCCCAGGAGACCGACGTCAACAAGCGCAAGAAGCTGGTGTGGGACATCGACAAGAAGTTGCAGGAGGACGTCGCCCGCCCGATCATCTTCCACGCACGGACCGGCAGCTGCTGGCAGCCTTACGTCAAGGGCGTGACGGTGATGTCGAACAGCTCGTATAATGGATATCGTTACGAGGATGTCTGGATGGACAAGTAGCGCGGGCGGCTGACGGGTTCGACGGGAGGCGATGCATGTTTGCCTATCTGGTGCGGCGCCTGTTTCTGATGCTCGTGACCCTGTTCGGGATCTCGGTCGTCATCTTCTTCCTGCTGCGTATCGTTCCCGGCAACATCGTCGATATCCTGTTTGCCGCGGCCGGCTATGTCGATCCCGCCGACAAGGCCAATCTGGAAAAAGAGCTCGGCATCGACCAGCCGCTGGTGGTGCAATATTGGCACTGGATCAGCGGTTTTCTGCGCGGCGATTTCGGCTACTCCTACGTCTCCGAGAAACCGGCGCTTCAGGAGATCCTGCCACGGATCCCGATTACCGCACGGCTCGCCGGGCTGGCGTTGTTGTTCTCGGCGTCGATCGGCATTCCGCTGGGCGTCATCAGCGCGGTGAAGCAGGGAACGAGGCTCGATTACGCGTTGCGTGTGGTGAGCCTGAGCGGATTGTCGCTGCCGTCGTTCTGGCTCGGCCTGCTCATCCTCACCGCATCGGTGGCGATGTTCAACCAGATGCCGATCTTCAATCCCAATCCGCAGACCTGGCTGGAGGCCTTCGCGACTTATGCCGTGCCCGCCGCCGCCGTCGGCTTCCGCAGCGCGGCGCTGACCATGCGCATCACCCGATCCTCGATGCTGGAGGTGCTGCGGCAGGACTATATCCGCACCGCGCGTGCCAAGGGCGCATCGGATGCCGCCGTGAACTATCAGCATGCGCTGAAGAATGCGATTTTGCCCGTCATCACCGTGATCGGTATCGAGGCGGCGTTCCTGATCGGCGGCCTCATCGTCACCGAGACCGTGTTCAACATCCCCGGCGTCGCACGCTTCCTGGTCGAGGCGATTCGCTGGCGCGATTATCCGATCGTGCAGAACCTGGTGATGCTGATTGCTGTGGTCGTGGTGAGCGCGAACTTCATCGTCGACATGCTGTACGCCGTGTTCGACCCGCGTATCCGGTACACGGATTAGGAGAACCTGTTGGCCGCGATCGACTATGACGTTGAACTGAGGCGCGCCGGGGCGCACGCGACCGTCGGCTGGCGGCGCGTGCTGTTTTTGGCGCAGCGGCATGTGCTGGGCGCGGCCGGGCTCGTCATCATGACCCTGTTCGTGTTCACCGCGATCTTCGCCGACTTCATCGCGCGTTACGATCCGCTGACGATCGACGCTGCCCGGGCACTGGCGCGCCCAAGCCTGGCACACTGGATGGGGACGGATTCCTTCGGCCGCGATGTCTTCAGCCGCATCATTCATGGCGCGCGGATCTCGCTCGCGGTCGGCATCGGCTCGACGGCACTCGGTGGCTCGATCGGCGTGATCGTCGGCCTGACCTCCGGCTATCTCTCCGGCTGGGTCGATCTCGTGTTCCAGCGCATCTCCGATGTCCTCCAGGCGCTGCCATTACTGGTGCTGGCCCTGATCATGACCGCGGCGCTTGGGCCGTCCTTGCCGAACGTCATCATCGCGATCGCCATTCCGCTGATCCCGACTGTCTCGCGCGTCATCCGCGCCAACACGCTGGCGTTGCGCGAGCTGCCATTCATCGAGGCCGCCAAGTCGATCGGCATGAGCGAGGTACGCATCGCGCTCCGTCACGTACTGCCGAACACGCTGGCGCCACTGATCGTGCTTGCGACTGCCCAGCTCGGCTCGACCATTCTCACGGAAGCCTCGCTCTCCTTCCTCGGCCTCGGCATTCCCGAGCCGTACCCGTCGTGGGGCCGCATGCTCTCCGAATCCGCCGCCGAATATGTCCGCACGGCGCCCTGGCTGGTGATCTTCCCCGGCATCGCCATCAGCCTCGCGGTGTTCGGCGCCAACCTGTTCGGCGACGCCTTGCGCGACATCCTCGATCCCCGGCAGCGCGGCTGATGGCTGACAAATCCGATCTCGTGCTCGAGGTGAAGAACCTGAAGACGGTGTTCTTCACCAACTCCGGTCTGTTTAGGGCGGTCGAGGATGTGTCCTTCACGGTGAAGCGCGGCGAGACGCTGGCGATCGTCGGCGAATCCGGCTGCGGCAAGAGCGTCACTGCGCTTTCGCTGATGCGGCTGGTGCCGGATCCGCCCGGCCGCATCGTCGGCGGCTCTGTCACGCTTGAAGGCACTGATCTGCTGACGCTGGACGAGACTGAGATGCGTGCCGTCAGAGGCAACCGTATCTCGATGATCTTCCAGGAGCCGATGACGTCGCTCAATCCGGTGATGCGGATCGGCGACCAGATCGTCGAGGCCGTGCGGCTGCACCGGAACATGTCGAGTAAAGAGGCTCGGGACATCGCGATCGAGATGCTGCGCCTGGTGCGCATCCCCGAACCGGCTCGGCGCGCGCGGGAATATCCGCATCAACTGTCCGGCGGTATGCGCCAGCGCGCCATGATCGCCATGGCGCTGGCGTGCCGGCCGGCGCTGCTGATCGCGGACGAGCCCACGACTGCGCTCGATGTCACCATCCAGGCGCAAATCCTGGCGCTGATCCTGGACCTTCAGAAGGAGCTCGGTACCGGGCTCGTGCTGATCACGCATGATCTCGGTGTCGTCGCGCAGACAGCGCAGCGCGTCATCGTGATGTATGCGGGACGGAAGGTCGAGGAAGCGAGCGTCGAGGCGCTGTTCGCCGCGCCGAAACATCCCTATACGCGCGGATTGATGGCGTCGATCCCGGCGGTGCCGGCGCCCGGCATCGCCGCGCCGGCACGGCTGAACGAAATTCCGGGCACAGTGCCGTCGCTGGTGCGGCTGCCGAAGGGTTGCGCGTTTGCGCCGCGCTGCAAGCTCGCGATCAAGCGCTGTGAGGCCGAATATCCGCCGCTCATCGATTGGGGCGGCGGCCATCTCGCCGCCTGCTGGCGCGCCGCTGAAGTCGCGGAGGTGGCATGACCGAGGCGCTGCTCGAAGTCACTGACCTCAAGAAGCACTATCCGGTGCGCGCGGGCGTGTTGCGCCGACAAATTGGCACAGTGCATGCAGTCGACGGCGTCTCGTTCTCGGTTGGGGTCGGCGAGACGCTGGGCCTCGTCGGCGAATCCGGTTGCGGCAAGTCCACGGTGGCGCGTAGCGTGCTGCGGCTGGTCGAGCCGACCTCCGGCCAGATCCGCCTCGAAGGCGAGGACATCACGCATCTCTCCAAGTCCGCGCTGCGTCCGCATCGCCGCTCAATGCAGATCGTGTTCCAGGATCCGTTCGCCTCGCTCAACCCGCGCATGACTGCCGGAGACATCGTGGGCGAGCCGCTGTTCGTGCACGGGCTCGCGACCGGCAAAGCGCTGGAGGCGCGTACCGCCAACCTGTTCGAGCAGGTTGGCTTGCGGCCGGACCAGATGCGGAATTTTCCGCACCAATTCTCCGGCGGCCAGCGCCAGCGCATCTGCATCGCCCGCGCGCTGGCGCTGGGGCCGCGGCTGATCGTCTGCGACGAGCCGGTCTCCGCGCTCGACGTCTCGATCCAGGCGCAGGTGATCAACCTCCTGATCGACCTGCAACGCGAGCACGGCTTCTCCTACCTCTTCATCGCGCATGACCTCGCGGTGGTCGCCCATATCAGTCACCGCGTGGCCGTGATGTATCTAGGTCGCATCGTCGAGATTGCCGGCAAGGACGAGTTGTTCGCAAATCCGCGCCATCCCTATACACAGGCGCTGCTCGCCTCGGTGCCGGTCGCCAACCCGCTCGCCAAGAAGCTCGTGCCGCTGGTCGACGGCGATGTGCCAAGCCCGGTCAATCCGCCGCCGGGATGCGCGTTTCACACCCGCTGCCGGTTTGCGATGGAGCGATGCAGGACGGAACGGCCGGCGTTGGTGGACGCGGGCGACGGGCACCAGGTCGCGTGTTTGCTCAATGACGGGACGGGGCGGAGCCAATAGCTGCGCTGTCGTCCCGGCGAAGGCCGGGACCCATAGCCACAGGATCGGGTTTGGCGAAGACTCGGAGTTACCTGCTCGCCCTGTAACCGCTGCCTAGGAGTATGGGTCCCGGCCTTCGCCGGGACGACGGGTTGAGTTCGGGGTGCGCTACTCCGCCCCGATCTCGGCCACGATCCGGCCGGTCGTAACCTGCTCGCCCTCGGCGACGCCGATCGCGGCGACGACGCCGTCGATGCCGGCCTTGTGGACGTGCTCCATCTTCATCGCTTCCAGCGTCAGCACCGGCTGACCGACGATGACGCGGTCGCCCGGCTTGACCAGGACGGCAACGACGCGGCCGTTCATGGCAGCACGAACCTTGCCGTCTCCGTTGCTTGCGGCGGCCTTCGGCGCGGCGAGCGTGAGATCGGTCGCCGCGAGCGGGATGCCGCGGCGCTGGAGGTGGAGACGTTCGCCATCGCGCAGGAATTTTGCACTGTCCGTCACGCCGTCATGGCGGAAGCGAATCATGTCGAGATCGAGCTGGTCGATCTCGAATTTGTCTCGACGGCCGTCACTGGCAACGGTGTAGCTGCCATCGCGCTCCCGCGTGACTTCGAGCTCAAGCGCGTGGCCTGCGATCTCGATTTTCGCCGGTAGCGGGAACGTTGCCGCGAGGCTCCGTCCGCGGCGCCACGACGGTGCCTGCGGGTTCGTGACGTAGAGCAGCAAGCCGGCCAAAGCCATATCGAATGCAGCGTCCGCGCGCGGCGCCAGCAACTCGTCGCTGTGCGCACCAATGAACGCCGTCGTCGCTTCGCCCTTGGCAAAGCCGGGATGACGCAGGCAGGACATCAGGAACGCCTGATTGGTCGTCACACCGAATCCGGTCAGTTGCTCCAGACCGACGATCAGCCGCCCCCTCGCCTCCTCGCGGCTCGCACCATGGCCGATCACCTTGGCGATCATGGAATCGTAGAACGGCGGAATCTCGGAGCCCGATTGCAGCGCATGCTCGACGCGGATGCCTTCCGGCACCTGCCAGCGCGCCATGCGCCCGGACTGCGGCATGAAATCATGCGCGGCATCCTCCGAGCACAGCCGCACCTCGATGGCGTGGCCCGTGAAGCGAATGTCCTGCTGCTTAACCGGCAATGGCTCGCCGCGCGCGACGCGCAGCTGCAATTCGACGAGATCAAGCCCGGTGATCGCCTCGGTCACGGGATGCTCGACCTGGAGGCGGGTGTTCATTTCCATGAAGTAGAATTCGCCGCTCGCATCGAGCAGAAATTCGAGCGTGCCGGCGCCCTCGTAGCGCAGCGCCTTCACCGCAGCGACCGCGACGTCGCCCATCTTCGCGCGCAGTTCCAGCGTCACAGCGGGCGACGGTGCCTCCTCGATCAGCTTCTGGTGGCGCCGCTGCACCGAGCAATCGCGTTCGCCGAGATGGATGGCGTTGCCATAGCTGTCGCCGAACACCTGAATTTCAATGTGACGGGGATTCTGGATGGCGCGTTCGAGGATCACGGTCGGATCGCCAAACGCCGCCTTTGCCTCGGACCGCGCGCTACGCAGCGCATCAGGAAACGACGCCGCGTCCGTCACGAGCCGCATGCCGCGTCCACCGCCGCCGGCGACGGCCTTGATCATCACGGGAAAGCCGATCTCCTTGGCTTCCGCCAGCATCACCTCATCGCCCTGATTGGCACCCTGATAGCCGGGCACGACGGGCACGCCGGCCTTTTTCATGATCTCCTTGGCACCGGCCTTGTTGCCCATCGACTCGATCGCCTGCGGCGACGGGCCGATGAAGACGAGCCCAGCATCCTTGCAGGCCTGCGCAAACTCCTCGTTCTCGGCGAGGAAGCCATAGCCGGGATGAACGGCATCCGCGCCGCTGGCCTTTGCGGCCGCAACGATCGCGGGAATGTTGAGGTAGGACTGCGCCGGGAGCGGCTCGCCGATGCGCACGGCCTGGTCGGCCTCTTGCACATGGAGCGCGTCGCGATCCGCATCCGAATAGACCGCGACGACGCCGAGGCCGAGCTTCCGCGCACTGCGCATCACCCGCAACGCGATCTCGCCGCGATTGGCGACCAAGAGCTTGAAGAATGGCCGGTGCTGCGTTGATCCGTTCCTCATGGGCGAGCCACCGAAAACTGCATGCGCTGGGGTGTACGCGCATCGCCCTCGCGGCAGATGGCGAGCACTTCCGACAGCACCGCGCGGGTATCGCGCGGATCGATCACGCCGTCGTCGAGCACCCGCGCGCTGGTCGAGAACACGTCCATCTGGCCGTCGAACACGCCGACGATCTGCGCCTTCATAATATCGAGCTTTTCTTTCTCCACCGGCTTGCCGCGGCGCGCTGCTGCGGCTTCGGTGACGATCGCCATGGTCTCGGCGGCCTGCTCACCGCCCATTACGGCAGTCTTGGCGTTGGGCCAGGAGAAGCAGAAGCGCGGATGGAAGCCGCGCCCGCACATGCCGTAATTGCCGGCACCGAACGAGGCACCGCAATAGACCGTGATCTGCGGCACCGTCGCCGACGTCACCGCCTGGATCATTTTGGAGCCGTGCTTGATCATGCCGGCTTCTTCGTAAGCTTTTCCGACCATGTAGCCGGTGGTGTTGTTCAGATACAGCAATGGCGTGCGGGTTTGACAGCAAGCCTGGATGAAATGCGTCGCCTTGTTCGCACCGGCCGGATCGAGCGGACCGTTGTTGGTGATGATGCCGATCGCCTGGCCTTCGATGCGGGCATGGCCGCAAACAGTGGCCGGGCCGTAGTTCGGCGCCATCTCGGTGAAATCGGAATCATCGACGATGCGCGCGATGACCTGTTTCATGTCCACGGAGCGCTTGTGGTCCATCGGCATGATGCCAAGCAGTTCGTCCTGGTCGTAGCGTGGCAGCTTGTATTGCGCAGCTCCCTTGTCCGGCCGCTCCCATTGCAGCGCCGCCATGATCTCGCGCGCGATGCGCAGGGCGTCGCGGTCGTCTTCGGCGAGGTAGTCGCCAAGTCCCGACACCTGCGTGTGCATCTCGGCGCCGCCAAGCTCCTCCTCGGTCGCGATCTCGCCGGTGGCGGCCTTCAGCAGCGGCGGCCCGGCGAGGAAGGCGCGGGTGCGGCCACGGACCATGACGATGTAGTCGGACAGGCCGGTCTGATAGGCGCCGCCGGCGGTCGAGGAGCCATGCGTCACGGTCACGACGGGTAACCCGGCTGCCGAAAGCCGCGCGAGATTGCGGAAGATGTTGCCGCCGCGAACAAAATCCTCGACGCGATATCGCAACAGATTGGCGCCGGCGCTTTCGACCAGCTGCACATAGGGCAGCTTGTTTTCCAGCGCGAGCTCCTGCACGCGTATCGTCTTGTCCAGGCCGTAGGGTTGAAGCGCGCCGGCATCGATGCCGGAATCGTTGGCGCTGACCATGCAGCGGATCCCCGAGACGAAGCCGATGCCGGCGATGACGCCGCCGCCGGGCACGCTCTTGTCGGCATCCGGCAGGTCGAACATGTAGCCGGCGAGCGTGGACAGCTCGATGAAGGGTGCGCCGGGATCGAGCACAAGCGCGACGCGCTCGCGCGGCAACAGCTGGCCGCGCTTATGGAAACGGTCTTTCGCCGCGGCCGACGCCGCACGGGTGCGCTCTTCCAGCGCGCGCATACGGTCGATCAGGCCAAGCATGCCGTCGCGGTTGGCAAGGTAGGCTGCGCTGCCGGGGGAGATGGTGTTTTCGAGAATGGACACAGTTTTACTCCGTCATTCCGGGGCGATGCGAAGCATCGAACCCGGAATCTCGAGGTTCCGGGTTCGCGCTTTCGCACGCCCCGGAACGACGTTTAGCGATTCGTCCCAAAAATCTTCCGCGCTTCCGCCGGGCTCGCGATCTCGCGGCCCGCACGGCGGGCGCAGGCGGCGATGGCCTCGATCAGCTGGCCGTTCGACGTCACCTTCTTGCCGTCGGCGAGATAGAAGGCATCTTCGAGACCGGTGCGCAGATGACCGCCGAGCTCGGCGCAGCGCTGATGCAGCGGCCAGATCTCTTCGCGGCCGATCGCGGTGACCTGAAAATGCCCTTCAGGACGCTTCAGCTTGATCAGGATCGGCAGCAGATCGGGATCCGACGGCATGCCGGAGGCGACGCCCATCACGAAGTTATATTCGAGCGGACCCTTGTACATGCCGACCTGGCGGTACATGCCAACGCAGCGGACGATGCCGACGTCAAAGCATTCGAATTCGGGGATGCTGCCGACCGCGTTCATGACGTCGAGGTAGTCCTTCACCTTCTCGACTGCATTGTCGAACATCATCGGCGGCCAGGCCCAGCTGTTGTCGGCCTTCACCTTCAGGTAATTCAGCGAGCCGGCGTTGCAGGCCGCGATCTCCGGCCTGGTCTCGCGGATGCAATCCAGCGCGCCGCTGTAGTTCGGCCCGGAGACGCCGGAGGTGTGATTGATGATCACGCCGGGGCAGGATTCGCGAATCGCTTGCTGGATCTCCTTGCTGACGCTGACCTCCCAGGACGGCAGATGCCCCTTGTCCGGCGCCTGCTGGCGCAGATGGATGTGCATGATGGACGCGCCGGCATCGAACGCAGCCTTGGCCTCGCGCGCCATCTGCTCGGGCGTGACAGGCACGTTGTGCTGCTTCGGGTCGGTGAGCACGCCGTTCAGCGCGCAGGTGATGACGGCCTTGTCACTCATGCCTTGAATGTCTCGCACGTTGATAATTCAACGTTTGCGATCATGTGATGGGCGGCATGCGGCTTCTTGCGCGGAGAAGCTGGAAAAAGGCGAGAAATCGTAGCAACCATTAAAGGCTAGGCGGCTTTTTCGGTCCAGGGCGTGCCGCGTTGTACGACAGTATTGGCGTAGATCAGGAGCTTGCGGGCGCAGGCGACGAGTGCTGCGTTGTGGACTTTGCCCTTCGCGATGAGGCGGGCGTACAGCGCGATCAGAGCCTTGTTCCAACGGAAGGCAGCTGGAAGGGCGGCGGCGAACAGGGATCGCCGCAGGCGGCTGCGGCCTCCGGCGATTTTGCGCTGTCCGCGTTGTTGTCCGCTATCCGCGTCGAACGGAGCCAACCCGGCCAAGGCTGCGGCTTGCTCACGGCTGACGCGACCGAGCTCGGGCATGCGGATGACGATCGCCAGTGCCGTCCGCTCGCCGATGCCGGGAACGCTCAGCACCAGCTTGAGCCGCTTGGCGAGGTCGTCGTAGGCACGAAGCCGCTTGGCAATGTCACGGATCTGCGCCGCCTTGCGTGCCTTCAACCGGGCGATGTCGCTGTCGACGATGCGTCGCAACGCAGGCTCGTCGATGTGCTCGAGACGGGTCTTGAAGCGCCGGATGTCTTCCTCGATCTGCTCAAGAAAGGTCAGATAGTCGGCCAATTCCGTCAATCGCGGATCCGGCGCGATCTCAGGGGGATCGAGCGCCGCAGCACAGGCGGCGATCAATACGGCGTCGAGCGCGTCGTTCTTGGCCCGGCGTAAATGGACCTTGGCGAACGCCTTGACCTGAAGCGGCTGCAGCAACAGCACGGTAAAACCGGCCGATCGCAAATGCTCGACCACGCCGCGTTCATAGCCGCCAGTGGCCTCGATCCCGACCCGCGTGACGCCGGCCTTGGCCAGGCTTGCTGCCAGAGCGCGCCAGCCCGGTAAAGCATTGGCGACCTGCCAGCGTTCGGTTCGACCGTGGACCGCGACGTCCAGCTTGGCCTTGGACGTATCGATTCCGGCCGTCGTTATGTTAGTCTGTGTCATCTTCGTCGACCCTGCCTTGTGAAGCGAACCAAGTTGTTCCGGCAACCATCCGGGTCCGATGAAGGTGCTGACGCGATCACGCTACGGGGCAGCCACAAACTGCTCTGGGTGGGCTCGCTCCGATCGCCAGCGGCCTGTCGCGGGGTGCAAACCGCGGCAGGCCATTCCTCACGGAACGTGTCCAGGATAACTGATCGCGCTATTACAAGGGTGGGCAAAGGCGCTCTTGCGCCGTGCCCACCATCTCTCAACACCTCAAGAAGGTGGTGGGCACGCTTTCGCTTTGCCCACCCTACGATGCTAGCTCGCCTCCGCAAGCCTCACCGTCTCGCTGCTGCGATAGATCGCAAGATCGCGCGAGCCGACGAAGATCGCGCGTGGCTTCAAGCCATAGAAGCGGCGGATCGAGTGGCTGAAATGGGTGCTGTCGGGATAGCCGATGTCCTGCGCGAGATGGGCGAGGTTGAGGTCCTGGTTGGCGAAGTGCAGCAGGTGCCGCGCCCGCTTCCAGGCGCGGAAGGAGCGGAACGAGATGCCGGTCTCCTCCTTGAACAGATGCAGGAAACGCGAAGCGGAAAGTCCGGCGTCCGCCGCACAAGTGTCCGCCGTCACGGGCTCG
Organism: Bradyrhizobium sp. WSM4873; assembly: GCF_055811355.1. Classification (NCBI taxonomy): domain Bacteria; kingdom Pseudomonadati; phylum Pseudomonadota; class Alphaproteobacteria; order Hyphomicrobiales; family Nitrobacteraceae; genus Bradyrhizobium; species Bradyrhizobium sp. WSM4873. The sequence goes on along the minus strand of NZ_JBVVPS010000042.1, from coordinate 26,963 downwards.
CCCGTGAAGCGGCCGATACGGGCGACCGCACGCGTCACGCGGGGATCGAGCACGCGGCGCGGCAGCGCTTCGCCAAAACACATCTCGTCGAATTCGGCGGTGGTGATGTCGCCGTAGCGGCGCTGGCGCAGCAGCGTGTAGGCGGCGAGGATCTTGCGGGCATAGACGGCCCTGTCGGGTCCGGTGAGCCGCTCGGCCAGGACCTCGATCACGCCATCAGGCATGCTCTCCGGCTCCAGCGTGACGCTGATCGCGGTGCGGTAGTCGCTGGCAATGGAATGCCGCTGGTTCGGCAGGGTGACGAACAGCTCGCCGGTGGCGAGGGCATCGTCGATCGTCAGATGCAGGCTGCCCTTGACCGCGACATAGACATGACAGCAGCCGGGCGTTCGCTTGCGGGGGCGGCCGAGCAGGCCGGCATAGAATACCCGCTCCGGCGTGATCAGCATCAAATGGTCGGATTCGCGACCGTTATCTTCCATTGGGATCCTCCTCGCGCGGCTCTTTGGCCGCTGCGGACGGAGGTCACCTTAGCGGAAATCTGGGCGCTGTCACGGCGGGATAGCGCTATCATGAAGCGCAAAAGGTCGGCACTCCGCGAGGGGTGATGCCGAGCCGGAACTCCTGCCAACATCGTCGTCCTGGACAAGCGCAGCGGAGCGGAGCGCCGATCCAGGACCCATTACCCCAGGGCGGAGTTGCAGCGCGAGGGAGACAACCCCGGGCCTTCGTCAAATTAATCCCTGGGGTAATGGGTCCTGGCTTTCGCCAGGAAGACGATTAAGCCCTCACTCTTGGCGCCACGTTCTGCTCGACACCGGCCTGTTGCTCCGCAGCAACCGCGCGCTTGAAACCATCGCGCTGCTGCAGGCGCGCCCAATAGGCTGCGACATTTGGCCCAAAATCCTTGGCAAGCCCGATAGTATCGGCGAGGCGGAGCGCGTAGCCGATCACGATGTCGGCGGCGGTGAAGCGGCCAGCACACAAGGCCTCGGTATTCGCGGTGGCTGCCTCGACGGCGCGCAGCCGGCCCAAGAACCATTTGGCATAGTCGCCGGCGACCTGCGGATTGCGGCGCTCTTCCGGCTCGAGCTGGGTGTATCGGAGCACCAGCGTCTGCGGGAAGGTTAACGTGGCGTCGCTGAAATACATCCAGTTCAGGAACGCGCCATAGGCGGGATCCTCAGGTCTCACCATCAGCGGCGTCGGCCCGTGTTTGATGCCGAGATAATGGCAGATCCCGGACGATTCCGTCATCCTGGTCTCGCCATCGACCATGAAGGGAATGGTACCCAGCGGATTGAGCGCGAGGTATTCCTTGGCGAACACCCGCGGCGGGAACGGCAGCATCTTCAATTCGTAGGGAAGCCCCATTTCCTCCAACATCCAGAGCGGACGGAAGGAGCGTGCGCCGTCGCAATGATAAAGCGTGATCATCAGGAACTTCCCTTGCTGCCGGGCAGCGTGCCCATCATCTTGCACAGGACCATCAGCATGACCTCGTCGGCGCCACCGCCAATCGAGGTCAGGCGGCTGTCGCGATAGGCGCGGCTGACCGGCGTCTCGTTGGTAAAGCCCATCCCACCCCAATATTGCAAGCAGGCGTCGGTCAGCTCGCGGCCGAGCCGGCCGGCCTTCAGCTTGGCCATGGTCGCAAGTTTCGTGACATCCTCGCCCGCCACCAGCGCCTCACCGGCGCGGTAGATCAGCGCGCGCAACAGCTCGACCTCGGTTTGCATCTCGGCCAGCTTGAAGTGGACCACCTGGTTGTCGAGGATCGACGTCCCAAAGGCCTTGCGATTGCGGGTGTATTCGATGGTCTCGTTGATGATGTATTCGTGCGCCTTCAGGCAGGCCGCCGCACCCCAGAGCCGTTCCTCCTGGAACTGGATCATCTGGTAGGTAAAGCCCTTGCCCTCCTCGCCGATCCGGTTGCGCTTGGGCACGCGGACGTTGTCGAAGAATATCTGCGCAGTGTCGGAGGAGCGCATGCCCAACTTGTCGAGCTTGCGCGCGAGGGTGACGCCCTTGGTCTTCATGGGCACGCAGATCAGTGACTTGTTGCGGTGAACGGGTCCGTCGCCGGTATTGGCGAGCAGGCAGATCCAGTCGGCCTGGGTGCCGTTGGTGATCCACATTTTGCCGCCGTCGATGACGTAATCGTCGCCGTCCGCGCGCGCATTGGTCTTGATCGAGGCGACGTCAGACCCTGCGCCGGGTTCGGAGACGCCGATGCAGGCCACATAGTCGCCAGAGATCGAGGGCGCCAGGAATTCGCGCCGCACCTCATCGGAGCCGAACCGCGCCAGCGCCGGCGTCGCCATGTCGGTCTGCACCCCGATCGCCATCGGCACGCCGCCGCAATTTATGGCGCCAAGCTCCTCCGCCATCATCAGCGCATAGGAATAGTCGAGGCCGGGAGCCGCCGAATTCGACGGGCTTGTTCAGCCCGAGAAAGCCGAGGCTGCCCATCTTCTTGAACAGCGCGTGCGCCGGGAAGATGTCAGCTTTTTCCCATTCATCGACATGAGGATTGATTTCGTTAGCGATGAATTTTTGCAAGCTTCGGCGGATCTCGTCGTGATCGGCGGTAAACAGCATTTTGTCAGCTCAGCTCTCGGTATCTCTGATGTGCTCGTCATGGCCGGGCTTGTCCCGGCCATCCACGCCTTCGTCACCCGGCAGCAAGAACGTAGATGCCCGGACAAGCCCGAGCATGACGGAGGGGACGTTCACAGCCCCATCTGCCGCGACGCGAGATCCTTCATGATCTCCTCGGTGCCGCCGCCGATGGCGTTGACCTTGACCTCACGGTAGATGCGCTCGGCCTTGATGCCGCGCATGAAGCCTGCGCCGCCAAAAATCTGCACAGCCTCGGAGGCGCAGAATGCCATGGTCTGCGTCGCCTGGTTCTTCATCATGCAGATTTCGGCGACCGGGCTTTCGCCCTGCTCCAGCCGCCAGGCCAGCATCTCCAGCATCGCTTGCGAAGCGGCGACCTTCTGCGCCATGTCGACGATCTTGTGGCGGATCACCTGATGCTGCGCGAGCGGCTTGCCGAAGGTCTTGCGCTCCTTGGCATAGGCGATCGCTTCGTCGAGGCAGACGCGCGCGAACGCGGTGCAGCCCGCTGCCATGCCCATGCGCTCGCTGTTGAAATTCCGCATGATGATCTTGAAGCCCTGGCCTTCCTCGCCGATCAGATTTTCCGCCGGCACGCGGCACTCGTCGAAATGCAGCGTCGCGGTATCGGAGGCCCACCAGCCCATCTTCTTCAATTTAGTCCGGGACAAGCCCGGCGTATCCCCCTCGATCAGGAGCAGGCTGACGCCGCCGGCGCCCTCGCCGCCGGTGCGCACCGCAACGGTCAGATAGTCGGCACGCATACCCGAGGTGATGAAGGTCTTCTCGCCGCTCACGACGTAGTGATCGCCGTCGCGCCGCGCCTTGGTCCGGAGGCTCGCAACATCAGAACCGCCGCCCGGCTCGGTGATCGCGAGCGCGGAGATTTTCTCACCCGCGAGCACCTGGGGCAGCACGCGCGCCTTGACCTCGGGGCGCGCGGCCCGCGCGACCGGCGGCGAACCGATCGTATGGCTCATCAGGCTGGCGCTGATGCCGCCGGCGCCGGCCCGCGCCAGCTCCTGGCTGGCGACGATCTTCATGAACTGGTCGGCGGCGATCCCGCCATATTCCTCGGGAAATCCGAGCCCCAAGAGTCCGATCTCGGCCGCCTTGCGATAAAGCGCGCGCGGGAATTCGCCGGCCTCGTCCCACTCGTGGGCGAAGGGTGCAATCTCCTTGTCGACGAAGCGGCGCATCACGTCCCGAAAGGCGTCATGCTCGGCGGTATAGAACGGGCTCATCATCGCACTCTCGCCTCGCTGGCGGATTCGTCTCGTTCACCATGGCTGGAACCTTAGCGGCTCACTTGCGCGGAGTGGCTGGCCAAGGCTTCCCGCCGAGCAGGCCCGCTCCAGCAACTCAACGCAAGACGATTTTCACCGCTCGCGTGCCAACTCCGGATCAAAAAAAGACGTGGTGCACAAACTCCGGCTGGCCCCTGGGCCATGCCGGGCATGGTGCATGGCAATAGGGACGCGGGCGGCACCAGACCGCCGAGGGAGGAATTCTTGGCCGTTCGCTACTACGACTGGATCGCCCATTATGGCCGCCGCACGCCGAACAAGATTGCGGTGATCGATCTCGCGAGCGAGCGCCGCTTCACCTATGCGCAGCTCGACGCGCGCATCTCTTGTCTCGCGTCATTTCTGCGCCATTCGCTGAAAGTCTCGCGCGGCGAGCGGGTCGCGGTGCTGGCGCTGAACACGACCGATACGCTGGAGGTGCAATTCGCCTGCGGCCGGTTGGGTGCGATCTTCGTGCCGCTGAACACCCGCCTCACCGTTCCCGAGCTCCAGTTCATCACCGCAGATTGCGCGCCGAAGGTGATGATCCACGACACCGATCTCGCCGAAACGGCGCTTGCCGTGGCAAAGCTCTGCGGCATTGAGACGAGCCTGCTGCTTGGCCCCGGCGGCACCTACGAGGCCGGCGTCGCCGCCGCAAAGCCACTTGAGACAATCGAGGAGGTCACCCTCGATGACGTCTCGACCATCATGTACACCTCGGGCACGACAGGCCATCCCAAGGGCGCCACCATTACCCATGGCATGACCTTCTGGAATTGCGTCAATCTCGGCGGCCCCGCCTGCATCGGGCCGTCCTCGGTGCTGCTCACCGTGCTGCCGCTGTTCCACACCGGTGGTCTGAATTGCTACACCAATCCGGTGCTGCATGCTGGCGGCACCGTGATGATCATGCGCGCCTTCGATCCCGGCACGGCGCTTGGTCTGATCAGTGATCCCGCGCAGGGCATCAACGTGTTCTTCGGCGTGCCCGCGATCTACCAGTTCATGGCCCAGCATCCGGCCTTCGCGACCACCGACCTCGGCCGGCTGATCGTCGGTGGTGTCGGCGGCGCACCAATGCCGGTGCCGCTGCTCAAGGTGTGGGAGGCGCGTGGCGTCGCACTCCAGCAGGGCTACGGCATGACCGAGACCTCGCCGGCCGTGCTGGTGCTCGACCGCGAGGATGCGGCACGGAAAGCCGGCTCCGCCGGCAAGCCGGTGCTGCACACGGAAGTGCGCATCGTGCGTCCCGATGGCAGCGATGCCGATGTCGGCGAGCTTGGCGAACTCTGGGTCAAGGGACCGAACATCACGCCCGGTTACTGGAACAGGCCGGAGGCGAACAAGACGTCATTCACCGATGGCTGGCTGCACACGGGCGACGCCACACGCGTCGACGACGAAGGTTTTTACTACATCGTCGACCGTTGGAAGGACATGTACATCTCCGGTGGCGAGAACGTCTATCCGGCCGAGGTCGAGAACGTCCTGCATCAACTCAACGCCATCGCGGAAGCCGCCGTGATCGGCATTCCCGATGCGCAATGGGGCGAGGTTGGCCTCGCCATCGTCGCGGCCAAGCCCGGCCAGCGGCTGACCGAGGCCGATGTCTTCGCGCACTGCGCCGCGAATCTCGCGCGTTTCAAATGTCCGCGCCAGATTCGCTTCGTCGAAGCTCTGCCGCGCAATGCCACCGGCAAGATCCACAAGCCGACCTTGCGCAAGGAATTCTCAGGCGCCTCGGAAGCCGACAAGAAAGCCGCCAACGCCTGATCAAAGCGGTCCCTCTCACGGGCGCTTTTCATTTTCGACGTGCCTGCTCCAACTCAGAAGAAACCCCAAGGAATTTCAAGGAATTTTCATGAACAAGAAACTCTCCCTGCTTGCCGCAGCAACGGCGTTGGCACTGCTCACAACCCAGAGCGCGTATGCCCAAAAAGCGTACGACACCGGCGTCACCGACACCGAGATCAAGATCGGCAATGTCGAGGCCTATTCCGGCCCGGCTTCCGCCTACGGCGTCATCGGCAAGACCGAGGAAGCCTATTTCAAGATGATCAACGACCAGGGTGGCATCAACGGCCGCAAGATCAACTGGATCTCCTACGATGACGGCTACTCGCCGCCAAAGACCGTTGAACAGATCCGCAAGCTGATCGAGAGCGACGAGGTCTTCCTGGTATTCAACGCGCTGGGCACGCCGACCCAGACCGCCGTGCAAAAGTATCACAATTCCAAGAAGGTGCCGCAGCTGTTCCTCGCCACCGGCGCGAGCAAGTGGAACGACCCGAAGAACTTTCCTTGGACCATGGGCTTCCAGCCCAGCTACCGCGTCGAGGCACAGATCTTCGCCAAGTATATTCTGAAGGAGAAGCCGGACGGGAAGGTTGCGATCTTCTATGCCAATGACGATTTCGGCAAAGACTACCTCGCCGGCATCAAGGACGTGTTCGGCGACAGAGCATCGAAAATGATCGTCGCCGAAGAGAGCTACGAGACGTCGGAACCCTCGATCGATGCTCATATCGTCAAGCTCAAGGGCACCGGCGCCGACGTCTTCGTCAACATCGCGACCCCGAAATTCGCGGCGCAGGCGATCAAGAAGATCGCCGAGCTCGAATGGAAGCCGATGCATCTCATGACCGATGTCTCGGTGTCGATCGGCGCGGTGATGAAGCCGGCCGGCCTCGAGGCATCCGAAGGCGTGCTGTCGGCCGGCTATCTGAAGGATGCGTCGGATCCGCAGTGGAAGGATGATGAGGGCATGAAGAAGTTCATGGTCTTCGTCGACAAATACATCCCCGGTGCAAATATTTCCGACGCCAATCTGGTTTACGCCTATGCCGCAGCCCAGACCATGGTGCAGGTGCTGAAGCAAGCGGGCGACAATCTGACCCGTGAAAATGTGATGAAGCAGGCAGCGAGCCTCAAGGACTTCGTTCCCGACACCCTGATCCCGGGCATCAAGATCAACACCTCTTCCACGGACTTCGCGCCGATCGAGCAGCTCAAGATGTGGCGGTTCAAGAAGGGCCAGTGGGAGCTGTTCGGCGACATCATCAGCGCCGAAACGGGCGGCTAGTTCGCGACGATCGCACGGACCTTGACGAAAATAGCGGCCGCAAGGTCGCTATTCTTTTGTGTGCTATCCCGGCAGGAACAGCGCGAAGCACTCCTCAACCGTGCGGCGCAGGTGCTTTCGGTACGACGCGTGGTTTTCATCGTCGGGCCCGATCCGTCCCAGCGACGGCTTCTGAACATTCCTGAGCGGCACATAGGCGATCGGCGCCGCGATCGGCGTCAATTGCGAGCCGGGGCCGGCGCGGAGCGTCGAGATGATCCCGTACATCTCGCCGGCGACCGTCGGCCGCGACACCGTGATCACGCGATGCTGGCCGTGCTTGATGATGACGAGATAGATGAAGCCGGACTGATGCGGCACCGCGACCTCGCCGGTGTGTTCATAGGCCGCATCGGTCCGCTCACCCTCGCGGAACACCAATGAGGAGACTTTCGGCTCCCAGATGATCTCGGTGCGGTAGGCGAAGATCGCGTCCTTGTCGCCGAACGACGGTCGTAGCGTGATGTAGACGTCCTCGAGCCAAGTCACCGCGCGATGGGCATAGGAGCCGAGGCTGTCGGGCGCGACATCGCTCGCGGCCGGAGGCGTCACCACGACGGCGCTTCTGCGCAGCGAGACGCCCAGCGCCTGCTCCAGCCGTACTGTGGTCGCCAGCGTGAACGGCCGTCGGCCGCCGAGCACCTTCTCGAGAGTCGACAGGCTGAGCTTGGCCTGCTCGGCCAGCGCCTGCCGGGAGATCCGGCGCCTGGCAAGCTCCTCACGGATGGTCTCTGCGATCTCGCGACTCTGCTCGTCCGAAAGCTGCTTGTCGGCGAATTTGTCCTGCGTCTGCATCGTGGCCCTGCTCCAGGATGACATCCTAGCAGGGCGGACAAACCAGCACAAAACCGCACTTGGCCCCCCGGCGGCGGGCCGCGCGGGCCGGCCGCGGCGGATCATTGCCGATCATTCTGCTCGCGAAATCGGGCTCTCCCGGCGGATGCTCAGAGCCAGCAAACATCCCCGGGAGCAGGCCAAATGGATACTTACGACACGACGGACAGCAACGAACACCCTTGGCTGGGCAGACTCATCGTGGTCGGACTGTTCCTTCTGGCGCAGGGTATCGCAGTGATGCTGGTCGCCTTCGTGGCCCTGCTGGTGAGCTTGGAGCCCGGCTGGTCGGCAACGACGGAGCAGGCCAGCCTGCTTCAGCCCGGCGACGCCAAGTCCGGCACCCTGCTTCTGAAGGAGGACGGGGCCCACACGGAAGCGATCCGCCTCGGCATCGATATCGACATCACGGTATCAGGCCCGACGCTGCGCGCCCGCGTCACCCAGATCTTCCGCAACCCGACGAAGGACTGGGTCGAGGCGACCTATGTCTATCCGCTCCCCGCCGGCGGTGCCGTCGATTCGCTGAAGATGGTGGTCGGCAACCGCGTCATCGTCGGCGACATCAAGGAGCGGCAGCAGGCGCGCGTGATCTACGAAGAGGCGCGCCGGGCCGGCCAGAAGGCCGCGCTCACCGAACAGGAGCGGCCGAACATCTTCACCAACTCGGTCGCCAACATCGGTCCCGGCGAAACCGTGCTGGTGCAGATCGAATATCAGGAGCCGGTGCATCAATCCGGTAACGAATATTCGCTGCGCCTACCGCTGGTGGTCGGGCCGCGCTACAATCCAGCGCCGATCGTCCAGAGCGTCGATTTCCGCAACGACGGCTCCGGCTGGGGTGCGACGAATTCGGACCCGGTGCCGGACCGCGACCGCATCTCGCCGCCCGTGATGGATCCCGCCGGGAATCCGCCGGTCAATCCGACCAGCATCACGGTACGCCTGAACGCCGGCTTTGCGCTGGGCGAGGTCAAGAGCCCCCACCACAACGTCAAGGTCGAGAGCCCGGACAATACGACGCGAATCGTCACGCTTGCCGACGGTGCGGTGCCTGCCGACCGCGATTTCGAACTGACCTGGAAGCCGGCCGCCGTGAAGGCGCCGTCGGTCGGTCTATTCCGCGAGCGTGTCGGCGACGCCGATTATCTGCTCGCCTTCGTCACCCCGCCCGCCGCCGAGCAGGCGACGCAGAAGCCACGGCCGCGCGAGGTGGTATTCGTGATCGACAATTCCGGCTCGATGGGCGGCACGTCGATCGTTCAGGCCAAGGCGAGCCTCACCTACGCGGTCTCCCGTCTCCAGTCGACCGACCGTTTCAACGTCATCCGTTTCGACGACACCATGGACGTGCTGTTTCCGGCCTCAGTGGCGGCGGATGCCGAGCGTGTCGCTGAAGCAACCTCGTTCGTCAGCGCGCTGCAGGCGCGTGGCGGCACCGAGATGGTGCCCGCGATGCGGGCCGCGCTGACTGACAAGCTCGGCGACGCCGGCATGGTTCGCCAGGTCGTATTCCTGACCGATGGTGCGATCGGCAACGAGCAGCAATTGTTCGAAACGATCACGGCGATGCGGGGCCGCTCGCGCGTGTTCATGGTCGGCATCGGGTCGGCGCCCAACACCTATCTGATGACGCGCGCTGCCGAGCTCGGCCGCGGTGCTTTCACCCATATCGGCTCCGTCGAGCAGGTCGAGGAGCGCATGCGCGGCCTGTTTGCCAAGCTCGAGAATCCGGCCGTGACCGGCCTGAGCGCAAAATTCTCCGAAGCCAAGGCCGACGTCACACCGACGATCATTCCCGACGTCTATCGGGACGAGCCGCTGGTGCTGGCGGCAAGGCTCGATACGCTCGCGGGCTCGGTCGAGATCAAGGGCCGCGTCGGCGACCGCCCATGGTCGGTGACGCTGCCGCTGCAAAATGCGGCGGAAGGCAAAGGCCTGTCGAAGCTTTGGGCCAAGCGCAAGATCGACGATGCCGAAGTAGCGCGCACCCTGCGCGAGATGACGCCCGAAGATTCCGACAAGGCAATCCTGGCACTGGCGCTCGATCATCAGATCGTCACGCGGCTCACCAGCCTCGTCGCGGTCGACAAGACACCGAGCCGTCCCGAAGGCGAGCCGCTCAAGCTCAGCGAATTGCCGATCAACCTGCCGGCCGGTTGGGATTTCGCGAAGGTCTTTGGCGAACGACAGCAGGTCCCCGCGCAGCTCCGCGAGCGTCGCGCCGATGCAGGCAACCAGCCCGCCACGAGGCGGCCGACGCCTGCCGCACCGGATGCGATCCGCCTGCCCAAGACCGCGACTTCGGCCGAGCTGAAAATGACCGCGGGCCTGATCCTGGTCGTGCTCGCCCTGATCCTGTTCGTGTTCAACCGGCGTCAGTCCTTGCTCACTGACGCCGCTTGAGAGAGGAGCCCCCCGAACTCCTCTGTTAGCGCGCGCGGCTGCCCGTCCCACACCAACGGCCGCGCGCGCCTTTTTGTTGTCATTGCGAGCGCAGCGAAGCAATCCAGGCTGCCTCCGCGGAAAGATTCTGGATTGCTTCGCGTCGCTCGCAATGACGAGTGTGGAAACAATGCCCCGCTTCATCTCTCCCCTGGCTCTCGCCCTGATCGGCATCATCCTGTTTGGCGACGGCGCCTACATCCACGCCAAAGCGTGGCTCGCGCAGGTGCTGCTGGAGCGCGCGTTCGACCGGAGTGTTGCGACCGGCGAAGTGGTCAGGCCATGGTCCTGGGCGGATACCTGGCCGATCGCGCGGATCGAGGTGAGGCGGATCGGCGCCAGCGCGATCGTGCTGGAAGGCGCGAGCGGCCAGGCGCTTGCTTTTGGACCCGGCCATCTCGCCCAAACGGCTGACGCGGGCGAGCGGGGTGTTGCCGTATATGCAGCGCACCGCGACACTCATTTCCGCTTCCTGCGGAATGTCGCCATTGGTGACCTGATCGATGTCACACGCAGTGACGGCAAACACTTCCGCTATCGCGCGGATTCCTCTGCTGTCGTTCGTTTTGATGCATCAGGTATCGGTCCCGCAACTCAGGACTTCGAGCTCGTGCTCGCGACCTGCTGGCCATTCGACGCCATCGCGTCCGGCCCCGAGCGCTACATCCTGCATGCCACGCTGATAGGAACTACCGGCCCATGACGGGAAGGCATTGCGCTATGCCGACTCCATTCGGCAAGAGACGATGTTCTGGCGCAAGCGCGTGTGGACCAGCGTTTGATGCGTGCTCATTCCCTCACACGGCATACCCGCCCACGCGGTTGCCAGTCCGAAGAACTCGCCATAGAACAGAGTAACGCACCGCCAACAAGAACAACAGGTGAGGTCACACCATGGAAGCTCGCGTTTCTGCCGCCTCCGCTTCGTCGCGCCCATGGTCACCGCCGCCCGATGCCAGCGACATCGTCAAAGGCATCCACGCCATGCTGCATCCCCGCAACATCGTGCTGGTGGGCGCGACCGATAAGCCCGGCAACTATGCCGAGCGCATCTGGAACAATTTGGTCAAATACGGCTACGAGGGCGGGCTCTATCCGGTCAATGCCAAGCGCGACAACATCTGGGGTGTCCCCTGCTACAAGGACTTTGCAAGCCTCCCGGAGAAGCCCGACCACGTGCTGGTGCTGGTGCCGGCGCGCTTTGCCGTGCAGGTGATCCGCGATGCCGCCGCGGCCGGCGCCCGCTCGGCCACCATCGTCACCTCGGGCTTCAGCGAACTGCAGGATGAGGAAAGCCAGAAGCTCGCCGCCGAACTGCAAGCGGCCGTGCGCGAGACGGGATTGGCGGTCACCGGCCCGAACTGCCTCGGCAATTTGAGCGCGGGCGAAAAGCTCTTCACTAATATCGACGACCGTATCGTCACCATGGAACAGGGCGCGGTGGCGATTGCCGGGCAATCCGGCGCCATCGTCATGGCGATCCGCCAAGCCCTGGAAGATCGCGGCGTCGGGGTCGGCTACATGGTGACGACCGGCAACGAGGCCGGGCTCGAGACGCCGGACCTGATGCGCTATTTCGCCGAGGATCCGAGCATCAAGGTGATCGTGGTCTACCTCGAAGGCGTGCGCAACACCAAGGCATTCCGGGACGCCTGCAAGGCGGCGCGCGCCGCGAGCAAACCGGTGATCGCGCTCAAGCTCGGGGCGTCCGAAGGTGGCCGCGCGGCGGCGATGGCACACACCGGCGCGCTCGCGGGCTCGATCGAGACATTCGACGCCATTGCAACGCGCGAAGGGGTCATCAGGGTCGGCGGGCTCGACGAGCTGATCGAGACCACCGAATGCTTCGTTCACGCCGCTGTGCCCAAGGGCGACCGGCTCGCCGCAGTGACGCTATCCGGCGGCAAGCGCGGCATGCTGATCGATGCCTTCGATGCAGAAGGCCTGAATTTCGCACCACTCAGCTCGCATGTCGGCTCGGAGCTGGCAAAGATGCTCGGGCCGGGCTCGATTGTCGGCAACCCGCTCGACGCCGGCTTTGCCGCGGTGGTCGATCCCTCCGTCTACATGAAATCGATCGGGCTGATGATCGACGACCCCGATATCGACATCGTCATCATCGATGCCGAGCTGCCGAAAGCGCCGCACGAGCTGCGCGAGCGCAATCTGCGCATCGTCGACGAGATGGCGAGCCGGGCCGGCAAGCCGGTGATCTATATCAGCGCGATGTCGATCGGCTTCACCGAGTTCACCAAGACCTTGCGCAAGTCGCTGCCACATCTCGCGGTCATGCAGGGCATGGATCGCGCGGTGACCGCGATCAAGTCGCTGCTCGACTACGCCAAGCTACGCAAGGAAGTGCCTGATGTCGTCTCAAGCTCGAAACCTGCCGCGCGTGCCGTGCTTGAAAAGGCGCTGAAATCGGCAACCGGCGCCGCGCTCGACGAGGTCGCCTCGAAGAAGCTCCTGAAGGCCTATGGCATCCCGATCTCGAAGGAGGCAATCGCACAGACGGCAGCCGAGGCCGTGAAGATCGCGAAGCAGATCGGTTTCCCGGTCGTGGCCAAAGTCGTCAGTGCCGAGATCCTGCACAAATCGGACATCGGCGGCGTGGTGCTGAATCTCAACAGCCCGGCCGAGGTGAAAAAGGCATTCGCCGACATCACCGCGCGGGTGAACAGGCTGAAGGGCAAGCCGAAGCTCGACGGCATCCTGATCGCGCAACAGGTCAAGGCCGATCTGGAGCTCGTGGTCGGCGCCTCCCTCGATGCCGAGATGGGTCCGGTCGTGCTGTTCGGCACCGGCGGCATCGACATCGAGCTGATGAAGGACGTGGCCCTCGCCGGTGCGCCACTGGACGAGGCCGAGGCCCGGCTTCTGATCGGCCGCACCAAAGCCGGTATCAAGATGCGCGGCTATCGGGGCAAGCCGGCCTTGCACGAGGCCTCCGCGGTGAAGGCGCTGGTCGGCCTCTCCAACCTGATCGCGGATGCCGGCGACCGGATCGCCTCGATTGACGTCAATCCGTTCCTGATCAATGCCAGGACCGGCGTCGCCGTCGATGCCCTCATCGTGCTGAACAATGCTGCGGCGAAGCGCGCCGTCGGGCATTGATGTCGCGTGGGGCGGATCATCGTTGCGCATCCGCCTTCGCTCTTCGAGCAACACCGGATAAGTCGTTAACCCACCCGGCCTAACATTGCCGCGACAGCCTCTTCCGGGCTGCTTCCAACTTCCCTCGTTTGGCCGTAAAATCACCCCGCATGGCACGCGCGAGCAATCTGGTGATCGGAACGGCGACGCTGGCGGTGATCGCCGTGGCGTTCGGCGGTGTGCTCGGCGTGCAGAAATGGCGCACTCTCCAGAGCCGCAGCCCATTGCGCGTGGTATTCGAGGGCGGTTCCGCCGGCGGATTGCGTCGCGGAGGGCCGGTCAATTTCGACGGCGTTCCCGCAGGCCAGATCCTGTCGATCAAGCTCGACAACCCGCGCAAGGTCGTGGCGCTGGTGATGCTCGACAATACCGCGCCGATCCGCAAGGACACCGTCGCGGGCATCGAGTTCCTGGGTCTCACCGGCGTCGCCGCGGTCTCGCTGATCGGCGGCGCGCCCTCCGCACCGCCGGTGCCGCTGGATTCGGACGGCGTCCCCGTGCTGACCGCCGATCTCAGCGACGCCGAAACGATCGTCGACACCCTGCATAGTGTCGACCGCACCATCGTCAGCAACGCCCCGGCGATCAAGGAGGGCCTGCGCACGTTCGAGAGCTACACCGCCGATCTCAGGAGCAAGGGCGGCGAAATCGATACCGTCATGGCCAAGGTCGACAGCGCCTTCGCGGGCTTCGACAAGGCGGTTACAAAGATCGAAGGCGTAGTCCCCGGCTTCGCCGACGGCAAGGCGGACGAGCTGTTCGAAAAGATCCAGGGATTGCACGAGCTCGCCGACACCATGAGGAAGAAATCGGCGAACTTCCTCGAAGACATCCGTCGCTCGCTGCTCGACGTCAGCGAGGCCGCTAACAAGATGAGCGGAACACCCACACCGGCCGCTGCTCCACGACCGCCGCGCAAGCCGGCGCAGCAGAAGCGGTAGACCCTCATCACGCGTGCCGCACGACGCCTTGCCGGCGTGAGAGCGAGTGGTTAGTGCCGGCCATGGCTCAGTAGTTGCTCGGTCCCGCTTCATTCGGGATGCCGTCGATCGGGCATTCGGCGGTCCCGGGCGTCGCGCGCGTCATCGCTTCGACCATGTCCCTTGTGCCCTCGGGATCGGCGATCCAGTTTTTGTAGAAATCATAGGGGCAGGCGGCGACGCCGCGCGGGCTTTCGCCGGAATTGATCATGCCGGTGTAGCCGCGATGGACCAGCTTGTAGAGATGGTTCTGCGACTGGCCGTTGCGGCGCGCATCGCGGATCAGATGCTTCGACAGCTGAGCATACTGGATGCCGTAATCCTCCTCGCCGCACTCACCCAGGGTGCGGCCGTCGAAGCCGATGATCGCGGAGTGACCGAAGTAAGAATAGACCCCGTCGAAGCCGGCGGCGTTGGCGACCGCGACATAGACGTTGTTGGCCCATGCCATCGCCTTTGAAATCAGGATCTGCTGCTCCTTGGCCGGATACATGTAGCCCTGGCAGCGCACGATCAGTTCGGCGCCCTTCATGGCGCAGTCGCGCCAGATCTCCGGGAAGTTGCCGTCGTCGCAGATAATCAGGCTGACCTTCATGCCTTTCGGGCCGTCCGAGACATAGGTGCAATTGCCGGGATACCAGCCCTCGATCGGCACCCACGGCATGATCTTGCGGTACTTCTGCACGATCTCACCCTTGTCGTTCATCAGGATCAGCGTGTTGTAGGGCGCCTTGTTCGGATGCTCCTCGTGGCGCTCGCCGGTGAGCGAGAATACGCCCCACACCTTGGCCTTGCGGCAGGCCCCCGCAAAAATCGCGGTCTCTTCACCGGGGACCGCGCAAGCGGTCTCATACATCTCCTTGGAGTCGTACATGATGCCCTGGGTGGAGTATTCCGGGAAGATTACCAGATCCATGCCGGGAAGCCCGGTCTTCATGCCCACCACCATGTCGGCGATCTTGCGGGCGTTGTCGAGCACCTCCGTCTTGGTGTGCAGGCGCGGCATCTTGTAGTTGACCACCGCGACGCCGACGGTGTCGTTGCTGCTGGAGATGTCACCGTGAAGCATTTGAATTGCTCCTCTACCCTGTTTGAGATTGCCGCCTGAATCAGTGACTGATCATCCAGGGCCGCGCAGTCGGAAAACCCTTCGCGCCGCTCCTGGTCTTGGTCACCAGCCGCGCAGGTTTCTTCTTGTCCGACGCGTTCTTCGATGAATTCTTGCCCGTGGAGCAGCAGCCGCAGCCGGGACCATGGGAGGCCTTGTACTGCGCGACTGTCTGCGGCGCGTGCGCGCTGCGCTCATTGACAGCGTAAGCTTTGCGCGTCTCCGACGGCATGCAGAAGAAATTCGGAGCGGTCAGAATGACGCGCGGCGCCATGATTTCACATTGCGGGCAGACCTGCGGATCGTCGCATTCGGCCATCGGGCGCATATCCTTGAACGGACCGCAATCGTCACAGAGATATTCATAGACCGGCATCGCATCATCCCTACGCTGTTGTCTGTGAGAGAACTGCCGCGGCGGATGCGGGGGCGGCAGATACGCCGTCCCGCATCCCGTCGCGCAGGGATTATTTGTCGGGTGAGATCGGCATCTGGATATCGCCCTTGATGTGCTTGATAGGTCCTGCCGAGGACGGCATCACGTCGAAGTCGAAGATCTCCGTCGGCAGCCATAGCGTGGCGCAGGCATTGGGCACGTCGACCACGCCGGAGATGTGGCCCTGAACCGGTGCCGTACCGAGGATCGAATAGGCCTGGGCACCGGAGTAGCCGAACTTCTTCAGATATTCGATCGCATTCAGGCACGCCTGACGGTAGGCAATGGTGACGTCGAGATAGTGCTGCTTGCCGGCCTCGTCGACCGAAATGCCCTCGAAGATCAGATAGTCCTTGTAATTCGGTGTGATCGGCGATGGCTTGAAGATCGGATTCTTGACGCCGTACTTCGCCATGCCGTCCTTGATCACCTCGACCTTCAAATGCAGCCAGCCCGCCATCTCGATCGCGCCGCAGAAGGTGATCTCGCCG
Organism: Bradyrhizobium sp. WSM4873; assembly: GCF_055811355.1. Taxonomy (NCBI): domain Bacteria; kingdom Pseudomonadati; phylum Pseudomonadota; class Alphaproteobacteria; order Hyphomicrobiales; family Nitrobacteraceae; genus Bradyrhizobium; species Bradyrhizobium sp. WSM4873. The sequence goes on along the minus strand of NZ_JBVVPS010000042.1, from coordinate 10,484 downwards.
TCGCCCTGGCTGAAGTGCAGATCGCCCATCGAGAGACCGGCACCCGGCACATAGACCGGGAAGTAGATCTTCGAGCCGCGCGAAAGATCCTTGATGTCGCAATTGCCGCCGTGCTCGCGCGGCGGCACGGTGCGCGCGCCTTCGGCGCCGATCTTGTCCTTGACATCGCCCTTGGCGCGGCCGCCATGGGCGGTCGGCGCGAACGGCGGGTTCGCCAGTCCGGGCACGCGGGTCGGATTGGTCGCGATCAGCTCGGCCTCGCGCTTGTTCCAGGTATCCAGCATCTTCGGATCGGGCAGACAGCCGATCAGGCCAGGATGGATCAGGCCGGCGAAATTGACGCCCGGAATATGCCGCGACGAGGTGTAGAGGCCCTTGATGTCCCAGATCGACTTCTGCGCCAGCGGGAAATGATCGGTGAGGAAGCCGCCGCCGTTCTGCTTGGAGAAGAAGCCGTTGAAGCCCCACATGCTCTCCTTCATCGGACCGACGTCGAGCAGATCGACGACGAGGAGGTCGCCGGGCTCGGCGCCCTTGACGCCGATCGGGCCCGAGAGGAAGTGCACGATCGATAGATCGATGTCGCGCACGTCGTCGGCGGAATCGTTGTTCTTGATGAAACCGCCGGTCCAGTCAAAAGTCTCGATGATGAAGTCGTCGCCTGGATTGACCCAGGCCACGATCGGAATGTCGGGGTGCCAGCGGTTATGCACCATGTCATTTTCATAGGCCGATTTGGTGAGATCGACCTTGATCAGTGTCTCTGGCATCGAGATGCTCCCCTTTTACACGGTTGGTTAGACGGACAGATATTTCGAGACCTGCGCGGCATCGACGGCGTCGCGCGGATCGTCGCGGACGATCTCGCCGTTCTCGATCACCAGCACGCGGTCGGCGATATCGAGTGCGAAGCTCAGGACCTGCTCGGACACCACGATCGAAAGCCCCTTCTCGTCGCGGATGCGCTTGAGCGTGCGCGCCATCTCCTTGATGATCGACGGCTGGATGCCTTCGGTCGGCTCGTCCAGCAGCAGCACCTTTGGCTTGGTCGCCAGCGCGCGAGCGATCGCGAGTTGTTGCTGCTGGCCGCCGGAGAGATTGCCGCCGCGGCGGTCCTTCATCTCCAGCAGCACCGGAAACAGTTCGTAAATGTCGCCGGGCACCTCGGTCCCGCCGGAGACCACGAGGCCAGTTTCGATGTTCTCCTTCACTGTCATGGTGGAGAAGATCATGCGGCCCTGCGGCACATAGGCGAGACCCTTGGCGACGCGCTCGTAGCTCGGCAAGGCACCGAGCTCGGCGCCGTCCATGGTCACCGAGCCGCTCTTGGCCGGCAGGATGCCCATCAGCGATTTCATCAGCGTGGTCTTGCCCATGCCGTTTCGGCCCATGATCGCCACGATCTCATTGGGCGCGACCTTGACGTTGAGCCCGTGCAGCACCTCGCTCTGGCCGTAGGCGACGTGAAGATCAGAAATTGCCAGCATCGTCGCGCTCCTTAGTGACCCAGATAGACTTCGACGACCTTGGGATCGTTCTTCACCTTCTCCATGGTCCCTTCCGAGAGGATCTGGCCCTGGTGAAGCACGGTGACCTTGTGCGCGATGTCCTCGACAAACTTCATGTCGTGCTCGATGACGAGCACCGAGCGGTTCTTGATGATGCGGTTGAGAAGCTCGGCGGTCTTGGCGCGCTCGGACACGCTCATGCCGGCGACGGGCTCGTCCAGCATCAGCAGATCCGGGTCCTGGATCAGCAGCATGCCGATCTCGAGCCATTGCTTCTGGCCATGGCTGAGCAGATCGGCATTCACGTTCAGCCGGTCCTTCAGGAAGATCATTTCGGCGACTTCATGCACGCGGTCGCGCACGGCGGCATCGCGGGTGAAGGTCAGCGCCCCGAACACCGAGCGTCCGCGCGGGTAGGAAATCTCCAGATTCTCGAACACCGTGAGATCGTCATAGATCGACGGGTTCTGGAACTTGCGGCCTACCCCGGTCTTGACGATCTCGTTCTCTCGCATCCGCGTCAGCTCCTTGCCGCGGAACTGGATCGAACCGGAGGTCGCTTTGGTCTTGCCGCAGATCAGGTCGAGCACGGTGGTCTTGCCGGCGCCGTTCGGACCGATGATGACGCGGATCTCGTTCTCGTCGACATAGAAGGAGAGATCGTTGACCGCCTTGAACCCGTCGAACGACACGGTCAGCGCTTCGACGGCGAGCAGGAATTCCTTGGGCTGATGACCGATGAGCATGATCTATTTCCTCACTGCCAGTATGGCATCGGCATCGTGATGACCGACGAGCATGACGATCCCCTCACTCCGCCGGGGCGCCGTCGGCGACCGAGCTGTCGGTCCAGCCTTCGGGCTTCGGTTTGCGCGACGAGATCAAGCTGTCGATGCGCGGTTGCACATAATCGCCCCAGATCCCGGCAAGGCCGTTCGGAAACGCCAGCACCACGGCGATGAACAGCCCACCCAGTCCGAACAGCCACAATTCAGGAAAGGTTTCCGACAGGCTGGTCTTGGCGAAGTTGACCAGCAGCGTGCCGTAGACTGCGCCTAGGATCGACAACCGGCCGCCGACCGCCGTGTAGATCACCATTTCGATCGACGGCACGATGCCGACGAAGGACGGCGACATGAAGCCAACATTGAGCGCGAACATGGCGCCGCCGATGGCGGCGAACACCGCGGCGACGCAGAAGGCGAAGATCTTGAAGTTGGCGACGCTGTAGCCGGAGAAGCGGACGCGGTCCTCCTTCTCCCGCATCGCGACCAGGATGCGCCCGAGCTTGGAGTGCCGGACGAACTGCGCGATCATGATGCAGACCAACAGGCATCCGACCTCGAAGAAATACAGCACGATTTTGGCGTGGTCGGGCCGGATGTCCCATCCTTTCAGCGTGCGCAGATCGGTCATGCCGTTGATGCCGCCGGTGTAGCCCTGCTGGCCCACGATCAGGATGGTCAGGATGGCCGCGACCGCCTGGGTGATGATGGCGAAGTAGGTGCCACCGACGCGGCGCTTGAACATCGCAGTGCCGATGATGAGAGCAAAGATGCCGGGCACCAGAATGATGGCGGCGATCGTGAAGGTCAGGCTGCCAAAAGGCTTCCAGAACAGCGGCAGCGCGGTGATCTGATTCCAGTCCATGAAATCGGGAATGCCGGGGGTCGACTGGATCTTGGTGTTCGCCACGCTCGACGCCTCGAGCTTCAGGAACATGGCCATGCAGTAGCCGCCGAGCCCGAAGAACACGCCCTGGCCAAGGCTGAGAATGCCGCCATAGCCCCAGCAGACCACCAGCCCCAACGCAACGAAGGCATAAGTCAGGTATTTTGCGACCAGGTTGAGCCTGAAGACATCGAGCGTGAGGGGCAGCACCACCACCAGGAAGACCGCGAGCACCAGAATTCCGATGAGCTCCGATCGATTGAAAAAGCGATTGTCGGTCATTGCATCAGCCCCAGTTTCTCACTTGCGGACCTTGAGGGCGAACAGCCCTTGCGGCCTCAGCATCAGGATTCCGACAACGGCAAGCAGCGTCAGCACCTTGGCCATCGAGCCCGACATGAAGAACTCGAGGGTGGATTGGGTCTGCGAAATCGAGAAGGCCGATGCGATGGTGCCGAGCAGGCTCGCCGCGCCGCCGAACACGACCACCAGGAACGTATCGACGATGTAGAGCTGTCCGGAGGTCGGCCCGGTCGAGCCGATCATCGTGAAGGCGCTCCCGGCGACACCGGCAATGCCGCAGCCGAGACCGAAAGTGTAGCGATCCACCTTTTCGGTGTTGATGCCGACGGCACCGGCCATGATGCGGTTCTGCACGACGGCGCGCACCTGCCGACCCCAGCGCGATTTGTACATCACGTAGGCGACACCGACGGTGATCAGGACAGTGAGGCACATCACGAAGACGCCGTTGATGGGCACTTCGATGCTGTCGGTCACGTGGAGCGAGCCAAGCATCCATTGCGGCAGCTCGACGCCGACCTCGCGCGCGCCGAACACGGAGCGATAGGCCTGCTGCAGCATCAGGCTGAGGCCCCAGGTCGCAAGCAGAGTGTCGAGCGGACGCTTGTAGAGATGCCGTATCAGCACCCATTCCACCAGCATCCCCAGCGCACCGGAGGCGACAAAGGCCAGGACCATCGCGAGGAAAAAGTAGCCGCTGAACAGGCTCGGCAAATAGGATTGGAAGAAATTCGAAGTCATCCAGGTGACGTAGGCCCCGAGGATCATGAACTCGCCATGGGCCATGTTGATGACGCCCATCTGGCCGAAGATGATCGCGAGACCCAGCGCCATCAGCACGTAGACGGAGAACAGGATCAGTCCTGCAAAGCCCTGCATGACGAAGATGGAGCCAAGGTCACCAAGCGAGTAGTCGCCGAACATCGATGTCCTCCGTCGGGAAGGGGTCCCGCGTCGCGAGCAGGTTCGCGACGCGGGGTCTTGGGCGTGGATTTGCGGTCCACGCCAGGGAGAGGTTTTGCCTGAGAGGGAAACGGCGGCGAACGCCGTGACTTACTGGTAGCCCTTGGGGAACGGATCCGGCTCGACCAGGTCGGCGGTCTCGTAGATCAGTTCGAACTGGCCATCGAGCTTGGCGCGTCCCACCCGGGTCTTCGACCAGAGGTGATGATTTTCGTGGATGCGCACATAGCCTTCCGGAGCGCCCTTGAACTCGATGCCCGGCGACGCCGCCGCGATCTTGTCGATGTCGAAGGACCCGGCCTTCTCGACGGTCAACTTCCACAGCCACGGGCCGAGATAGGCAGCCTGGGTGACGTCTCCGATCACGGTCTTCTCGCCCCACATTTTCTTGAACGCCGGGACGAAGGTCTTGTTGTTCGGATTGTCGAGCGACTGGAAGTACTTCATGCAAGCATAGGCGCCCGCGATATTCTCGCCGCCGATGCCGTCGATCTCGTCTTCGGTGACCGAGATCGTCAGCAGAGCCTGCTTGGAGAGGTCGATGCCGGCGGCCTTGAGCTGCTTGTAGAACGCGACGTTCGATCCACCGACGACGTCGGTGAAGATCACGTCGGGCTTGGTCAGCTTGATCTTGTTGATGACCGAGTTGAACTGGGTGTTGCCGAGCGGATAGTACTCCTCGCCGACCACCTTGCCCTTCAGCACGTTCTCGACATGCTTGCGCGCGATCTTGTTCGAGGTGCGCGGCCAGATGTAGTCGGAGCCGATGAAGAAGAACGACTTCGCGCCCTTCTCCTTGGCGATCCAGTTCAGGCCGGCGAGGATCTGCTGAGTGGCTTCCTGGCCGGTATAGATCACGTTCTTGGACTGCTCGAGACCTTCGTAGAAGGTCGGGTAATAGAGCATGCCGTTGTACTGCTCCATCACGGGCAGCACGGCCTTGCGGGACGCCGAGGTCCAGCAGCCCATGATCGCCGCGACCTTGTCGTTGACGAGCAGCTTCTTGGCCTTTTCGGCAAAGGTCGGCCAGTCGCTTGCGCCGTCTTCCTGGATGAACTTGATCTTGCGCCCGAGCACACCGCCCATGGCATTGATCTGCTCGATGGCGAGCTTTTCGGCCTCGATCGAGCCGGTCTCGGAGATCGCCATGGTGCCGGTCGCCGAATGCAGGATGCCGACCGTCACCTCGGTGTCGGTGACCGCGAGGCCCGTGGTATTGACCGCGGAGGTCGCCGGGGTCTGCGCAAAAGACGCTCGCGGTAGCATGGTGATGGCCGGCACGGCCGCCATTCCCATCAATAATTTGCGCCGGAGCGGCGATAACAGGCCCTTGTTCGCTTCGTCTGACATGAGCACCCCACTGTTGTTCGAGGACACGCGATTGGTGCCGTGAGGATGGCTCGAATTTGTGCACTGCAAGCATACGCAAGATCGCGTATACTGCACCGCAAAATGACGACGTAGGCTTTTGGTACAGGTTTTGCGAGGGATCCGGGAGTTCGGGAGTGGGGGTTAAGTGGCAGGGCGGCAGCGGATAGATCGCGTCAGGCGCCAGTACAATCAATGGGTCGCCAACCAGACGCTGGAAGACTACGCGCTGCGCTTCACCGCCAAGAGCGCGCGCCGGTGGTCCGCCGCCCGCGTCGCCAACACTGCACTGGGCGCCATCTCCTTTCTTGCGCTGGAGGCGATCGGCGGCACCATCACCCTGAACTACGGCGTGACCAACGCCACCGCCGCGATCCTCGTCGTCTCCACCATCATCTTCTGCTGCGGCGTTCCGATTGCCTATTATGCCGCCAAATGCGGCATCGACATTGACCTGCTCACCCGCGGCGCCGGGTTCGGCTATATCGGCTCGACCGTCACCTCGCTGATCTACGCCTCTTTCACCTTCATTTTCTTCGCCATCGAGGCGGTGATCCTGGCGACGGCGCTCGAGATGTGCTTCGGCATTCCGCGCCCGATCGGCTATCTCATCAGCGCGGTTGCGATCATCCCGCTTGTCACCTACGGCATCACGCTGATCAGCCGCTTCCAGCTCTGGACGCAGCCGATCTGGATCATTCTGCACATCCTGCCCTTCGCCGCGATCGCCTGGGCCAACCCTTATTCGTTCACGGAGTGGCGGAAATTCGCCGGCGAGCACGGCGACCCCAGCGGACATTTCGATCTGCTGCTGTTCGGTGTCGCATCCTCCGTGGTGTTTTCGCTGGTGGCCCAGATCGGCGAGCAGGTCGACTTCCTCAGGTTCCTGCCGCGCGACCGCCGCACCTCGCGAACGTCGTGGTGGGCCGCCCTGCTGATCGCGGGCCCCGGCTGGATCATCTTCGGCGCGCTGAAACTGCTGCTGGGCTCGTTTCTCGCCTTCTTCGCGCTGAGCCACGGTCTCTCCAGCGAGCTGGCGGCCGAGCCGGCGCACATGTATCTCGAAGCGTTTCGCTACGTGCTGTCGCAGCCGGACATGGCCTTGGCACTCACCGGCGCGTTCGTGATCCTGTCGCAGCTCAAGATCAACGTCACCAACGCCTATGCAGGCTCGATCGCCTGGTCGAACTTCTTCTCGCGTCTGACGCATAGCCATCCCGGCCGGGTCGTCTGGCTGGTGTTCAACGTGATGGTGGCGCTGCTGCTGATGGAAATCGGCGTCTACAAGGCGCTGGAGCAGACGCTCGCGCTCTACTCCAATGTCGCGATCGCCTGGGTCGGCGCGCTGGTGGCCGATCTCGTGGTCAACAAGCCGCTCGGCCTGCGCCCACCGCAGATGGAGTTCAAGCGCGCCCATCTCTACGACATCAACCCGGTCGGCGTCGGCGCGATGACGATCGCGACCATCGTCTCGATCGCGGCCTTCTACGGCTTGTTCGGATCGACCATGAAAGCGCTCGCGGCCTTTGTCGCGCTGACGGTCGCCTTCGTCACCGCGCCCGTCATCGCATGGCTCACCGACGGAAAATACTACATCGCGCGCAAGCCGAAGAGGAGCTGGGCCAATATCGAATCGATCCAGTGCTGCATCTGCGAGCACCATTTCGAGCCGGAGGACATGACCTCCTGTCCAGCCTATGCCGGCCCGATCTGCTCGCTATGCTGCTCGCTCGATGCGCGCTGCCATGATTTGTGCAAACCGCATGCGCGGGCGCAGGTGCAGTTCGCCGACGCGCTCGCCAGGATCTTACCGCAGCCGATCTACCAGCGGATCAACTCGCAGTTCGGCCACTACATCGGTGTGTTCGTGATCTCCGCGGGCCTCGTCGCGCTGGTGCTGGGGCTGATCTACCTCCAGACCTCCGTCAGCGTGCCCGGCGAGAACATGCTCGTCTCCAACGTGCTCTGGAAGGTGTTCTTCTCGCTCAGCATCATCATCGGCGTGGTGGCCTGGCTGTTCGTGCTGGCGCAGCAGAGCCGACGGGCCGCCGAGGCCGAGACCCGGCGCCAGACCACGCTGCTGATCCAGGAGATCGATGCACACAAGCGCACCGACGCGGAGCTCCAGCGCGCCAAGGAAATCGCCGAATCCGCCAACCTCGCCAAGAGCCGCTACGTGGTGGGCCTGAGCCACGAGCTGCGCTCGCCGCTGAATGCGATCAGCGGCTATGCCCAACTCCTGGAGCAGGATACGACGCTTAACACCAAGCCGCGCGACCAGGTCCGCGTCGTCCGCCGCAGCGCTGATCACCTCTCCGGCCTGATCGACGGCATTCTGGACATCTCCAAGATCGAGGCGGGGCGGCTGTACCTGTCGCGCGACGAGGTGCGCCTGACCGAATTCCTCGACCAGCTCGTCGGCATGTTCCGCCTTCAAGCCGCGGCCAAGAGCATCGACTTCGTGTTCAGGCGGCCGGCGCATTTGCCGGTCGTGGTCTATGCCGACGAGAAGCGGCTGCGCCAGGTGCTGATCAATCTGCTGTCCAACGCGATCAAATTCACCCAGGCCGGCAGCGTGCAGTTCGTGGTGCACTATCGCAGCCCGGTCGCGGAGTTCGAGGTGATCGACACCGGACCCGGCATCCAGGGCGACGATCTCGAACGCATCTTCGCACCCTTCGAACGCGGCGCGCTCGGTGTCTCGCAGCCGCAGACCGGCACCGGGCTGGGCCTGACCATCAGCCGGCTGCTCGCCGGCGTCATGGGCGGCGACATCAAGGTCTCGAGCACGGTCGGCAACGGCAGCACGTTCAAGGTCAAGATGCTGCTCTCGGAAGTCACCAATCCGCAGCGTATTGCGCCGGTGGAGGCCCCGATCTCAGGCTATCACGGCGCGCGCAAGACCATCCTCATCACCGACGACGATCCCGTGCATCGCGACCTCCTGCGTGAGGTGTTGACACCACTCGGCTTCATCCTGCTCAGCGCGCCCGACGGACCTGGTTGCCTGGCGCTGGCCCAGCACTGCCGGCCCGATCTGTTTTTGCTCGATATCTCCATGCTCGGCATGGATGGCTGGACGGTCGCGGAGACGCTACGCGCCAACGGCCACCATCAGGCGCGCATCCTGATGGTGTCTGCCAGCGCGCTCGAGGCCCACGGCACACCGCTGGCACAGCCTTTCCACGACGGCTATCTGATGAAGCCGATCGACATTCCCAGGCTTTTGGAAAGCATCCGCCAGCTTCTCAAGGTCGAATGGCAATACGGCTCGGAGGAGATCGCGGTGCCGCTGTGGCGGCCGGAGAGCGGCTCGCGACCGCCGGTACAACACGTCGAGGCACTGATCGGGCTCGGTCAGATCGGCTACGTCAAGGCTATCCAGTTGAAGCTGGACGAGATTGGCAGCGAGCACCCTGAACATGCCGACTTCGTCGCGGAAATGCGGTCGCTGGTCGACCGCTTCGATCTCGACCAGTACATGGCCACATTGAAGACGTTGCATGCGTATGAGCACTGAGTCGAAAAAGCGCGACGTCGCGCTCGTTGTCGACGACTCCCCGGAGACGCTGCGGCTGCTCACCGACGCGCTCGACAGCGCAGGGATGACGGTGATGGTGGCGCTCGACGGCGCGGCCGCGATGCGCATCGTCGACCAGATCACGCCCGACATCGTGCTGCTCGACGCAGTGATGCCGGGCATGGACGGGTTCGAGACCTGCCGCCGCCTCAAGCGTGATGCGGGCCTTGCCAATGTCCCGGTGATCTTCATGACGGGGCTCGCCGAGACCGAGCACATCGTGCGCGGTCTGGAGGCCGGCGGCGTCGACTACGTGACCAAGCCGATCGTGATCGAGGAGATGCTGGCGCGCATCCGCGTTCATCTCGGCAATGCGCGGCTGACGCAAAGCGCACGCGCCGCGCTCGACGTCTCCGGCCGTTTCCTGTTCGCTGTCAACCGCCAGGGCAAATTGTTGTGGGCGACCCCGCAGGCGCAGAAGCTGCTGGCGGACCACCACGGCGCGCAAGCCGACGACGACTTCATCCTGCCAGTATCATTGCTGCAATGGCTGGAGCAGGCGAAGGGCAAGGGCAGTTCGAAGTCTCAGGCGGCTTCCTTGCCCGACAATCCTCAGCTCCGGCTGTACTACATGGGCGAGACCGCGCCGAACGAGTTCCTGCTGCGGCTCTCCAGGGAGTCCGGCACCGCGCCGCCACCCGAATTTACCAGCGAGCTCGGCCTCACCACCCGCGAAGGCGAGGTGCTGACCTGGCTCAGCAAGGGTAAGACCAACCGCGATATCGCGCAGATTTTGGGCTTGAGCCCGCGCACGGTCGACAAGCATCTCGAGCAGATCTACGCCAAGCTCGGCGTCGAGAACCGGACGGCTGCGGCGGCGATTGCAACGAATGCGACGAGAAGGAATTCGTAGTCTTGCTGCGGGTGAGTTGAGACCTGCCCACCCCAATAACCAGTGTCGTCCCGGCGCAGGCCGGGACCCATAGCCACAAGACATAGTTTGGCGATGACTCGTTATCGTGGGACTACTACCAACCGCAGTCGACAGATCACGCGGTATGGGTCCCGGCCTTCGCCCTAGGGCATGCACATATCTCTAAGGCTCCATCCTGCTGCAACGGCGTGGAAGTATTCGAGGCCGTTTTTGAAGG